>CAZUHQ010000059.1:2067-21305 GCA_964620605.1 uncultured Thalassotalea sp.
CCTGTATCTATGCGAAATTATGCTCCTGCAATTTCGCTATACCGTACATCCTGTATCTATGCGAAATTATGCTCCTGCAATTTCGCTATACCGTACATCCTGTACATAAAAGGCGTTAGCTCCATCGAGCTAACGCCTTTTATATGGTTAATTAACCATTAACGCGTTTTTGTGCAACGCTTGCTAATTCACTATTAGCTAATACTGTTAAATTTGTTTCAACCACTTTTTTCGATAATTTGCCGATCATCATAGCGCCGGTTTCTGTTGCGTTACGTGACGCAGCAAATGCTAACAAGTTTTGACCATTACATTGAATACCGTCAAAGACATTACGAATTTTAAGTCTGTTGGTTTTTAAATATGAACGTAATTTTGATTTGTTATCAACATTAACGTATTCGCATAAGTTTTGCGCAATAGAAGAAGCTTCAGTTTTTGGCACAAAGCTAGCAGATAAAGAAATGATAGTAGCAACAGCAATAATGTTTTTCATCGATAATCCTATTAATCAAACAACCTAACTAAATTAACAGAAACGGTTGTAATAATACGCAGATCACCTAAACATACATGTTCGTTGCTGAGGTAACTCCGCTATCATAGGCTGATGCCCTTAGACCGGATGTTTTGCGTAGTACCCTTTCAAGTACCTTGCCGTTTCTAGCTGGCGCGCATTTTACGGAAAAAAGCACTCAACGCAAGTCTTATTAAACGTTTACCACAGCTTTTTTGTATCTACTTTGTTTCTAGCTTTAATCTGTACTCATCTATTTAGCCAAGTTACAATAGCCCAACCATCAAATTTGAGGTATCCCCAATTGAGCCATACATTTAGTGTTGAACTTGAAAACCAACCGATAGAACTGTGTAAGTTACTAAAAGTTGCCAACCTGGTTAATGGCGGCGGCGAAGCGAAAGTCGTGATCAGCGAAGGTTATGTTGCGGTTAATGGGGAAATAGAATTCCAAAAGCGCAAAAAGATCTACCATCAGGACGTAGTAGAGTTTAATGGCGATTTTATTGAGGTTGTTTGCCACTCTCCCTTTGCAGCCCCTCAAAGTAAGAGTGCAACTAAAAACAGCAAAAGTACCACAAAAAGCAAAGCCGCTCCTGCCACTCAAAAACAAACTCAGCGAAACGCCCAACAGCCATCCGGTAAACGAAAGAAAATATCATTTTAAAACCTCACCCTGTGCTAAGTGCTTAAATCAGTTAAATCCAATAATCAATTGATTGAAAAAAGCTTCATCCGCTTTGATTAGGCAAAATATTTATCGCTGACTATACTGGCGGTATGAGTGAAAATAATCATTTATGTCAATACGATGACCCGGATGGCATCAACTGCACCGAAGAGATGATGCGGCATTCGCATTATTGCTATTGGCATGACAGCAGCGTCGACAAATCAGGCCCGGAAGTTAAAGAAGCACTGATAGAGTTCACCCGCTCTGGCGGTATGACCCGCGGCATCTGCTTAAAAAACACCGATCTAAAAAATATCGACCTGGTTAACCATTATCACAAAAAAGGCTTTGATTTTTCCTACGCCGATTTCTATCGTGCAAATTTGTCCGGTGCCCATCTGTTTAACATTAACTTTAACCACACCAGCCTGATGAAGTGTGACTTACGCTACGCTAACCTAAATTGTGCAAATTTAGCCGGTGCCAATTTATTAGGCATCAAATGGAAAGGCTGTAAAATAGAGCATCTAGTCACAGGAAAAAAACTGGTGCAAGAAGTCAGGGCACGACAACTAATAAAAGAAGGTAATATAAGTGCCGCCTTAGATCAGTTTGAACAGGCGGAAGAAATCTACCGCGACTTAAGGAAACATGCGGAAATGGAAGGCATTTTCACCATGTCAGGCAAGCTTATTCAAAAAGAGCTGACCATGCGCCGAATGCAAATGCCCAAACATAGCTTCCGACGTCTTAGTTCAAAAATCGTCGACTTGTTTTGTGGTTATGGCGAAGACCCTATTCGTATCGTTGGCATTTCACTGCTGCTGATAATCTTCTGCGCCGCGCTTTATACCTATACCGGGCTAAACTACCAGGGCGATATATTAAGCTATGACAGCAGTAAAAGCCTAGGCGATAACTTCTCGCTATTTTTATCCTGTCTTTATTATTCGGTAGTCACTTTTACCACCCTGGGGTATGGTGACTTTACCCCGGTAGGAATTTCTCGAGCGATTGCGGCTATCGAAGCCTTTACCGGCAGTTTTACCATCGCCTTATTCGTAGTGGTATTTGTTAAAAAAATGACCCGTTGATCAACAGCAAGAAATAATTGAACATTCCTTGATATTTACTCTTTTTCCAACCCTTGCGCCCTGCTAGAATAAAGACACTAATTTTTTAATCTTGTTTCGGAATTCCCATTCATGCGTACTAGCCAATATCTGCTTTCAACTTTGAAAGAAACCCCTGCTCATGCAGAAGTGATCAGCCATCAACTCATGCTACGGGCAGGGCTTGTTCGTAATGTTGCATCAGGCTTATATACTTGGCTGCCGACTGGCTTAAAAGTACTGCGTAAAGTTGAAAAAATCGTCCGTGAAGAAATGGAAAAAGCGGGTTCAATAGAAACGTTAATGCCTATGGTACAGCCTGCTGACTTATGGGAAGAATCAGGTCGTTGGGATGATTACGGCCCGGAGTTATTACGCTTAAACGACCGTCACCAAAGACCCTTTGTTTTAGGCCCGACTCACGAAGAAGTGATCACTAAACTGGTTAGCAACGAGATCAGCAGCTATAAACAATTGCCATTAAACCTGTTTCAGGTACAAACCAAATTCAGAGACGAAATTCGTCCGCGTTTTGGTGTAATGCGTGGCCGTGAATTTTTAATGAAAGACGCCTATTCATTCCACTTATCTGATGACTGTTTAAAGCAAACCTATCAGGTAATGTTTAATGCTTACTGCCGTATTTTTGAGCGTTTAGGCCTGGATTACCGCCCGGTAATTGCCGATAACGGTTCGATTGGCGGTGAAGGTTCACATGAATTTCACGTATTAGCAGACTCAGGTGAAGACGATATCGCCTTTAGTGATCAGAGCGATTATGCCGCCAATATCGAAAAAGCTGAGGCCTTAGCGCCAGCGAGTGAACGCCCTGCCGCCACTGAAGTATTAACGGAAAAATCAACGCCTGATGTTAAATCGATTGAACAAGTAGCAGAATTTTTTAGTGTCGATGCCAAGCAGACAGTGAAAACCTTATTAGTGGTTGGCGCTGACGACAACGGCGAACCACAAGGCATAGTCGCTTTGGTACTGCGTGGCGATCATCAGCTCAATGAAATTAAAGCAGAAAACTTGCCGCAAATTGCCAGCCCGCTGACCTTTGCCTCTGACGAGCAAATCGCTGACGTTGCTGGTTGTGATGCAGGTTCTATCGGTCCTGTCGGTTTATCGATTCCGGTAATTGTCGATCGCAGCGCCGCCCATTTGGCAGACTTTATCTGCGGTGCCAATAAAAACGATACTCACTTTAGCGGCGCTAACTGGGATCGCGATATTGAAAATTATCAAGTAGCAGATATCCGTAATGTCGTTGCCGGTGACCCTAGTCCATGCGGCAAAGGAAATATCGTGATAAAACGCGGTATTGAAGTCGGTCATATTTTCCAGCTCGGTGATAAATACGCGAAAGCGATGAACTGCGGCGTATTAACCGAAGAAGGGAAAAACCAAACCTTGACTATGGGCTGTTACGGTATCGGCGTTTCACGTATTGTCGCTGCGGCAATCGAGCAAAACCACGATAAATACGGCATCAAATGGCCGAAAGCGATTGCGCCATTTCAGGCTGCCATCGTACCTATGAACATGGCAAAGTCCGCCCGAGTAAAAGAAACGGCTGAAGAACTTTACCGTCGGTTGCAAGAAGCAGGCGTTGAAGTGTTATTTGATGATAGAAAAGAACGCCCAGGTGTGATGTTCGCCGATCATGAACTCATTGGCACGCCGGTACTGTTAATTGTCGGTGAACGTAATTTAGATAACCAGGAAATTGAAGTTAAAGACCGTATTAGCGGTGAGAAATCATTAATCGCGATTGATAAAGTACTGGAATTATTTCAGTAAGCTTTTTCAAAGATAGCAATTAGAAAGGCTATGTTTCCGGTAGCTGTTGCTAGGTAAACAAGCAAGATGCTGCAAGTCCGTCCATGGAGACTCAACACCCGCATCCATGATGGGTGTTGTTTGCCCTTGTCACCATAGCAACCCCTTATTTATCAAAGGGATAGGTAATAAACACAATTAAAGAGAACATAGTCAATAGAAAAGCTTGCCAAATGCTAAGCTTTTCTATTTCACTGCTGTTACTCCCAGCCCAGCTGATAGACAGGTAAAGATTTTAACCGGCTATCGATATCGCTAAGCGTTTGCTGATACTGTTTGGAATCAACATGTTTAAATTCCTCAGCAAAGCTTTGCTGATGCAGACCTTCCTGCAATCCGTTGATACTGGGAAGCAATTGTTGATCTATGACACTGGCTAACAAATCCTGTGCCTGTAGAGCATGGTGCTCAGATTTAGTCACTATCATCGCCAACCGGGTACCGGCGCGATCTGCTTGTAAGTCAGCAAAGCTAAAACCACTGCCGCCCTCATTGGTATCGAGAAACTCTTTAAACTCCCCTAGCGCATCACTAGCGCCATGAGTACTGAATAATTGCAGCGCCATCGAATAGATAAAGTGCTTTTGTAAATCCACCCTATCCTGCAAAGTAACGTTATTGCGCAGGCGATTACGAATGATCAGCGACTCACGATCCCGGATAATGACGTCGCCAACCAGAGTCTCAAATCTGTCAGCACCAAAATAGATCACCAACGCCATTAGCGCCTGCTGATTTTCTGCTAGCGCCGAGTATTCATCTGAAATTCCCCGGCGCACTTTCGCTAAATCAAACAAGTAACTGACATAAGTCGCAATAGACGATTTTACTGGTTGCTGGGCGGCAAATTCACTTAATGATTGATAATAAAAAGCAATTTTTTCAACATCACCAAACAATGCCAGTTCATCCCTTAATGCCATTAATACTGATTTATTTTGCTTGGTATTAAAATTCTCATTTAACTTAAGATGCGTCACCAACTGCTGTTCATTTATCTCAACCGCCGTAATCATCGCCAGCGCTTTATCTGCCATTCCAGCCTGTATTAAGCTATCAGCTAACCAGGTGACTAACTTAAGAAAAAGTGAGCCATTAATTGCCAGGTCGCCAACCGTTATTTGCTCAATATCAAGTCCCTTGCTTGATGGCAAAATAATCGCATGAATATTTAAATAGCGGATAAACGTTGGTAGTGGTAACGCTAAGGTGCCATTAGCCGCTGCGCCAACGTTCGATAGTTGCACCTCAATACTGGCCTTTGGGAAAGCACGATTAAACAGCGCAGTTAAGCCATTAATTTCATGTTGAGAAGTCGCTATCACACTAACATTAGTATTTTGCTTTAAGGTTGCCGCAATACGTTTTGCCAACTGCTGGCTTTGCTGCGCAGCATCAGCGCTGATCTGCTGCTTATCAGTTACAGTTGGCACTGGTTGTAATGCCAGATAGACCAGTACTAAACAAACAATAACAATACTGGTAGCAGTTGTTAGCAGCGCGATAAAAATTTTTTTCAGAGATTTTTTCAATGGACTTGATTAACGAGTTTTACTTAGCGGAAATCATACTGGGTTTTAGCGGCAAATTCAGCATGAAAATTGATAGATTTTGTATCAACTCAACACAAACACAGATCCCAATAAATTTTACGATTAAACATTTTAGCAAGCTTAATGTTTAATTCTTTAAACGTAGTAATTTGACTATCCCCTGGCTGATAACATTGCCAGATAAACTGATGGCAATTGTTGCTAATCAGGTGATAGTCGCGGTATTGATAAATTTGGCCAATCGCCCGCTCGGCGGCCTGTTCGCAAATTAACGGCTCGGCATGAGAGTCACAGGCAATAAATATCTGCTTGCCGGAACGCTCTTTAGTAAAACGCGCCGCCGATATCGGTTTGATCAAACCGTTACCATCAAGTTCAACAATGGTATCTTCATCCACCCAAATGCCGGTATGATCAAGCACCCCGCCGATACCACAACAGACCAGTGCGCCAGCTTGCGGCGTTGCCACTTGCTCAGTGGATAATAAATTAGACGGATAAATCGCAATCGGCGACTCATGGCTATCAAGATCCGCTAAGGTTTGCACCTTACGATAACGCAAACGTTTATTTTGTTCGGCCTTGCGATCATCTGCCAGCTGTTTCGCCGCTAATGCCGATACAGCGGCAGCGCCAAGCCACAATAAAGGTAACGCCATATGCCCTCCAACCTGAAGTTTTTTACCCCTTAATAACAAGATTATCGCGAATTACTGTTTTCGCTATAAAAAAGATGAAACTAACTATTTCAAAGTCGCCGATTATTAGTAACAATAGGCGATCTAAGTGATTGCCTTAACAACAATAAAAACAATCCGATTTAACTAATTTAACTAATTTAACTAATTTAACTAAGAAGAAGTAGTCTCCTATGAAAAGCGTGAAAAAATCTGCCAAGCTCAATAATGTCTGTTACGAAATACGTGGACAGATTGCCGCAGAAGCACGCCGTTTAGAAGACGAAGGCCATAAAATTTTAAAACTGAATATCGGCAACCCTGCCCCATTTGGCTTTGAAGCACCGGATGATATTTTAAAAGACGTTATCCATAATCTGCCTACTGCCCAAGGTTATTGTGAATCAAAAGGTATTTACCCAGCACGGGTTGCAGTAATGCAGTATTTTCAGCAAAACGGCATTTTAGGGGTTAACGTTGATGATATTTTTATCGGCAACGGCGTCAGCGAATTAATCGTGATGGCAATGCAAGGCTTGCTCAATGACGAAGATGAAGTCTTGATCCCTGCGCCCGATTATCCGCTGTGGACGGCTGCGGTTTCTTTATCTGGCGGTATTCCCGTGCATTATCGCTGCGTCGAAGAAAATCAATGGTTTCCTGATCTTGAGGATATCGCCAGTAAAATCACCGAAAAAACCAAGGCGATTGTGCTGATCAACCCGAATAACCCTACCGGTGCCGTTTATTCAGAAGAAGTATTACAAGGGATATTAGCGTTAGCACGCAAGCATCAACTGATTGTATTTAGTGATGAGATTTACGATAAAATTTTATACGATGATGCCAAGCATATCCCGACCGCCAGCCTAGCTGACGATGTTTTAGTTATTACCATGGGTGGCTTATCGAAAAATTACCGCATCGCCGGTTTTAGAGCCGGTTGGATGGTATTAAGCGGCCCAAAACTACATGCAGAAGATTATATTGAAGGGCTTAATATTCTTTCCTCAATGCGCCTTTGTGCCAATGTACCGTGTCAGCATGCGATTCAAACCGCCTTAGGGGGTTATCAAAGTATCAATGAACTGATCAAGGATGATGGCAGGTTGATCAAGCAGCGTAATTTAGCTCATCAACTGCTGAATGAAATCGACGGTATTTCCTGTAATCCAGCAATGGGCGCTTTGTATCTGTTTGTTAAAGTCGATGCGGAAAAATTTAATATTACCGACGATGAAAAAATGGTACTGGATCTGCTCAAACAGGAGAAAATCCTAGTGGTTCACGGCAGCGGCTTTAATATTGAGGAAAAAAATTATTTCCGTTTAGTGTTTTTACCACATGAAGATGAACTCAGACCGGCAATAGAAAAGATCAAAAACTTTTTCAGAACCTATCGCCAGGAATAATTACCAGTCAAACTAATTAGGAGTCAAAATGGCAGCGAACAAAAATAAGCAAAGTACGTTTTTAGCCTGGCTGTTTCGCATGCCATTGATTAAACGCTGGGCGTTAATGTTTTGCGTAAAAGAAGAAAACGTTGCCGAGCATTCTCATCAGGTTGCGATAGTTGCCCATCTGTTAGCTGTGATTAGAAATAAAAAGTTTAAAGGCAAAATAAATGCCGATCGCGCCGCCACTATCGCACTCTATCACGAAGCCAGCGAAACCCGCTACGGTGATATCGTCAGCCCAACCAAATATGCCAATAAAGAAATCGCTCGCGAGTTCAAAAAAATTGAAAGCCTGGCCGAACAGGAATGTTTATCTTCACTGCCTGAGGAGTTTCAAGAAGTTTTCTCTGACATCATAGTGCAGGATAATGTCGAACAGGAATATAAAAAAATCGTCAAAGCGGCCGATATTTTAGTCGCTTATATCAAGGCACTTGATGAATTAACCCATAATAATCATGAATTTGATCATGTAAAAATACGTCTGGAAAACAAGCTGTCCGGCATTAAAAAAGAGATGCCAGAGGTAGAATACTTTCTCGAAACCTTTTTAACCGCCTGTTCATCAACGGTAGATAAACTCGCCAGCAGTTAGCTTATACCAATTTGATTAATTATTTGCTCACTCAGCGAGAATTAATCTGAGTTGACTAAATCATTAGTTAACTTGGTATTATACTAAGCCGCGACATCCACTAATGGTGATTTCACTATGGTGGATTGTAGCGATTTCAGCCACTCATTGACTTGAAAATCTAAATGGGTATTTTCAAACTCACCTACTTGTTGGTGCTGTTTCTGGCAATACAAACTGGTATTTTCCATTACCGAAAGTTCAATATGCTTGCTGTTATCACGAAACGCTAACGGCTTAGGCTTAATCGCCTGTTCCAGATGAATACTGGCTAATTGCTGGTGTTCAACTAACTCAGCCTGTGAAAATTCATTTATTTCGCTGAGCTCCGTTAACGCCAAGCGTGCTTTTTCCGGCAAGTCAAAGTATTTTCGAAGCTGAGCGTCAGTGATGTTTTTTTCAGACGCTGGTGTTTTTGGCAGGTGGAATTGACTATGTGCCCTAACATCTTCGGTTAACATTGCCAGCATCAGGGAAAAATCACTGCGTCTGCTGCTATGAACACACTGATTAAGCTGTTCGCCTAACTGCAGTTCTTCAACGAGGATGTCAGCGTTTACCTGTTTGAGCACAAAAAACAATCAGCTTTACTAAGAAACTTAATAGCTTATCGGCAAAACTCAGTAAAGCTTTAGTAAATATTTCAGTTTTTTATCCGGTATATTAAGAGAAATGAGAATATCCGTTAAACCATATTCTATTAAGCGAAATAATAGCAAAACATCAGTGTTGCTATGGTAATAAAAGCAAGCAACACCAGCATCCCTGCTGGTGATGAGCTCCAAGGAAGGATTCGCGCGTCTTGCTTGTTTGCCTGACAACACTTAACTATTATTAGTTAACTAATCGTCTGATAGATCAAGGTTTGCTGTTCAGGATCATTATCACTGATAGCTACCGCTTTACTGTAAGCCTGTTTTGCCGCTTCAGCGCTATCACTATCCTGAGCATGAACCCGGGCGATGACATCCCCTTTATTGACTAAGGTGCCAATTGGCAAGATACGATCATAACCAACACTGTGATCAATTTGCTGGCCAGGAGCGGTACGGCCACCTTTCATCTCAACAATTGACATGCCGAGATCATAGGTTTGCATCGCGCTAATATAGCCATTGGCAGGCGCAATAACATCAATAATGACATTCGCTTTACTCATCGCATGCCACGGATTTTCAATAAAATCACTTGGCCCGCCAAGCTCGGCAATCATCTGGTTAAATAATTCAGCCGCCTGACCCGATTGCAATACCGCTTCGATTTTCTCCAGCGCCTGCTGATGATTAGTTGCGATCCCAGTATTGATCAACATAGCACTCGCCAGTTGACAGGTCACCTGATGGAGCCTTGGTTCGCGCTGCTTACCGGTTAAATAATCCACGGTTTCTTTCATTTCCAGCGCATTACCGGCACTAGCACCTAGTACCTGATTCATATCGGTAATAATCGCCTGAGTTTTTACCCCAGCGCCATTAGCCACATTAACGATAGATTGTGCTAACGCCCTAGCATCTTCGATATTATGCATCATGGCACCATTACCGACTTTCACATCCATCACTAAGGCATCTACCCCCGCAGCCAGTTTCTTCGATAAAATCGACGCTGTGATCAATGGAATAGACTCAACCGTTGCCGTTACATCTCGAATGCCATATAAGCGTTTATCGGCGGGCGCTAAATTATCGGTTTGTGAAATGATCGCCATTTTCAACTGTTTGGTAATACGCTGAAATTCACTGATGCTCGGCTGAACATTAAAACCTTTAATACTTTCCAACTTATCGGAAGTACCACCGGTATGACCAAGACCTCGCCCGGAAATCATCGGCACATAAGCGCCACAACTGGCAACAATAGCCGCGAGCATAAAACTGACTTTATCACCGACACCGCCGGTTGAATGTTTATCCACCACAGGGCCATCTAATTCAGGCCAGCTCAGCACATCGCCAGATTGCATCATTTCACGGGTTAAATTAACAATTTCATCGATTTGCATGCCTTGTTGAAAAATCGCCATTGCCATTGAACCGACCTGGGCATCGTTAAATTGCCCTGAAACTAAGCCATGAACAAAGTGTTTAATTTCCTGTTCAGATAACGATTTGCCATCGCGTTTTGTTCGAATTATTGCTTGAGGTAAATACATAAATTATCCATTAAATTAAATCTTTCGGCGTAAAAGCGCTTGGTAACAATTGCTCTACCGTCCATGTTTTTTGATTCGCCAGATGATTCACTGCCATAATAATGGCCTCCGGCTCAAAGAACTCAACGATTACCTGCCTGCATGCGCCACAAGGTGGCGTTAGTTTTTCTTGCTCAGTATAAATAACCAGAGTTTCAAATTGCTGCTCGCCTTGAATTACCGCCTGAGCAATGCAATTACGCTCGGCACAAACCGTCAAGCCATAAGAGGCATTTTCAACATTACAACCACTGACTATGTTGCCGCTTTTGGTTAACGCCGCCGCACCGACGTGAAAATTGCTATAAGGTGCATAGGCATTCTGATAAGCGTTTTTTGCTTTCGCAATCAATGCTTTTTGTTGTTCTGTGATACTTGTCATCACTACCACCTACAAACTTAACCATTTGGTCAACTATAATCTAAATTTATCGCCTTGTATATGAAACTTTGGTGATAAATCTGTACTATTTTCTCCTTAGTTAACTATATTTTAGCCCAAAAAAAGCCGGGAAATTTCCCGGCTTTTACTAATAGACAGCATTAATTAAAACTTATATTCAACGCCAACTCTAATTTCGTAAGCAGAAGCACTTTGTTTTACAAAAGGAGTGTCTCCTACTTCACTAAACTGATAGTTGCCATCTTGCTCTTCTAAAACACCCCAGTCGTCGTTTAAGAAGTTAGTGAAGTTATCAATAACAATGAAAGCGGAGGCTTTATGGCCTTCCATAATACCAGGAATTTCTTGGGTAACTTTAACATCAATTTTTTTCCAAGAAGGGCTTTCTTCTCCATTACGCTTTGCACCAGGTACAAGTACTAAACCATCTTCTGTTAATTCACCTACCGGTCCTCGACGTGCGTATGTACCTGTACCATCTTCAGTTAAGCTATACACTTCCCCTGATTGATAAACTGCAAACATAGAGAATCGAGTGTCATAACCTGAAAAGAACTGCTTTTTATAAGTTAATGTACCAGTCAATCTGTGCTTGATGTTATAGTTAGAGGTCGTAGCAACTTCACCTTGAGCATCTCTTCTAGCTGTACGCTGGTAGTTTGATTCAGCTTGTGAACTTACCAAACCTTGAATATCTTCAGCGTCACTATAGGCATAACCTAAAGTCCAGCTAATGCCATTATCGTGTTCTCCCGCAAATGCCGCTGATAGTACATAGGATGTTGCGTGCTCATCGGCATTAGTTACCACATAAGATTCAATGCGATTTGATTGATAATCAGGGAAGCCTTGCTCTGTTAAGGCTTGGTTACCGTTTGCATCTAATACAGGATCTAAATCACCACGTTTAACCATTAGTGCGTTATTACTACGCGATAATAAGATATCAAAGTTAGAAACAATATCTTCAGTCAAAGTATAAGTTGTACCAAGCGATAGTTTCCACTCTGACGGCATTTTGAAATCGGGATCTAAGTAGTTAACATCAGCATACGGGCTAAATGAGTTAAGGTTACTATTAACTTCATTATAAGCTGATGTTGGAATTCCCCAACCAGGACCACTTGGTCTACCGTCTTCAGCACCTGAGTGCGGCACATCAAACAAACTCTGCCCATCTTCTAAACCGGCATCACGCGTTGAGAATGTTTTACCACCAGTTCTAACAAATGAGTTAGTCAACCAAACTGCGGGGTTACCGCCTGAATATAGACCTAATCCGCCACGTAACACCATGTCATCATTAAACTCATAAGTCACACTAAAGCGAGGTTGAAGAAGAGAAACACCATCTAATGTTTGCGCATTAGTAAAACCATAGTCTTGTTTAAAAAGCGGGTTAGCCACCGGCTTGTCACTAGTATCATACTGATCATATCTTAAACCGAATACCATGTCTAAGCCGTCAGCAGCTTCAAAATCGTACTGTGCATATAAAGTATTAGTTGCATACTCCCATGTACCAGCAACATCATTTACATCGCCAGTCGCGGCATTTTCATAACTGAAGCTTGATGGCATGCCAGCACGGAAATCATCAATGCTGTCAAAGATAATTTCTGACTCAGAATAACGACCAAATAAGTTGAAAACATCTATCTCTTCTCGTTCAAAACCTGCAGTCAGTGTTGAACCATCGTCAAAATAGTAACTGCCTTTAAGTGCAAACGTATCTACACCGTACTCAACACGATTACTTTGGCGGTACACATCACCACCAAAAGTTACAGCTCTATCGCCGTCAATTTTAATGCCAACATTAGCAAAGTCAGTACCGTATAAAGGCGCATTATCATTATCAACTGACAAACTTGTAATTCTTACTTCTGTTGAAAGGCTATCGTTCCAGTCGGAATATAATGAGGCGGATAAAGAAGATAATTCTTTCTGAGTTTTATACAAATTACTTGCTAACTGAACGTCATAAAATGAACTATCTTTTGTATCGAAATCTTCACTGTCTACATAAGTTAATGAGGCACGATGATCATCATTAATATTCCAGTCAAGTTTAACTAAGAATTTTTCATCACCTTTAGGTAACTCAGATGGAATTAGTCCCGGATCAAATTGATAAAGGTCTTGTGCAATTGACATGATCTCGTCTACGTGTGCCTGGGTCACAAAATCAGACGCTCTTCCTGCTCCTGAACCAACTACTCCACCTTCGTAAACATCAGAACCGTCTAATTTTTCATAAGCAGCAAAGAAGAACAACTTATCCTTGATAATTGGACCACCAAGCGTCATGCCATAACGTTTTTCTTCGTATTCAGGCCAAGTGATATCTTCACCTTCAATAGTGTCGCCTCTAAAACCATCGTCGGTATAATCATA
Organism: uncultured Thalassotalea sp.; assembly: GCA_964620605.1. Taxonomy (GTDB): domain Bacteria; phylum Pseudomonadota; class Gammaproteobacteria; order Enterobacterales; family Alteromonadaceae; genus Thalassotalea_E. The sequence continues at coordinate 15,524 of CAZUHQ010000059.1, forward strand.
GAAGATTGAACCATGTAGTTCATTAGAACCAGACTTGATAACAGAGTTAATAGTACAAGCAGAGAAACCACCATAAACGACATCGAATGGCGCTAATTCAACTGAAACTTGCTCTAATGCATCAAAAGAAAATGGAAATCTGTTAGTTGGTAAACCCGTTTCACTTAAACCAAAAATGTCATCCATGCGAACACCATCTACGGTAAAACTATTAAAACGTCTATTTTTACCCGCACATTGGATAGTATCACCGCCATCGTTCCCTTCAGAAACATAAATACGCGGGTCTACGCGAACAATATCAGTAATTGCGCGGTTAATTGCCGGCGCATTCTCAATTTGATCTTTGCTAAAGTTTGCAGCTGGGCCACGTTCATTGGTAAAAGCTAACAAATTCGTTCTAGCGCCACTGACAACTATGGTTTCCATGGCTTCTTTAGCTTCTAACTGAACATCCAATTGAAAAGGCTTACCTAGCGCTAAAGAAACATCAGAAAGGTCTGCATCCTTATACATTTCAGAATCAACAGAAATTTTATAAGGACCACCGACTCTTAACCCTTTTAAGTTAAATACGCCGTTTTCACCGACACGAATCGTTTTGACAGAGCCTGAAGGCACATGTGTAACAGTTACTACGGCATCTGAAACAGGATTTCCCTGAGGGCCAACTATTTCCCCTTTAATCGATGAGGACGTTGTATTAGCTAATGTTGAAGTCGACAAGCCAAGCGCAAGTATTATCGCACCTGAAATGAGAGAGAGGCGTTGGGTTTTCATGTTGTATATTTCCCTTGGTGTATATTTTTAATTTTATGATTCAATTTTAATTATTATTAAATCAAGCTTAGTCAAAATTTTTTAGCAACCATTTGATGCTAAACCTGATCGAATTAGAGCAAATCTTTCTTACAATTTTATTACATTATTGTAATCAAGTAAAAAACACAAGTTTTCTAAATTTTAAAACATCTGTTTTAAAATTTAAACACCACAAAATAACTCATTATTTATCAACAACTAACATTAAAATTAAATTTAAAACCTACAACGCTCCCACTAAAACAAACTTATATAATTTTATTTAATAAGTAGTTTAAAAATACTAACTTTAATATATAACCACCTGGTCAATTTAAATAAAAACAAAATCATATCCCTTGTAATACAAGGGATATGATAAAACACAAAAAGAAACCAACAACTCAACAATAAAAAATAAAATTCATAACAAACAATATAAACCACAATTTATCATGACAAACAATAATAACAGTAACAACAATGTAAAACTGTTGATTTATACTAAAGTTTTTAACTATATATCTAGCAAAAATCGTTATTTTCATTGAAAGAGACAGCTAAAGATTACTATGGTAAAATTTTTGTAGGTTGACCAGATGAACAGTAATTTATGCACTAAAAAGTGACATTTGTTTAAGACCCTGTTAAAAATGCCTACTGCTTCACACTAATAACAATAAACACTAAGACGGTTATGACTGAAAAAAAACAAGGAAAAATAAGGATACAAAGCCAGGAAAAAATCCTCAATGCGGCATTGGATGAGTTTATCACTAACGGCTATAAAGGCGCGACAGTGCAATCCATCGCAGATTTGGCCGGCTTACCTAAAGCCAATGTGCTTTATTATTTCAAGAATAAAGAAAACATTTATCACGCGGTACTTGAGCAAACATTGGATATGTGGGATCAAGGGATAGGTGAGATCGAATATCAGGATGGCCCGAAAAAAGCGATTGAAAAATTTGTCGCCTCTAAAGTTAAAATGTCGTTTGAAAACCCCAAAGCCTCTAAAATTTACGCGATGGAGATTATTCAAGGTGCTCAGCATTTAAAAGAATTTGCCCGCACTTATCTACGCAAATGGGTCAGAGAAAAAGCCAAAGTATTCCAGCAATGGATGGACGAAGGCAAAATGGCAGAGATAGATCCTGTCAGTTTAATTTTTTTAATTTGGTCTTCGACGCAGCACTATGCCGACTTTGAAACGCAAATTTTAACCATAATGAACAGAGCAGACTATGAAGAAGAAGATATTGAACATGTTACGCAATTTCTCACTTCATTTATCCTGCGCGGACTGGCGATACAAGAATAATGAATGCGATACAAACAATAAAGATTATACTAGGAACCGCTTTTTTACTTTCATTGAATACTATGGCAACTCCTACTCCACAAAAATTACGTGTCGCAACCTTTAATGTCAGTATGGAGGCATTAAATTATGTCGATAAAAATGATTCAGCAAAGATTAATGGTAACGAGCTACTCACCGCACTGAAAGCAAATCACCAACAGATCAGAAACATTGCCGAAATAATCCAGCGTATTAACCCGGATATATTGCTATTAAATGAATTTGACTTTGCTGAGCAGCAACAAGCGAATAGCCATCAAGCCCTTGAGTTATTTATTAACAATTACCTGGCAAAACCTCAACAAGGCCAGAAAGCGGTTAATTTTCCTTATTATTATCAGGGCAAGGTAAATACCGGGGTAAAAGCACCGTTTGATTTAAATAGTGACGGTGAAATTGACCAACCCGCAGATACCCACGGCTTTGGTTATTTTCCCGGTCATTTTGGCATGGTGTTGCTTTCAAAGTATCCGTTAGATAAAGACAATATCCGCACCTTTGAGTTATTTAAATGGCATGATATGCCTAATGCCCTTAAACCAATAGATCCGGTAACCAACAAGCCCTGGTACAGCAAGCAAGCCTGGCTGGAGCTGCGTTTATCCTCTAAATCCCACTGGGATATCCCGGTTTTTATTAACGGTAAAAAAATCCATATTCTGGCGAGCCACCCAACACCGCCGGTATTCGATGGCCCGGAAGACAGAAATGGCAAACGCAATCACGATGAAATCCGCTTCTGGCATGACTATATTACAGCAAACGCCGATGGCTATATTTATGACGATAAACATGTAACCGGTGGCATTAAAGATGATTTGCCTTTTATTATTATGGGTGACCAAAATGCCTCAGCCACTGAAGGTGATGCATACAGGGACGCTATTAGCTCATTATTAACTCATAGCAAGATTCAAGATCCATTACCAACCAGTCTTGGTGGCCAACAGCACAGCCCTGACAATCCATTAGCCAAACACCATAGTGCTTACTGGCGAATGCGAGCTGATTATGTGTTACCTTCCAAGGCTGGCTTTAAATTGTTAGATTCAGGCGTTTTCTGGCCAACAAAAGAATCAAGCGAGTATCGCTTAATTGCCGATCGTAGTGCATCTTCGGATCATCGTTTAGTTTGGCTTGACCTGAAATTAACTCAATAAATCATTAAATCAATAATTATTAGCGACAACAACATGAAAAAAACATCAATATTACTCTCACTTGCTTGTTTAACTGCATGCAACAGCACAGTAGCAGAAAAACAGCCTGTTACAGCTCAGGCAAATCAAGTTAACAATATTATTATGATCGTCTCAGATGGTATGGGGCCTGCGTATACGAGCGCCTATCGCTACTTTGCCGATAATCCAGCAACTCCAGCGATTGAAGAAACTGTATTTGACCGCCACTTAGTCGGCAGTGCAACCACTTACCCTGCCCGAGTTTCCGGCTATGTTACTGATTCTGCTGCCGCTGCAACCGCACTGGCAACCGGGGTGAAATCTTACAATGGGGCTATCGGCGTTGATGTCGATAAAAAAGCTGTAACTTCGGTATTACAGGCCGCAAAAAAAGCCGGTAAAAAAACCGGCGTGGTGGTGACATCACAAGTTAACCATGCGACCCCCGCGTCTTATATCAGCCATAACGAGAGTAGAAAAAATTATAATGCGCTAGCCAATAGCTATGTTGACAATGGCATTAACACCAACGTTTTATTTGGTGGCGGCTGGAAATACTTCATCCGTGATGATCGAAATATCATTAAAGAATACCAAGCTGCTGGATTTCAATATATAGATAGCTATCAGCAATTAGCGTCATTAAAACCGAATACACCTACAATAGGGTTATTTGCCGATGTTGGTTTACCTTATGCCATTGATGATAGCGACTCCTCTCGTTTATCTCGTATGACCAAAGCAGCGATAAAACAACTGGAAAATGCCAAGGGTTATTTTATGTTGATTGAAGCCAGTCAGGTTGACTGGGCGGCCCATAGTAACGATATCAATTCTGCAATGCGTGAAATCAAAGATCTGGCAATCACACTGGAATATCTTGAAACTTATGTCAAACAACATCCAGATACTTTAGTGGTTGTTACCGCAGATCACAGTACCGGCGGCTTTACTATTGGAGCGAATGGTGTTTATGAGTGGCGCCCTCAACTACTTCGAGACATGAAACAGTCAACATACAGTATCGCCAAGTATTTCAGCGAGCATGAAATCACAGCACAAAAGCTTAGCGAAATGTTTGCCGGTGTTGAATTATCGACTCTGGAAGTAAATACAATCGAAAATGCAAAATCTGAAACGCGACAAGCGCTTAACGATTATCTGGCGTTAACCAATGAGCAACAGCAAACACAGCGCAAGCCAGACGTTGCCCGTGCGCTCTATCAAGCACTAAATAAACTAGTAGACAGCAAAACCAATAGCGGCTGGACGAGTCACGGTCATACCGCAGTTGATGTTCCTGTATTTGCCTTTGGCGCGCAAAAACAGCGTTTTTCCGGCTCTATCGACAACACAGATATTGCAAAAAACATATTTAAATTATTAGAAAATAAGTAATAGTAGGCGATTAGCAAATATCGACTTTACTTGAAAAACATCGCCGTTTCAGTACATAAAAAGCCAGTTGCAGATGCAACTGGCTTTTGTTTTTACTACTATCGTTAGCTGTGATTACTCACTAGAAACGATAAGTCGCATTAACAAAGTAACTACGACCTAACAGATCATAACCAGAAGATGTCACCATGTTACCACGGTTAGAACCGGCTGAAATATCAATCATTTCAGGCGCTTTATCAAACAGATTATTAATACCGAAAGTCACGCCAAAATTATCGCCATTGTAGCTCAATGAGGTATCAACATAAACAGCCGCATCCGCCGTACACACAGGTACTGTTTGTGGCTTACCGACTAAGTCTTCATTAGTAACATACTCATTACAACGCGCGGTATCTTCCACATCATCCGCCGCATGGGTTTCTGAGAAGTAGTTAGCCATTAACATCCAGTTCCAGTCGCCACTGATAAAGTTAAAGGTCGACACTAAACGGTGCTCAGGGGTACCAAAGTCTTCCAGTAAGTCTTCGGCTTTTTCACCTTTAAAGATGGTCAACTCACGCTCGGTTTGTAAGGTATACTGGTTTGTCCATATCATATGTACCGGCATACCTAATACGTCACCTAAACCTGTGGCAAAGTGAGTATTAATATCAACACCTTTTGAAGTTTCTTCACCTATATTAATAAATGAAATATCAACCAGACTTGGGAAGTTCAATCTGGCATCCGCCGAGTTACGATTACGTTCAATACGAGAACAGAATGGGCTGCTCATATTCGTCGAATCAAAACAACGCTTGAGCATAGTCGCACCATTAATGGTTTGAATGGTGTCTTTAACTTCCAGACTCCAGTAAGTAATACCTAAGTCAAACTCAACGTCACCATCAAATACCGGTGTCCATTTAAACGACGCGGTAATGTTTTCTGAAGTTTCAGGTTTTAACTCTCGCGCATTGCCTTGAGAAACCGTTGGAATCGTCGGTACACCACTTAAACCAATCTGCGTATAGTCAGCACCTTGCGCAGTACA
>CAZUHQ010000060.1:0-21103 GCA_964620605.1 uncultured Thalassotalea sp.
CCCATCACTATAACGTGGATGATTTCCAGCAAGGCTTTGATGTCATGCGCTCTGGACAGTCCGGTAAGGTAATATTGGATTGGCAATAAGTCGTAGTCAGTAATAGATAAATTTTTAAATAGAGGTTATTAGAGCATGAGTGAAGTAGGGTTTAAGCATTTGCATATTTCAGAATTACATGCAGTGTTAAAAGAGAATAGTCATGTGGTGGTAGATATTCGAGATCCCGCTTCTTTTCAAGCCAGCCATATTCCCAATGCTATTCATTTAACCAATGATAATATTAGTGATTTTATCCGTGAAGCAGATCTGGACGCGCCTTTAGTGGTTTGTTGCTATCACGGCAATTCCAGCCAGCAGGCAGCGCAATTTCTGGCGGGTCAGGATTTTACCGAAGTGTATTCACTCGATGGTGGCTTTGTTGACTGGCAGCTTCATTACCCGGAAGACGTAGAAACGGGTGTTTAATAGTGCAAGGTGAGCTTGAGCCGCTTGTTGGGATATCACAACATAATATTGCGTTATTGCTGGCAAATTATTTAACAAAATCAGGTATCCAATCTGAGGTCGTCAAACAAGATGGTCAGTTTGTTATTTATTGCCAGACTGATAAACACCAGCAGGCGCAGATCATTTTTGAACAATTTATTAAAAATCCCTATGATAAAAAGTATCAGAGTGCCGCCTGGGACAGTGCAGATACCACTCAGGTTGTGCATCATGGTCCTTCGCTATTAGCAAGTGCCAAACAGCAGTTTCTTGCCCATGCTGGTATTGTGACTTTATCTGTGTTTATCCTTTGCTGGGTGATTTACTTAGCTAGCAGTTTAGGCTGGCAGCACGCGCTGTTTAGCCAATTACATTTTTTTTCCGAGCTTTCTCCTCAGGCGTTCTTTGATAATCCATTGCGGTTAATCGGTCCGGCATTTTTCCACTTTTCCATTTTACATATTGCTTTTAATACCATGTGGTGGTGGCAACTTGGCGGTGATATTGAGCAGAAAATGGGTAAGCTGGAGTTACTGCAGCTGTTTTTGTTGTCAGGGATTTTATCAAATCTTGGTCAGTTTTTAGTATCAGGGCCTAATTTTGGCGGCTTGTCCGGGGTGGTTTATGGTGTCGTCGGTTATGTCTGGTGGGCGGGCTGGTTAGCACCTGAACGAGGACTTGGGCTGTCGCGTCCGATTATTGGTTTCTTATTGTTCTGGCTGTTATTGGGTTATGTTGATGCTTTGCCGATTAATATGGCGAATACCGCGCATTTGGTGGGTTTAGTGACTGGCTGTTTGTTAGCCTGGCTGCGTTTTTCTGGCCAGGCTCGCGGAGTCAGAAGTTAATTGTCCAGCCATTGGGTAAATAATAACTTTTTAATCAAAGGCTTGCCGGTTTCTTTAGTCAGCAGATTTTTGACTTTTTCTTCACATAATTTTTGAATTTCGTGACGGCCGTTAATCGACTTGATTTTTGCTTCTGGTTGTTGGCCGATAATGGTGATAATGGCATCGCGCAATAACGGCGAATGATGTTCCACTACCTCATAGTTAGCGGAATTTTCTATCATTAACTCTACTGTTAAACGGACATAACCCATCTTCTTTTTGACCGCGACATAGTTAGTGACAATTGATGGTTCAAAGCCATAGTAAGCATAGTCGGCAGCTTTAACGGGTGATACTGATATCAGGCAGGTAAGGAGTAATATAAAGCTTCTGATCATATAGGCTAAGTCCATGTTAAATAATCTAGGTTATCTATCGGCAGTTATTGTAGCGATCTTAGTATTGATTTTCATTTATTTTATTGCAACAGATTTATAAAGATTTCAGGTTATTGGAAATTCCACACCTGAGTGTAAAAAACTGGTATTATGCCCGGGTTTTTAATAGTTAATACTCATAACATTTCATGACTCAATCGCCAAATTCACATGCCTTGTTTCCCGTTCATATTCATGCAAGCTGGCAAGATGAACCCGTTATTGAACTTGCAGAAAATTTACGTGACTGGTTGCTTGAGCCGAGTTCGTTAACCGCAAGGCTCAAACAGCATTGTTCGTTGTTTGAAGTGGAAGTGCTCGGGCAAAAAGTTGAACTCTGTCATCCAGATGAGGCAACAGCTGAAGTATCGGCTGGACAGCAAGTGCTAGTTCGAGAAGTGGTACTGCATTGTGATCGCCGTCCTTGTGTGTTTGCCCGCAGTTTACTGCCGTTAAGCTCATTAACCGGGGCAGAAAAACAGCTGGCGAATTTAGGTAATCAGCCACTTGGTCAGGTGATTTTTAATCATCCCAACTTTCAACGTAAGTCGATTCAGGTGGCTGAATTTGGCAGTGATTCGACAATTGCTGGCTTAGCAAAGCACTATCAGTTAGCCGTCACTCATGAATTATGGGGGCGCCGCTCTGTGTTTATTATCGATAATAAGCCACTAGTGGTTGCGGAAGTCTTTTTACCACAATCAATTGCTTATATGGAAAAGGTCAATGGTACAGTCGGTTAATCAGCTATGGCAGCAAAAGTGGCTGGCGATTAAGCAAATTACTCGCATGGATAAGCCGATCGGCACTTATCTATTATTATGGCCAACGTTATGGGCGTTATGGGTGGCTTCTGATGGCTTTCCCAGTATTCATCATTTACTGGTGTTTTCGTTAGGTGTCTTTATTATGCGCAGCGCCGGCTGTGTGATTAATGACTTTGCCGATCGCCATGTTGATGGCCAGGTTAAACGCACGGCACAGCGCCCTCTGGTGTCAGGCACTATGACCAGCGAGCAGGCGCTAAGTTTGTTTGCCTTTTTAATTGGTGGCGCTTTGGCGCTGGTATCAACCTTATCTTTTTATACTATTCAGCTTTCGGTTGTCGCGTTATTATTGGCCGCCAGTTATCCGTTTATGAAACGTTATACTCATCTGCCTCAATTGGTGCTGGGAGCGGCATTTAGCTGGGGAATGATCATGGCGTTTGCCGAAACCATGGGGGAAATTCCAGTGGTTGCCTGGCTACTATTTAGCGCTAACTTATTGTGGACGGTTGCTTACGATACCATGTATGCGATGGTCGATCGTGATGATGACTTGCTGATCGGGGTGAAATCGACCGCGATTTTATTCGCCGAGCAGGATAAACGTGTTGTTGGTTTGCTACAGCTCTTGACACTGGCTCTGTTGTTTACTGTGGGCGAGATGCTGGCCTTTGGCTGGCCTTACCAGCTGGCGTTAGTGATCAGCGGCGGCCTGTTTTGCTATCAGCAGATGTTGATAGCAAACAGGGAACGTTCAGCCTGCTTTCAGGCATTTCTTAATAATCACTGGGTTGGCCTGGTGATTTTTATCGGCGTTTATATCGAGTACCTGTAAGCTGTTTGAACTTATAGCGTTAGTCATCGACAGTTAACGCAAAATACTTTGTAATACCGAAATATCGACCAGGTTGCTAACACAAGAGTTTAAACTTGGCATGTTGTCTGTGGCGATCAATTTGCCATCACTATCAACACCGATATAACTATGCTCGCGCATCGCATTGATTAGCGTCATCTGAGCTTTTTTATCGATAAACTCCGGGGCATTGATATTGTTAAGCACGGATAAGCGTTTGGCAATTGCCACTACCTTGTCACTAAACTCACCTTTCGTTATCGGTGATAGCTGTTTCAGTAAACTGGTGATTATGGTTAACCGTTGCAAGGTTTCTTCCGCACATTCCCCTAATATTCTGATTTTATTAAGAGAGTTGGTATCACTAACTAATGACCAGAAACCAGCCTTGCTTTGCTTAGCAAGTTGATGTTGTTCAAGCGTGCCAAGTATCTGCTCAGTTTGTTTGGTGAGTTCCTCTTGATCTTGCCAGAGAAACAGGTCGCGTTTTAGCAGTGGTATCACCCGTTGCACTTGGCTGACTATCTCTTGCTGATTGATTTTTGCTGTGCGGTCTAAGATACGACAGATCAGCGCTGGTAGCATAAAGATATGGAGAATATTATTGCGGTAATAGCGCATTTCCAATGCCGCAGAATCACCTAAGGAAATAATGTCGCCGAAACTGTCTGCTTCGATACTGACTTTATTTAACGCAATGGCGTCATCTAATAATTGCTGGCCATTTTGCTCAGGAAGCGTCAATTGCTCACTGTAAGGAGCAGAGCGCTGGATCATTAAAAAGAAATCTAGCTGCGCCGTCAATTCCTGGCGGGATAACGCCTTATTTTCCGAGGCATGTAAAATCAAAGCGATCAATGAAACGCCATTGAGTGCCGCACATTTATTGATCGCTACCATCACCTGATCCGCTAGGATATTAACGCTTGGCGTCAGCCAGGAAGGTTTTTGTGGTTCCACTTCATCGATCGCTTCTTTCCACTCTGGCACCTGTTGATTTAAAAACTGGTTGATATTGATCGGCGTGCCGAAATTGACATAGCCCTTGCCATAGTTGCGCAGATTACGAATCGCTTTAAAAACGCCAAAGATGGATTCATTTTGCTTTTTACTGCCACTGAGTTCTTTGTGGTAAGTACCGACTTCCATAACATGCTCATAACCTAAATAAACCGGAACTAAGGTCAAGGGTCTGTCTATGCCGCGTAACATACTTTGGATGGTCATTGCCAGCATGCCGGTTTTTGGTTCCAGCAGTTTACCGGTGCGACTGCGTCCACCCTCAGAATAAAATTTTACTGAATAGCCGCGTTCAAACAACAGCCCTAAATAGTCCCGGAAAATGGTGGAGTACATGAGGTTACCGCGAAAACTGCGACGAATAAAAAATGCCCCGGCTTTTCTGAAAATTGGGCCAGCTGGCCAAAAATTAAGATTAATACCGGCGGCAATCCGCGGTGTAACTAATCCTTGCTGATAAATAATATAGGTCAGTAATAAGTAGTCCATATGACTGCGGTGACAAGGTACATAGATGATTTCATGGCCATCATCTGCCAGCTCGCGCAGAGTGTTGGCGTTATTGACTTCAATGCCGTTATACAAACGGTTCCACAGCCAATGCAAAACTCGCTCACCGACTCGGATCATCGATTCTCTGTAGTCACCGGCAATTTCATTCATTATTGCCAGTGCCTGCTTTTCAACCTTGGCCTTATCTTGTTTTTTGCTATTGATTTCATCCTGGAGCAAACGCTGGATCGCCGGGTTTTTCATCAAAGTTTTAAACATTTGCTGACGATGCATCAATCTTGGGCCGGTAGCGGCAATTTTCTGGCGATAAAAATGAAAACGCGCTACCCGTAAAAATTTACGCGCTACGCTGCTGTCGATGCCATGTTTATCTGCGATATAGCGAAAAGATAAAGCTTCACTAAAACGTACTAAAGTATTGCGGCCAAGAAACAGCACAATAAAAAATTTACGCAACCAGTTGGGGGATTCCTGATCCGCCAATAGGGTACCGACATTGGCGTTGTTCTTTTCAATATTGGGTTTTCTGCCCCATACCAGGTTGACCGGAATAAGTTGGGCGTCCAGTTGTTCGTTAGCCTGATGAGCGGTTAATATCGCCATACCTTGCTGTTGAGCAGCCTGATTGATAGTGCCTTTAGAGCCAAATAATCTGCTGGGTTTTTCCAAACATAAGGTACGGTCGTAGTGTTTACCATCTATGGTTACTTGCTCTAAGGGATCGGGGTAATTGAGCTTGCGACAGGCTTTTTGCAAGGCCAATAGATCACTGGCGGACTGGTGTCGGGCGACATAAAAAATTGGTTTCTTGCTGTTTTCCTGTTTATTATCAAGGACATTATCGGCAACAATTCTACACTTTACCCAGATTTTGATTGGTAGTTTTAATAAAAAATAAAAAAATTGTCGGAATGCTAACATCTTGTTTACTCAAATTTATTAGAACCGTTAGTTTAGCAAACTTGCGTTACTGCGACCAAGTTTAACCTGAGATTAAAGCTATCGGTGATCATATCCCACACCTTGTATTGTGCCGGGGTTAACTTACTGAGTTTTTCGGCAATGATTTCTTTGCCGCCTGGATTAATGCGGTACGAAACAAGGGGTGAACATTGACGATGGCAAGTTTGATAATATCATTACCCATAAAGATCTTTTATCGCATTATTAAGCCCCTAAGTGAGTCAGTCTTTCTTTGGCTATACTCAGGCTATTCTTAGTCAACAATTATTTGGCAATTGCTCACTTTAAATACGACAAAAAATAATAGGCTATCGACAATCGTAATTCTTTTGCTGTTAATCGCCAGTGGTATAGGTTTGTTTGAGTTTATTATTCTGCAAATTTTACCTTGGTTTCAGCAATTGTTTCCTGGCTGGCCTGAAGCATTACTAAATGCAGGGTTATTAAGCTTAGCGATTGCACCGCTGGTTTATCTTATTAGCCGTAATGAATTATCCGGGATTATTGCAGATAAAGCGCAACTGCGGGCTAAATTACTAATCACCTCCGGGCTGCCATTAGTGATAGCGATTGGCTTAATGCTCAACATTGTCATGGAAAAGCAGCGGCAAATTGAAAAATTAAAGTCTGCCGATACTCTGGTTGAACTCGATGTTGCGTTATCACGTTTTGTTGATCTTTATAGTGATGAACTGGAATTAAGTATTAAGCAGCTTATTCATTGTCAGACGAGCTGCGAAGCAAGCAAATTAAATGCAGTGAGAGCACAAGTTGATTATTATATGCCTGTGGTCAGCGGTTATTTACTGAAGCCTGAAATTGATATTGGGGATTTTGAGCAAAACTTTATCGATGGCTTTACCGTTCAATTAAAGCGACTGCGTGAAAAAGTGGATGATAAATCGATTAATTGGGAAGAAGTGGTTAATTTTTTTTACCACTCTAATGCTAATTTTATTACCCGGTTAAATACTTTTTCTGGAGAAATTGAGCCTAAACTTATTGAACGCCGCCATATCAGTTATTTAACCTTAATTAAATTAAAAACCTTAAACAATGTCATTCGGGTCACCTTAATTGCCGCCAATGAGCAGGAAAATTATGATGCTTCTGAGCTTGATGTGCGACCGTTAAAGAAAAATATTCGCCGTAAGATCAACCAAATATCAACATTTTTAACCATATTGCAATCAACGCTAACCGAGAAAGATAAACAGCAATTATTGGTATTGCTTGAAACCGCGAAGTTTGAACAAATAGAGACGGCGTTGTTAGAACACAAGGTTGAAAAATTGGTCACTGAGCTCAAAAGCTACATCGGCTATAACGGTTTTATTCACCATTTTAAAAATTATCTGCTGCGTAATCAGCTAAAACATAAAACGGCGTTTTTAGTGTTACACAAAAAAATACATTGGGTTATCCAGCAGCTTGGTGAGCATATCAGTTATAACCCTAAAGCGATGACGCATTTAACTAATTTTCGTTCTGTAATGGATGATTATTATCACAATATTGAATTAATCACTGAATATCACCAGCAACAATATTCGATCCGTGAAATAGATGAAATAGTTAAGATAGACGATCAGCCGGCTCAACAAGCGATCGATTATTTTGAAAATAATTTGTGGGAATTCGATGAACGAAAGTTATTAGAATTTTTGGCTCAAAAACGCGCTATTTTTGGCGACATAGAACAGAAATTACATCAGTTGCTGGTGCAAACGGTCGAGGAAGTGCTGGAACAGAGGATACAGGATGCCTATTTTACCGGTGCTACAGCTTTAATACTCACTGTAGTTGTACTGGCATTCTTAATTGTGTTGAGTCGCAATATCAGCCATTCTTACCAACAGCGTGTTGAAGCTATGCAGGCGGCTGAAGCGGCGGCACAAATGAAGTCCCAGTTTTTAGCGAATATGAGTCATGAAATTCGCACTCCGATGAATGGCGTGATCGGCATGCTGGATTTGCTCCAGGATACTCAGTTATCTAAAGATCAGCGGCACCGGGTCGAAGTGGCTAAATACAGTGCGGATTCCTTGTTGACCTTACTTAACGATATTCTTGATTTTTCCAAGGTTGAAGCCGGTAAGCTGGATTTGGAAAACATAGATTTTAATGTCCAAACCTTGTTTGGTGGCGTTGCTGAATCTATGGCGTTAATGGCACAAAACAAAGGACTGGAATTAGTGCTCGACTTGACTCAAGTGAAACATTCCATGGTAAAGTCAGATCCTGGTCGGCTCAGGCAGATCTTAAATAATATTATTGGCAATGCGGTTAAATTTACCGAACAAGGCGAAATAGTAGTTACGGTTAAATTGACGCCTGCCGGTCAATCCGGTTATCGCTTGCAGTGCCAGATTAAAGATACCGGCATAGGCATAGCACCAGAGAAGCTTGCAGGGTTGTTTGATGTTTTTAATCAGGTTGATGCTTCTACCACACGAAAATACGGTGGTACCGGGCTTGGTTTGAGTATTACTAAAAAACTTTGTCAGTTAATGCAGGGCGATATTAGCGTGAGCAGTGAGTTTGGCCATGGCAGCTGTTTCACTTTTGATATTTTTGTTGCCGTCAGTGAACAATCTCAACCTGTGTTGCCTGAGTTTGATATCAGCAAGTTACGGGTATTGATTATCGATGATAATGCCACTAATCGGGAGGTATTATCAAGCCAGTTAGCTTGCTGGGGAGTGTCTGTTGAAGAGCTTTCCAGTGCACTGGCGGCATTAGACTTACTAACACAAAACCTTAACAATAACGAAGAATTTGGTTTTGACGTATTGTTGGTGGATATGCAAATGCCGGAAATGAATGGCGAACAGTTTGCCATTGCATTACATGATTTTTCTGAGTATCAAAAATTAAAAATGATCATGATGACTTCAATGAGTGAGCGAGGTGATGCAGAAAAGTTTGCCAAACTGGGGTTTCATGGTTATTTCCCAAAGCCAACAACCACGGAAGATTTATTAAAGGCACTGGCTGTTGTGGCACAGGGAGGCGAGGCGTTAGCACGGGCGGAGCCATTAGTGACACGTCATTTTCTTCATGAAACTGAAAGTAGCCAGCGAAAGATAAATTTAGCGGCGCAGCATGCTACGCGGATATTAGTGGTGGAAGATAACCGGGTCAACCAAATGGTGGCAACAGGGGTGCTTGCCAAGCTTGGGCTTGACGCTGGTGTTGCGGCCAATGGTATTGAAGCTCTCAGGCTGTTGGCGCAAAGTTCAAAGCAGAAAGGTTATGGTTTAGTGCTGATGGATTGCCAGATGCCGGAAATGGATGGTTATCAGGCAACGAAAGCAATCAGAAAAGGGCAGGCGGGGGAGCACAACAGCGCGATTCCCATTATCGCGATGACAGCCAATGCGATGCAGGGCGATAGAGAAAAGTGCCTAAGTGTTGGTATGGATGATTATCTGGTCAAGCCGATTCAGGTACAACAAGTTAAGAAAATACTGGCTCATTGGTTACCTAACTATAAGATAAACAATACTAACCCAAATGAATAAGGTTCATTTAAGATGTCATTAGATAAGTTATCAAAACAGCTTAAGCAGCTTACTGAGCAGCAGCAATCTCTGCCACCGGTGGAATTATGGGATCCGCCATATTGTGGTGAAATGGATTTATGCATAAAAGCCAATGGCGACTGGTATTATAACGGCACTATTTTTAAGCGTTTGTCACTGGTGAAGCTGTTTGCGTCTGTGATCAAAAAAGAGGCGGATGAGTATTTTCTGGTGACCCCGGTGGAGAAGATTAAAATTACCGTCGAAGATGCGCCGTTTGTTATCACTCAGTGGTGCTGGCTCGATGATCAGCATTCAGTAATGCAGCTGACCACTAACCTTGGCGACAGCTTTGCCCTTGACAGCGATCATCAGCTCAGCGTCGACCAACAAGGAGCATTATACATTAATGTGCGCCGTAACTTGCCAGCAAAAGTGCATCGTAATGTTTATTACCAGTGGGTGGATTTGGCTGAGCAAATGCTAATAGAAGGTAAACAAGTGCTGGCGTTCGTAAGCGCTGGTCAGGTATATCAGTTAGGAACTCTGGATTAGTTATATTACCCGCGAAAAACGTTGCTGGTTAATATGTTGTTTCATGTAAGCGTCAAAACTCATGCAGATGTTACGGATCAGTAATCGGGCTTTTTGATCGACTATGATTTCTCTATTATTGATAGTAATGAGTTGATCGTTGATAAAGGTATCCAGTAAGGGTAAATCGTCGGAAAAATAACTATCAAAATCAATATTGTATTTACTACTGATCTTGCTCTTATCCAGATAGAGGTTACACATTAATTCGCGGATCACTTCGCCGCGAATTACATCGTCCGGGGTTAAGGTGATACCTTTTTCCAGTGCATTGCCAGTTTTTTCAATCGCCTGAGAATAAGCTTTTAATTCTTTGATGTTTTGGCTGAAACTAGTGCCGATGGCGCTGATCGATGAAACGCCAAGCCCCAATAAATCACAGTTACCTTTAGTGGTATAACCCTGGAAGTTACGGTGCAAGCTGCCGTTTTTCTGGGCGATGGCAAGTTCATCATCCGGCTTGGCAAAGTGATCCATACCGATAAATTCATAACCAAAGCCAGTTAAGGTTTCGATTGCCAGTTTCATTAACGCAAATTTTTCCTGAGTGTTTGGCAGCCATTCATCCCGTAATTTACGCTGAGCAGCGAAGCGGCTTGGCAAATGGGCATAGCTAAATAGCGAAATGCGATCAACGTCCATTTGGTAGGCTTTGTGTAAAGTGCGGGTGAAGGTTTCAATGGTTTGATGTGGTAGGCCGTAAATTAAATCGACATTGATTGACTGAAAACCTACTTGTTTGGCATGTGCAATAAATTGTTCGATAAATTCAGTGGATTGTACCCGGTTAATTGCGGTTTGTACTTTCTTATCAATATCCTGAACGCCAAGACTCAGCCGGTTAAAACCTAAGCTATATAAATGATCTGCCAGATCCAGTTCAATTTCACGAGGATCGATTTCGATACTCATTTCTACCTGGTCGGCAAAGTTAAACGCTTGCTTTAACTGGCTGACCAGTTGGGTGATTTGCTGATGGGTCAGGAAACTTGGGGTGCCGCCGCCCCAGTGTAGTTGTTTGACGGTATAGCCTTTAAATAACGACGCGCGTGAGGCAATTTCTTTTGCCAGATATTCCAGGTAAATATCGGCTTTGCCACGGTGGCGAGTGATCACTTTATTGCAGCCACAGTAATAGCACAATGAATGACAGAACGGGATATGCACATAGAGCGATAACTCGTTATTGGTTGAATCTTCAATCGCCTGCACCAGATCCTTATCGTTAAACTGGTGATTAAATTCTAACGCCGTCGGGTAAGAAGTATATCTTGGCCCACTGGTGTTGTATTTATTTAATAACTGGCTATCAAAAAATTGTTCAGCTTGCATTGTGCTTCCTTATTAGTATCACAGGGTGATTATAAAATAAGGAAGCAAGGCGCTTATTGATCGAGCGCAAGCAAAGCGCTGTTTATTGCGCGCATTGTACGCATTTTGAGGCCGCCGGCTGTACCGCTAATCTTTGTCTGGCAATGGCTTCACCGCAATCTTCACAAATGCCGTAAACACCTTGATCTATTTTATTGATTACATTAGATAATTGCTGAATTTCAATTTTAGCTTCTGACTCCAGTGCATTGAGCACTTCATCATTTTCTCGTTCTCCGGCCTGCTCTGACCAATCAGCGTTACGGCCTTGAGCAAAATCTTGATGGATGGCGTTGACGCGCTGCTGTAGTTCAACAATTCGTTCGGTAAGCTGTTTTTTTAACTCTTGCGTCATAACTGATCGACTCCGTTATTGAGAGAAGAACAACTAGTGTGACAGGGCGCTGATCCTCTCTAAGGCATAATTGTGCAACTGGTCTATTGCTTGAAAAACTGAGGGTTGTAAGCGAGCCTCTATTTTAGTGCGCTCCAGGTCGTACTTCATTCGTTGCTGCTTACTGAGCTGTTTTCGTTGCTCAAGAATAGGCATGTGTTTTATTGCACCATATAGTTCAAATATAGCAGGAAACTGTAAATTTAGATCCCTGGTGGTTTTGAGTGAATCCAGTAAAACCGAGAGTCGCCAGCAACCTTCAGAAATATCGCATTGTTCTTCTTTCATCGCCCGGACAATGATCACCACACTGTCGAGGACTTTTTTATCGTGAGTCTGCAATGCTTGTTGCTGTTGTGTTTCAAGCTGCTGTTGCTGTTCGGTTTGTCGCTTAAGCTGACGCAGTAAGTTGATCGCATAAGCGGCTAAACTCATAACAATAGCGCCAGCCAGTGCCAGCCAGTATGGCCAATAATCTAATATCATTGTTATTTTACTCGTAATCAGACAGTGGGTTGTTATCTAATTTGTCCCATAGTGCTTCGTCATCCGTGTCTTGTGTGGAGCTATCAACCTCGTCGTCATCTTGCCAGCCCAGTTGCTGTTTTAAACTGTGATAACGGTCCATTTTCTCGTTAAAGTAATCTACTTCATCGTTTGTTAATGCCAGCTCTTGTTCCTGCTTGGCAACAATGTCCTGCAATGCCTGGTCATCTTCAATGGCGTAAAGCTCTTGTTCTAATGCCTGGGCATTATCAACAACTTTAATCGCAGCGATAGGGGCGGGTTTAGCAGACGTTTTAACCTGAGGTTTTTTAGTGCTAATTTCAGGCGACTTTGCTAACACAATAGGTTTTTTACTGCCGATTCGCGGATCTTTAGCATCTTGTGATACTACTTTTTGTTTTGATTTTTTGATGGCATCAGCCTGACGTGATCCTGGTTTTCTGCCTTTAAGCTTTTTCGGTTTTTTATCGCTTGGTGTGGCAATGGCTTTTTTATCTTTACTGGTGCTAATTGAGGCTAAACCGGGTTTTCTTGATTTTTTCTTGCGTGTCATCTTGCTGCAAAGTCATAGTGAGAATATCTGGGGATATTTTACGCTACTTTTATGCGAAAGGTTAGTAGGACTGTAAGATTCGGTGGAATTTGTTTTTGGCCAAGAAAAAAACGATGGCAGAGCCATCGTTTTCGGAGAATATATTTGTGGTTTACCACAGTATATTTTATTTCCAATTCTTAAGTAGTTTTCCTAACTTATTAGCACTGTCCCTGTTACTGACACTTAATTCCTGATGTTATTGTTGTTTCCTGGCTTTTGTTTTTCTTGGTCATCCTGACGCTTTCTTCGGTTATCCTTTTTGCCCTCTCCCGGACTTTATATATTCAGTCATCTTCCTGATGTCAGTTAATCATCCGTATTCGAAATTGTCATATTCAATGAATATGTTTGCTTCCCTACAACAACATTCCCTTTTATTAACGCTACCGAGTAGCTGGCAAATACTTTACAGTAGTGAGCTCGGCTGACAAGTGATTTTTGTAAAAATTTGGTTACTTTATTCTTGATGGTTAGTTAACTTTTTAAATTTCTTATGAAAATTATTTTATATAAAAATAAAATTGCTAATGAATTGACTAAAAATGGTCAATGTCTTACAAAAAATTGAGCAAAAATATTACATAATTTAGCTATTTTTTATACGAAACCTTTCGTTTTGAGGCGATTTTTGTATTTGCTGAGCTATGCAACTAGGCTAGCTGCTAGCCTAGTGATTTCAGAAAATGATCAGTTACGTAAGTGTTTGGCATGAAAGTGTAAATGCTGTTCGATAAAGCTACTGATAAAATAGTAACTGTGATCATAGTCTTCCACCAGTTGGTAATTCAGCGAATACAGGTTTTGCTCTGCTGACTTGAGTAATGCCTGAGGCTGTAACTGCTGCTCGAGAAATTCATCATCACCGCCCTGATGAATTAACATCGGGATGTGCTTATTGGCTTTAGCGATTAACACGCTGGCATCGTAATCTTGCCACAGCTGCTGATCGTTACCTAAGTAGTTGCTAAATGCCTTTTGTCCCCAGGGGCAATTTATCGGATGGCAAATTGGGCTAAACGCAGAAACCGAGCGATAAAAATCACTGTTGCGCAGAGCGAGCACCAAAGCGCCATGTCCGCCCATCGAATGACCGCTGATCGCTCGTTGTCTCGTAATCGGAAACTGTTGTTCGATTAATTGTGGCAATTCATGGCGGATATAATCATACATTTGATAATGTTCTTTCCATGGCATTTGCGTCGCATTGAGATAAAAACCGGCACCTAAGCCAAAATCATATTGTTGTTCAGGATCGTCTGGGACATTGTCACCACGTGGGCTGGTATCGGGTGCAACAATGGCGATGCCAAGCTGCTCGGCAATGCGAAGCGCTCCAGCTTTTTGGATAAAATTTTCATCGCTGCAGGTTAAACCTGACAGCCAGTAAAGCACTGGCACCGGATTATCACTAGTTGCGATTGATGGCAGGAATATAGAAAAACGCATGCTGCAATTAACTGTGCTGGACTGGTGACTGCACTGAGTTAACCAGCCGTTAAATGCCTTGTGCTTGTTGATAATCGATAGTGTCATGTCAATTGTTGCCTTTATTTAAAATGTACCACAGAGCGAATGCTTTCACCCTTATGCATTAGGTCAAATGCCTGATTAATGTCTTCAAGCGCCATGGTGTGAGTGATAAAGTCTTGCAACTTAAATTCGCCATTTAGATAGCGCTCAACATAGTCCGGTAATTCTGAACGTCCTTTAACACCACCAAATGCGGTACCGCGCCACACTCGACCGGTGACTAGCTGAAACGGCCTGGTTGATATTTCTTTACCTGCGCCGGCAACACCAATAATTACTGATTCCCCCCAGCCTTTATGGCAACATTCCAGCGCCGAACGCATGACATCGACATTGCCGATACATTCAAATGAATAATCAACGCCGCCATCGGTTAGTTCAACAATATAGTCCTGAATTGGCTGCTCTATTTTCGCTGAATTGATGCAATCTGTTGCGCCGAGTTTTCTTGCCAGTTCAAATTTTCCTTCGTTGATATCGATGGCGATGATTCGGCTAGCCTCCGCCATTTGAGCGCCGATCACCGCAGAAAGGCCGATGCCACCGAGGCCGAAAATGGCGACTGTCGCACCCGGTTCTACTTTCGCAGTATTGATCACCGCACCCATGCCGGTAGTAACGCCGCAGCCGAGCAAACAGACTTCTTCGAGCGGCGCCTCTGGATTGACTTTTGCTAAGGATATCTCTGGTAGTACGGTATATTCAGAGAAAGTTGAACAGCCCATATAATGATAAATTGGCTTGCCGTTTTGATAAAAGCGGGTAGTACCGTCAGGCATTAAGCCTTTACCTTGAGTCTCGCGGATTTTTTGACAAAGGTTGGTTTTACCAGATAAACAAAACTTACATTCGCCACATTCTGGTGTGTAGAGTGGAATGACATGATCGCCAACGCTGACGCTGGTGGCTCCTTCGCCCACTTGCTCAACAATACCGCCACCTTCATGGCCTAAAATCGCTGGAAAAATCCCTTCAGGATCTTCGCCTGACAGGGTAAAAGCATCGGTATGGCAGACACCCGAGGCGACAATTCTGACCAATACTTCACCGGCTTTTGGTGGCATAACATCGACTTCTTCAATTGATAGTGGCTGGTTCGGGCCCCAAGCGATCGCCGCTTTGGATTTGATAAATTGCTCGCTCATAGTGTTGCCTATGTAAAATAGAATAATAGTATGCAAGTATGCAGGCTAACAGATTAATTTCCAATGAATTTAATCTGTACTCAGAGATATTTGACAGCAAATGATTAGGGCGAGATTTGAACGATTTGTTTACCGGTAAAGCCGCCGCTCAGCTGTTTCGCCAATGCCTGGCTGATATCTGATGCATTAAACGCGACTAAACTGAGTTCTGGTAGCTGCAACTTGTTTTTTGCAACCCCATCGAGCAGTAAATTACTCATAAAACTCATTTTTTGCTGAGCACATAGGCTATTGGTTAACCAGGCACCCGCTAGGGAAACTATGCCAATGTTTGGCGCTTTTTGACATAGCAGGTGGTAATCAATTAGCGGTAGTGGTTTTAAACAGGCGATACGGCCGCAAAAGCGCATCAGCCCGATATTACGCTCTGTCGCTTCGCTACCGACCGAATCTAATACCGCATCAAAACCGTTTGGCCCAAGCTCGCGACGGATTTTGTCACAGAGTTTTTTATCTTTATAGTCAAAGACCGCATCCGCGCCAAGTTTTTTTACCAACTTATGATTACGTTTTGCCGCGGTAGTAAAAACATCGGCGCCACGTAATTTAGCAAATTGAATGGCAAACTGACCAACCGCACCAGCACCGGCTTCAATTAAGATGGTATCACCCTGAGAGACTTCCAGCTTGTCGAGGGCGATTAACGCTGTCATACCGGCACAGGGCAGGGCAGCTGCCTGTTCGCCACTAACTCCTTTTGGAACTACCGAAACCGCATAGTTAGGTACTTTCGCGTATTCGCTCAATACCCCTTGACCCTCGAGGCTGGCATGCCACATAACCCGTTCGCCGATGTTAGGGAATACGCCTTTTTTGGCGTTAACTACAGTGCCAACGGCATCGACGCCTAACACGTGTGGGTATTGCCACTGGCAAAAGCCGTGCTTTGCGTAGCAGCCGTCGTTGGGGTTAAGGCCGACATATTCCACTTTTACTAACAGTTCATTGTCATTGCATTGGGGTATCGCCATTGTCATTTCAGACAATGTCATGGCGTCATTTGGCTTTTTGAGCACTATTGCCTGCATGGTCTGTGGTAATGCTGTGATGGCGGAAGTATCTGCGTTTGACATCATTAAACTCTTTTTATACTACATAGTGGTTAACAGGCTACTCCATCGGCCATTGAATGCCTGATAAGTGCCGACTTTAGCGATCAATGATGCAATAGTCGAGTCAACGGCATTTTCTTGTGCTATTAAAACATCCCGGCGGGCATCTAACAACTCCAAGTAAGGAATTTGCCCTTCTTGATACATGGCATTGGCTTGCGAAAATGCCTTGTTAGCGTGCTGAAAACGGCTGTCGGCGTAATATTTCTGCTTGAGTTCCTTATCTAGTGATTGCAATGATAGCTCACTATCGTTAATCGCGCTTAATACCACTTGCTGATAATGATGATAGGCCGCTTCGCTTAACAATGCCTGGGCATCCCTTTGTGCCAGTAATGCCGGGTAGCTCAGCAATGACCACTGAATTTGCGGCGTCACTTGCCATTGGTGCTGACTGTTTTCTAATTGGTTATTGCCCAGGCTTAAGATACCGGTAAAGGCGCTGAGGCTGATATCCGGTAATAATGCTTTTGATGCCGCAACACTTAACGAGTTAGCCTGACTAAATTCAAACAGCGCGCGACTAATATCCGGTCGTAATGCGATGGCATTATTGGGTTCGGCCAGAGCGACGGCAAACGGCTGAGTAAAAATTTGCGCCTCGTCCTCTAGTTTGATATCGCTTGCCAATCGCCCGGTGAGTAGTGCCAGGGTTGAACTGTCACGGTACTGGGCATAGGCAATTTCAGGTAATAATGCCTGCTGTTGACTAAGCTGAGCTCTGGTACGGTTAAGATCCAGTTCATTGGCAATACCTTCTTCCACCTGGGCAGTTAATACTGCAATACTCTGTTTTAACGCATCAACCTGCATTTCAACTATCTGCTGTTTCTGGCGATTACCTTGATAACTGATATAGCCTTTGGTTATCGCGCTAACCACTTCGATTTGCAAAGCGCGCAATTGTTCGGCCTGAGTCATGGCTGACGCATTGGCGGCATCGACCAGTGCACTGATGCGGCCAAATAAATCAATTTGCCAGTCAAAACCTAAGGTCGCACTGGATTGGCGCTGATAAGGATTGGCCAGATTCGTCCGCTGGCTGTTAATGGTTGCGCTACCTTGTGGCAGGTATTGAGCTTTTTGTGTACCTAAGCGGGCGAGCGCACTTTCCAGCTGCAACTGACTGCTGTGCAGATTGTAATTATTGGCTAAACCGTCTTTGATCAACTGTTCCAATTGTGGAGATTGTAGTTGCTGCCACCAGTTGGCTTCATCTGCGCCGCTTAACTGAGGCGCAATTTGCGCCTCGGCGATAAAGTTTTCTAGTAACTGCTGATGCTGCTTGCTATCAATTTGGCTGGCACAACCTGAGAGCAGGCCAGCCAGCAATACCGAGCCGACTACGAAAGGCTTTGCCAGTTTGTTATGAATACGCTTATCCATTAGCTTGCTCCTTTGAGCTATTGTTTTGCCCTTTGGTTACCAGCATATAAAACACTGGCGTGAATAATAGTCCGAAGAAAGTGACACCTATCATGCCAGAAAATACTGCATTACCCATCGCATGACGCATCTCAGCACCTGCTCCGGTTGCCAGCACTAAGGGCACGACACCGGCGGTAAAGGCGATTGAGGTCATCAAAATTGGGCGTAACCTTAAACGACAGGCGGCGATGATGGCATCGAGGTGCGACAATCCTTGCTGGTGTTTATCTCTGGCAAATTCCACCATTAAGATGGCGTTTTTCGATGCCAGCGCGACTAGGACTATTAACGCGATCTGGGTGAAGATGTTGTTATCAGAGCCGACTAACCAGACACCTAACAGTGCAGAGAATATTGTCATTGGCACGATTAAAATGATCGCCAATGGCAAACGCAGGCTTTCATATTGCGCCGCCAACACCATAAAGACTAACAATACCACTAATGGAAAAACATAGACCATGGTATTACCGGCAAGAATTTGCTGGAAGGTCACTTCCGTCCACTCATAAGTGATATCTTTGGGTAAGGTATCTGCCAAAATTGCCTCAATTGCTGCTCTTGCTTGATCTGAACTAAAACCAGGTGCAGGACTACCGTTTAATTCCACACTTGGGTAACCGTTATAATGCATCACTCTATCTGGCCCTGTAGTTGGCGTAACAGTTAATACCGAGCCAAGTGGCACCATATGTCCCTGACGGTTACGCACTTTCAGGTTGAGTATTTGCTCAGGATCCTGGCGAAAATCTGCTTCTGCTTGCGCCTTTACCTGATAGGTACGGCCAAACATATTAAAGTCATTGATATAGACAGAGCCTAAGTAAACTTGCAGCGCATTAAATACTTCATCTAATGGAATGCCCTGGATCAGTGCCTGTTCTCTGTCGATATCGATATCCATTTGCGGCACCTGAATTCTAAAGCTCGAATACAGCCCCATTAATTCCGGTGTTTGACGAGCCTTGCCTATTACCGCTTGCAGGCTGTTAAACAAGGTTTCAAAGCCTTTATTACCGCGATCTTCAATCTGCAATTTAAAACCACCAGTGGTGCCTAAGCCCTGAATTGGCGGCGGTGGAAATACTGCGACAAAGGCTTCATCTATTGCGGCAAAACGTTGATTAAGCTGTGCGGCAATCGCCATTGCTGACTGACTAGGATCTGTGCGCTGACTGAATGCTTCTAATGGAGTAAAGACTATCGCACTGTTCGGGCTGTTGGTAAAACCATTGACCGATAAACCAGGGAAAGCAACCGAATGAGCAACACCTGGCACTTGCAGGGCGATTTGCTCCATTTCTTTTACTACCGCCTGAGTGCGATCCAAACTTGCAGCATCAGGTAATTGAGCAATCGCCACCAGATATTGTTTGTCCTGCGCTGGAATAAAACCGCCTGGTACAGCATCAAATAATTTAATGGTGCCACCAAGCAAAGCAATGTAGGCCAAGGTGACGATGACACTGAGGCGAATAAGTTTTTTCACTAGTTTTTGATAACCCTGAGCGCCACGGTCAAACAGCTTGTTAAACGGCGTGAATAACCAGCTACCGAACAAGGTGTTTAGCACTCGAGTTAATCTGTCCGGCTTACTGTCGTGGGCTTTTAATAACAATGCCGATAACGCCGGTGACAAGGTTAAAGAGTTAAATGCCGAGATCACGGTAGAAATCGTGATAGTCAATGCAAACTGTTTATAAAACTGGCCGGATAAACCACTGATAAAGGCGGTCGGAATAAACACTGCACATAATACCAGGGCGATAGCAATGATTGGTCCTGTGACTTCCGACATCGCCACTCTGGTCGCTTCTAACGGTGATAACCCCTGGGCGATATTCCGCTCGACGTTTTCGACTACTACGATTGCATCGTCGACAACAATACCGATCGCCAGTACTAAACCAAACAGTGACAAGGTATTGATGGAAACGCCAAGCCATTGCATCACCGCAAAAGTACCGATCAGAGAAATAGGCACAGCAATTAACGGGATAATTGAAGCGCGCCAGGTTTGTAAAAATACCACAACGACGATAACTACTAAGGCAATGGCTTCGAGTAAGGTTTTGATCACCGCATCAATTGAATCACGAACAAATACTGTCGGGTCGTAGACAATTTCATATTCGACTCCAGCAGGAAAATTTTGCGATAACTCAACCATGGTTGCCCTGACTTGATCAGAGAGTTCGATGGCATTTGACCCCGGGCGTTGAAATATTGGCATCGCCAATGCGGGTTGGCTGTCTAGCATGGCACGTAATGAATAGGAGTTTTGCCCTAATTCAACACGGGCAACATCTTTTAATCGGGTGATTTGTCCCTGTTCGCCAACTTTAACGATCACCTGTTCAAACTCTTCAATATTGTCCAAACGACCTTTAACGTTGAGTAATACCTGAAATTCGCTGTCATTGCTGGCAGGTTGTGCACCCAGGCTACCGGCTGCTACTTGCTGGTTTTGCGCTTTTAATGCGCTAACAACATCCATTGCGGTTAATTCGCGCGCTGCTAAGGCATCCGGATTGAGCCATACTCGCATCGAATACTGACCACCACCAAACAGTTTGACATCACCGACACCAGGTAATCTGGCGATCTGATCTTTAATATACAAATCGGCATAGTTTGACAAGTAAGTGGTGTCATGAGTCTTTTTTGGAGAATACAAATGCACCACCATGGTTAAATCTGGTGATGATTTTTCAGCGACGACGCCAAGGCGCTGCACTTCTTCCGGCAAGCGGGATAGCGCACTGTTAACCCGGTTTTGTACTTGTACCTGAGCGCGGTCTAGATCTGTGCCCAAGGCAAAAGTAACTGTTAAGGTCATCCGGCCGTCACTGGTGGCTTGCGAGAACATATAAAGCATGTTTTCGGTGCCATTAATCTCCTGCTCCAACGGCGTAGCGACCGTTTGTGCGATCACTGACGGGTTAGCTCCCGGGTAGCTGGCAGTGAC
>CAZUHQ010000061.1:0-20863 GCA_964620605.1 uncultured Thalassotalea sp.
GCCCGTAGCCCAGGTGACCGCGCCCGAGCTCCCGCATGCGCGCGCCATCCATCCGAAAGGCGAGCAGCGAGAGATTGTCACGCCATACGGGTCGCGCATCGTTCATCGGCAGGAGAGTACCCGTGCGGCGCCAAGCATATAACCATCACCACCAACGACAATGGCTAGATCTGCCTGCTCACCGATTTCAGTCAGGCTATGAATCGCTAAATCATCTTGTTGCATCGACGGGGCAACTGAGCTTTCGACTATTACCCGATAGCCTTGTTCCACTAAAAACTCGTATAAGGCACTAATGGTATTGCTCGCCCCTTGATGATTAGGCTTGCCGATCAGTCCGATAATTTTATACAGTTGACTCATTTTTACACTATAGCAGCTATTTTTACTCAGATATCAGCAGTTTCGCTGGATTTTCTTTAGTTGTAAAGTTCACTTTTTGTTAAATGATCGACTTTTGTTCTTGAATCATTCAATCCAATCCCCATAATTAGCAACAATGTCATTTTTAATGGTCGTTATTTAACGATTTACTTTGGAGTTTTTTCATGGCTAAAGAGTCAAACGAAAACAAAGCTGCTGAAGATATTGCAGCTGAAGAAATAATTGCTCAAGCTGAAGAGCAAGTGGAAGAGCAGCATGAACACGCGCATGAGGCTATCAGTGAAGAGCAAGAAAGAATAAACGAACTTGAATTAGCGTTAGCAGCTGCTCAAGCGACGGTTTCCGATCAAAAAGATTCAGTGATCAGAGCCAAAGCCGAGGTTGATAATATTCGCCGTCGCGCAGCACAAGATGTTGAAAAAGCCCGCAAATTTGCTTTAGAAAAATTTGCTGGTGAAATGTTAACTGTGGTTGATAATTTAGAACGTGGTTTAGCAACCATAGATGCACAAGCTGAAGAGCAAAAAGCGACCTTTGAAGGGGTTAATCTAACACTTCAAGGCTTATTATCTGGTTTAGAAAAGTTCGGTATAACTGCAATTGACCCGCAAGATCAGCCATTTAATCCTGAGTTGCATCAGGCGATGTCGATGCAGGAAGTTGCAGGTGTAGCGCCTAATACCGTGATTGCGGTAATGCAAAAAGGCTACGAACTAAACGGTCGTTTAATTCGTCCTGCCATGGTGATGGTGTCAAAAGGCGCGGATGTTGATACTCAAGCATAATCCGGTGGTTTAAAAAATTATTGTTAAAAACCAGACATTTTGTCTGGTTTTTTGTTTCTACTCGCTAAAACGCTGTTGGCCAGGCGGTTATCTGATAAGAAAAAATGTAAAAAAATTTGAATTTTTTCGTTT
Source organism: uncultured Thalassotalea sp. (assembly GCA_964620605.1). Taxonomy (GTDB): domain Bacteria; phylum Pseudomonadota; class Gammaproteobacteria; order Enterobacterales; family Alteromonadaceae; genus Thalassotalea_E. The sequence goes on from CAZUHQ010000061.1 coordinate 1,302, forward strand.
CTGGCAGTTGAAAAGCATTTTCTCGCCCCCAATTTAAACTTCAACAACAGTTTTTATTATTTTTAAGTATTCGGAGATCCTAAAGATGGGCAAAATTATTGGTATTGACCTAGGGACAACTAACTCATGTGTAGCTGTTCTTGACGGCGACAAAGTACGTGTTATTGAAAACGCGGAAGGCGATCGTACAACCCCTTCAATCATTGCATACACAGAAGAAGGCGAAACCTTAGTTGGTCAACCTGCGAAACGTCAAGCCGTAACTAACCCTAAAAACACCTTATTCGCCATTAAGCGTTTGATTGGTCGTCGCTGGGAAGATAAAGAAGTTCAACGCGATATCGACATTATGCCGTTTGGTATTGTTAAAGCTGACAATGGTGATGCCTGGGTCACTGCGCGTGATAAAAATGTTGCGCCACCACAGGTTTCAGCTGAAGTGTTGAAAAAAATGAAGAAAACTGCAGAAGACTACTTAGGTGAAACAGTCACTGAAGCGGTTATCACTGTACCTGCATATTTCAATGATTCTCAACGTCAGGCCACTAAAGATGCTGGTCGCATCGCAGGTCTTGAAGTTAAGCGTATTATCAACGAGCCAACAGCGGCGGCACTTGCTTATGGTATGGATAAGCAAAAAGGTGACAAAGTGGTTGCGGTATACGACTTAGGTGGTGGTACTTTTGATATTTCAATTATCGAAATTGATGAAGTTGAAGGCGAGCACACCTTTGAAGTATTAGCGACTAACGGTGACACTCACTTAGGTGGTGAAGACTTTGATAACCGCTTAATTAACTATCTAGTAGATGAGTTCAAAAAAGACCAAGGGCTTGACCTTAAAAATGATCCTCTTGCGATGCAACGTGTTAAAGAAGCCGCAGAAAAAGCAAAATGTGAGCTTTCTTCGGCACAGCAAACCGATGTTAACTTACCGTATGTAACGGCTGATGCGTCAGGTCCTAAGCACATGAACATCAAAGTGACTCGCGCTAAATTAGAGTCATTAGTTGAAGATATGGTAAAAGCAACGTTAGAGCCGTTAAAAACTGCATTAGCGGATGCTGACTTATCAACATCTGATGTCACTGATGTAATTTTAGTTGGTGGTCAAACACGTATGCCATTGGTACAAAAAACGGTATCTGACTTCTTTGGCAAAGAGCCTCGTAAAGACGTTAACCCTGATGAAGCAGTAGCTTCAGGTGCAGCAGTACAAGCAGGTGTGCTTGCTGGTGACGTAACAGACGTATTGTTATTAGACGTAACGCCATTGTCGCTAGGTATTGAGACTATGGGCGGCGTGATGACGAAAGTTATCGATAAAAATACTACGATTCCGACCAAGCAATCACAAACCTTCTCAACAGCTGAAGATAATCAAGCTGCGGTAACGGTTCATGTATTGCAAGGTGAGCGTAAGCAAGCACAAGCTAATAAATCATTGGGTCAGTTTAACCTTGAAGGTATTGACGCAGCGCCTCGTGGTATGCCGCAAATCGAAGTAACTTTCGATATTGATGCTGATGGTATCTTGCACGTGTCGGCAAAAGATAAGAACACAGGTAAAGAGCAAAAAATTACCATTAAAGCATCTTCTGGTTTATCGGATGATGAAGTAGAGCAAATGGTACGTGACGCTGAGGCAAATGCTGATGCTGATGCTAAATTTGAAGAATTAGTCACTGCTCGTAACCAGGCTGATGGCATGGTACATGCGACTAAAACGCAAATTACTGAAGCGGGTGATGATTTACCAGCGGAAGATAAAGAGAAAATTGAAGCGGCAATTAGCGAACTTGAAGTTGCTATTAAAGGCGATGACAAAGAAGCCATTGATAGCAAACAACAAGCATTGATGGAAGCGTCAGCTAAATTAATGGAAATTGCACAGGCAAAAGCTCAAGCACAAGGCGGGCAGCCGGGTGCTGATGCAGGTCAAGCACAAGACGCAGGTGCAGCGCCAGCAGATGACGTGGTAGACGCGGAGTTCGAGGAAGTTAAAGACGATAAGTAATTATTTGTCTACAGAGTTGCTTAATCGCGTTGTTGGAAGTACTCACTTAGTAAACTAAGCTCCGTGCTTCCACCTAGCGCTAAAGCGACTCAACGACAACTAACTTACTTATCAGGTTGAAAAACCTGTTAGGAAAAGGATAAAGCGTCGTTTACCGGCGCTTTATTATGTTCAGGATGAACGGTATGTCGTGATAGCAGGACGCTAAGGAATGACGATGTTCAGGATGAACGGTATGTCGTGATAGCAGGACGCTAAGGAATGACGATGTTCAGGATGAACGGCCGAAAAATGCTCCTGCCGTTTCGGCATTTCCACCATCCATGGTGGTCGTATGTCGTGACAGGATGTCAGAGAACGACGTTGTTTTAAGAGAATAGTGATTTAAGAGTTAATTTGTTTGATAGCTGTATCAGCCAATAAACAAATTAATTTTCCAATAGTTGAAGTAACGGTAAAGAATTAAAGCTATGTCCAAACGTGATTATTATGAAGTACTCGGTGTCTCAAAAGATGCCGGTGAACGCGAAATCAAAAAAGCGTATAAACGTTTAGCGATGAAGTATCATCCGGATCGTACGCAGGGTGATAAGGCAAAAGAAGAAACCTTTAAAGAAATTAAAGAAGCCTACGAAGTGCTAAATGATGATCAAAAGCGTGCAGCCTATGATCAATATGGTCATGCAGCGTTTGAACAAGGCGGCATGGGCGGTGGCGGCTTCGGCGGCGGTTTTGGCGGTGGCGCTGACTTTGGTGATGCCTTTGGTGATATCTTTGGTGATATTTTCGGTGGTGGCCGTCGTGGTGGTGGCCAATCTCGTCAACGCCGCGGTAGTGATTTACGTTACAACCTGGAAATGACGTTAGAAGATGCGGTTAAAGGTAAATCGGTCGAAATTAAAGTACCGACTTACGTTAGCTGTGAACCTTGTAGTGGCAGCGGCGCAAAAAAAGGCACCAGTGCGAAAACGTGTTCTACCTGTCATGGTCATGGCCAAGTACAGATGCGTCAGGGATTATTCGCGGTACAGCAAACCTGTCCGACCTGTTCGGGTAAAGGTAAAGTTATTACTGAACCTTGTCCTTCATGTCGCGGCCAGGGGCGTGTTGAGAAAACTAAAACGCTTAATGCAAAAATTCCAGCCGGTGTTGATACCGGTGACCGTATTCGTTTATCTGGAGAAGGTGAAGCGGGCGAACATGGCGCGCCAGCGGGTGATTTGTATGTGCAAGTACATGTGAAAGATCATCCAATCTTTGTCCGTGATGAAAATAACCTTTACTGTGAAGTACCGATCAGCTTTACCACAGCAGCGTTAGGTGGTGAAATTGAAGTGCCGACCTTAGAAGGTAAAGTCAAGCTGAAAGTTCCGAAAGAAACCCAAACTGGCAAAATGTTCCGCTTACGTGGTAAAGGGGTGAAGTCGGTGCGCAGCCATGTTACGGGCGATTTGATGTGTAAGGCGGTGATTGAAACGCCGGTCAATCTTTCAGGCGATCAAGCGGATTTACTACGCCAGCTGGAAGAGAAAATGGGTAAAAACCAGACTAAGCACAGACCAAAGGAAACCGGCTTTTTTGACAGCGTTAAACAGTTTTTTGACGATCTAAAAAGCTAAGCCATATTATATTCAAGCCATTCAACAACAATTGAATGGCTTTTTATATTCAGTACGAAGGCTATGCCTAAGATGTATGGATAGATAAGAGCGGTAATGCCAATCACTTGTTCTATACTCAATTAAATGGCCGTTATTCACCCTGGTAAACAGTCAATTTCATATGAAACATTTAATTATCTTGCTGCCTTTTATTTTTATTACTTTTTCTGCGTTAGCTAAAGACGAAACGAACGAATTACCGCCGCTCGATCCTGGTTATGTCGGTGTGCATGGCATGGTGTTAGTCAGTCATTCTTCATCGATTTATGCTTCGCATTTACCCTTGTATCATAAGCCGCATGATATTCAGCTGCTTTATAAAATAGATACTAAAAGTATTCCTTTGATCCAGTTAGTGCGCGATGCTGATTTAGTCACTATTAAACCTCAGCCGTTTAATTTACAGCGCCTAGCCCGAGGTGAAAAATTAACACTCAGAGCCGATGTTTACTTGGGGCATTTTGAGCGGGAAGGTAACCTGGTTTATGAAAATATGGAGTTGAATTTCGCTAGACAATTATATGTTCGTGAAATGAAGGACTTGGCAGAATCATCAAATCAGCAGGAATATGATGTGGTCAAGCTAACCGGCAATAACCGTATTTATATCCACAAAATCAACCAGGCTCCTAGTTATGATCATTTACTGCATGTTGATTTAGAAGCAGGGTGTTTAACCAAGTTTCGTACTTCATCTCCTGTGCCGAAAGAGACGGAATTACAATATAAATTTCTAAACTGTGGCACCATGAAGCCACTGTATTATGAAACGCAGGATTTTAAGGCGGCGCATTAAACACGCCCCTAGTTATCTATTCATTTTTACTACACTTTAGCAGCAATCAACGCTTGTCTATAAGCCTTTTAATTTTCGCCAAATGATCAAGTATTAACAGGTATTATCCATCCTTTTTATTTGTTTTGGTTATAAGGTATAGCTATTTCGTCTATACATATAAATAAACAGCAAAATTTTTGGTAAGTATTACAGTAACTGATTAATTAATAAAAACATTTTACTAATTAATCGATTTTACTATATTGATCTAATTAACATTTATAAGTGGTTTCTTTGCTAAAGTCATTTTTCATATTCTCCTTTGCTACCAAGCCTTACAGGCAATAATAACTGCTAAATTATCTGAACTGGTTAAAACTTGCACAAAATTAAGTTTGTTCATATGCTGGATTTAACAATCTTGTAACCAAATGTTAACAAGGTGATGTTATGGGGATTAAAAATATGAAATACATAATTAAATTCGGCCTAGCTAAAAAGCTTAGTGCATTAACGTTAGCCTTGTTTGGGCTTTCTGTTTATGGCGAAACAGTTGATTGTAGTGTGCTTAGTGAGTGGCAAGCAGGTGAAACTTATGTGGCAGGACAGCAGGTACATACTCAAAATCAAGCGTTTGAGGCGAAATGGTGGAACCAAACAAATCCGGTTGAAAACTCAGGGGCATGGCAAGAGTGGAAAATAATAGGTGATTGTCAGGCTGATGACGACAATCAATTGCCTACTGTTAGCTGGATTTCACCATCTGATAATTCTTCTTTTACTGAAAATGACAGCGTTGTCTTCAATTTTGATGCCAAAGATAGTGACGGTAGTGTTGAGAAAACTGAAGTCTATTTAGATAGCAACTTACTGTTTACGTTGCCTTCAGGGGTAAGTGACTTTACTTGGGGGGCTGTTAAAGGGGCACATCAATTTTATTTGATCGTGCAAGATAACAAGCAAGCGACGACAGTAAGCGATGTTCTCAATTTAACCGTACAAGCAAAAGATACTGAACCTGATAATGAAGCTCCAAATGCAGTATTAACGCTGTCAAATCAACCAACAGAAGTTCATATTGGTGATCAGCTTGAATTTACTATGTCAGCGACTGATAGTGATGGTACGGTAACCGGACTGATGCTATTTGCTAATACATCGTCAATTTTTTCTTCGTCTCAATCGACAGATACTTATACCTGGCAAGCGGCAGCATTAGGACAAGTGAAGTTCTCACTTGAAGCAACTGATGATGATAATGCTGTCGGCGTCAGTAATCCTGTCTATGTCAATGTTGTTAAAAAGCAAGATCCAGGTGATGATCGTGATGCTTGCCAGCCGAAAGGCTTATACCAAACCCCAGAAGTGAATACGCCTTATTGCACTGTTTATGACGCTGATGGCCGCGAGAAAATGGGTAATGATCATCCGCGCAGAGTAATAGGTTATTTCACCAGTTGGCGAAATGGTTCAAATAATCAGCCGAGTTATTTAGTGAGTGATATCCCATGGAACAAGGTTACTCACATTAATTATGCATTTGCTCATGTTGATGGTGATAATCAAATTTCTATTGGCGAAGCCAACAGTGAAAACAATCCTGCCACTAATATGGAGTGGCCTGACGTTGCCGGGGCAGAATTAGATACCAGCCTGCCGTATAAAGGGCATTTTAATTTACTGAATAAATATAAAAAACAATACCCGAACGTAAAAACACTTATCTCTGTTGGTGGTTGGGCTGAAACCGGTGGCTATTTTGACCAAACCGGTCGTGTTGCCAGCGGTGGCTTTTATACCATGACAACCAATGCTGATGGCAGCATTAATCAAACGGGTATCAAAGCATTCTCAGAAAGTGTTGTTACCTTTATTAAAAAATATGGATTTGATGGTGTTGATATTGATTATGAATATCCCTCATCGATGAATGACTCTGGTCACCCGGATGACTTTGATTTTTCTAACCCTAGACGTGCCAGTTTGTATAAATCCTATCTCGCATTATTGCGCTCATTACGTCAGGCACTTGATAAGGCAGGGCAAGCTGATGGACAGCACTATTTATTAACTATTGCATCGCCTTCTTCAGGGTATTTATTAAGGGGCATGGAAATCTTTGATGCGGTTAAATATTTAGATTACGTCAATATTATGTCTTATGACTTACATGGTGCATGGAATTCTCATGTTGGCCCTAATGCGGCGCTATTTGATACTGGTGAAGATTCAGAGCTAGCCGCATGGAATGTTTATGGCACGCCTGAATTTGAAGGAATTGGCTATTTAAATACCGATTGGGCGGTGCGTTATTTCAGGGGGGCATTGTCTGCTGGGCGCATTAATATTGGCATTCCTTATTATACCCGAGGTTTTAAAGATGTTTCTGGCGGTACTAATGGTTTATGGGGGCAAGCAGCATTGCCCGATCAAAATGCCTGCCCTAAAGGTACCGGCAAAGGGGATAAGAACTACTGTGGTAATGGCGCAGTGGGTATCGATAATTTATGGCATGACATTGAAAACGATAATGAAGTTGCCGCTGGCAGTAATCCACTTTGGCATGCGCTCAATTTAGCCGATGGCAAATCGGGTAGTTATATCGAGGACTATGGTTTGACTCCCGCAACTGATCCTGAAGATGTCTTAACAGGCAGTTATACGCGTCATTATGACCCGGTTGCTGTAGCGCCATGGTTATGGAATAGCGAGAAAAAAGTATTTCTGTCAATTGAAGATGAGCAATCGATGGCGACCAAAGTTGATTATGTGATTAATCAAGGCCTAGGTGGCGTGATGTTTTGGGAATTAGCTGGCGACTTTGACTATGACAGTGCCAAAGAGGAGTATTTTATCGGCTCAACTATGACGACACTAGCCTATGATAAATTCCGACAAAGTGGTACATCATATGATGTTAATACCGGTGACCAAGATTTTATTGTGCCAGAAAAAGTGGTTGATATCGCGTTTCAAGCAAAAGATTTCCCGGTAGGTGATGATAACTACCCTATAAGTCCTACTTTTAGCTTTACTAACAATTCAGAGCTCGATTTATCGGGTGCCAAAATCTCGTTTGATGTACCGGTTTCAACCTCGGCCATTTTTAAATCAAACTGGAATGCTCAAAAGAAACTCAAACTAGCTATTGAAAGCAATGGTTCTAATGCAGCAGGTAATAATATTGGCGGCTTTGACAATGAGTTTCATCGTTTTTCAATCACCTTAGTTAACGAATATGGCGGTGTCACGGAATCGTTTAAACCCGGTGAGACAGTTAATGCGCAAGTGATGTATTACATGCCAATTACTGGGCCTGCAAACTTTACTATTGAAAAAGGTACTCGCACTTATGGCTTTAAATATGAGTTTCCAGCACTGCCGGAAGCAAGCAAGGAAGACGATGAGCCTGGTGATACGTGCGATGGCATCAATGTTGATGATTTACCTGTTTATCCAAATTTTCCAAGAACCGATTGGCAAGGAAACCCAGATCATGCAAATGCCGGTGACATGATGGTGCACAACTTGGCTGTGTGGCAAGCAAAGTGGTGGACAAAATCTGAACCTGGCACTGCGAACTGGGAAAAAGTTTGTGATTTATAGAATGCTTCCCCTGAGCATTTAGGGGAAGTCATTATAGTTAGGAGAATAATAATGAAAGAAATGACAACAAGTAGCCAACAAGCACTTAATACTTCATTGACTATGGCCGTGGCATTATCTGCATTGGTGACAGTGCTATTGCCGGTTACTGCTCATGCTCATGCCTATATGGAAAAACCAAAGGCCAGACAGGCAATTTGTCAGGCACAGGGGGGATACTGGTGGCCAGCTGATGGTTCAGCTATCCCTAATCGAGCCTGTCGAGCTGCATTTCTAGAGTCGGGTTATGTGCAGTTTGTCCAAGAGCACGAAATTTCAGTGAACGTCGCGGATTACTTAAATCAAGCTGCGGTTGAAGCGGCAGTTCCCGATGGTGCACTTTGCTCGGCAGGAGATGATGAGAAAAGAGGGCTTAATCTTGCGTCAGAGTATTGGCAAAAAACTAAAGTAACCCCTGATGAGCAAGGAAATATTCAGGTACGTTTTAACGCGAAAACACCTCATAACCCTAGTTATTGGCAAATTTACCTAAGTAAAACAACGTTTAATGCCAGCACTGATGTTTTGCGCTGGCAAGATCTTGAGTTGGTGCAAGAGTACGGTAATATCGATTTTATTACCGGTGTCGATGGTAATCGCTACTACGAGATGGCAGTGCATATTCCTGCTGATCGCAGCGGAGATGCATTGCTTTATAGTCGTTGGCAACGCAATGATGTTGTTGGCGAAGGTTTCTACAATTGTAGCGATATTACTATAGAACGAGACGATAATACTCCTGATAAATGGCAGCTACTGGAATATTTTGTTAAGCCAGGAGATATTGCTAACGTCGGTGATCTTGTGTGGTTTCGGTTATTCAATGCTCAAGGTCAGGAGTTGATTAATCAACAATTTGACGTTACTGAAGATAATGTTACTCACTGGCAAACAAGTATTGCTGAACATCTTAACAGTAATTTTGGGCAATTGATCCAAATTGGTGTTAAAGGGTCAACTGGCAATATTGTTTTTGACGACACAGATATTTTTGCTAATCAAGTGTGGTCGTTGTCTGCTGACAACAGCTTTGCACTATCAATTATACCTCAGACTGATAATAGTGCGCCTGTTGTTCAAGCCATTAGTGATCAAATCTTCAATGAAAATAGTCAATTCAATATAGATGTTGATGCCTCTGACCCGCAAAATGATGTGCTTAGTTTTAGCTGGCAAGTACCAAGTCCTTTGTCTTTTTTAGGTCAGGGGGCAAATATCACATTAATTGCGGGAGAGGTTGACAGTGATACTGATGTCACTGTTACCGTTGCTGTTTCCGATGGCAAACTTACAACCAGTGAGTCTTTCACTGTCACTATAGTGAACACAGCTGATGTTTCTCCATGGTTGGCAACACAAGCATATAGCAAAGGTGAACAAGTGACATATCAGGGAAAAATTTACCAAGCGAAGTGGTGGAATAAAAATGAAACTCCATCAACGAGTAATGCCTGGTATCTGGTTGAACCGGATGATGGGAATGCGCCGTTATGGAATAACCAGGCAGAGTATCAAGGAGGAGATAAGGTGAGTCATTATGATGTTTTATACCAAGCAAAATGGTGGTCACAAGGGGAGGAACCAGGAGTTTTCGATGTTTGGAAAAAACTATAGTTTTTTCGTAAAAGTTCGCCAGAGCATTAATGGGAGATAGATGTTCAGGAGTCTTTTATTTTTTTACTAAGACGATTTGTTTGGGCTAGGTACTTTAATTTTGTTGATGAATTCACCCCAACAAAATACAAAATTATCAATACGATTTCAGCATTACATAACAAATAAAACAATAATGTAAATGGAGAAAAGAAATGTATAGCTATAAAAAGACCGTTCTCAGTGTGGTTGCGGCAAGTTCGCTGATTATATTTCAAGCGACAGCTGCAGAACGTATTGATCTTGAACAACACATGCTACTTGATGGAAGTTTTAATGTCCAGCAGTTGTTGATGGGGCAAGGGAGAGACACTTTTGAACCATCTTCAGCAGATGGACAAGGTGTTAGGGGACAAGTATCTCATAAGCCGATCAGGTACATTCAGTATCATCAAGGGGTTGAAGTTTATGGAGTCAGTATTGCAGCACAGCCTCAGGAAAATAATAGTTTCATTAATGTTTCTGGAAACTATATTGCTGATATTGCAGCCGATATTAGTTCTGTCGATGCCTCCTTCTCGCTGAATGAGGCCGTTGATAAGGCGTTAAGTTTATCACCACATAAAGTGACTAAAGACAAGGTTTATAACATCGAAAGTAAGCTATATATCTGGCTTGATAAGAACGATGAAGCACATCTGGCTTGGCTAATATCATACGTAGATACAATGGATAAACCGAGTCGGCCTCATTTTTTTATCGATGCAAATAATGGCAGTATTTTACAGCGCTGGGAAGGAATGACGTTTGTTGATGGCACAGGTCCTGGAGGTAATTTAAGAACCGGCCGATACCAGTTTGGCCCGGGTGGAAGTTATCCTGCGTTTGAAGTGATGGGCAGTGGCAATAACTGTCGTCTAGACAGTACAAATGTTGTTACCTATGACATGAATCATCAAAAGAGTGGTGGCAGCGTTCATAGCTTTCCTTGTTATGAAAACACGGCGCGTGAAGTTAATGGCAGTTATTCTGCGCTAAATGATGCCCACGCATTCGGTCAAGCGACATTTAATATGTACTATGACTGGTATAGAAAAGCGCCGTTAACCCAAAAGTTAAAAATGCGTGTTCATTATGACCGTAACTATGAAAATGCCTTTTGGGATGGTCAGCAAATGACCTTTGGTGATGGCTATACTACTTTTCATCCACTTGTGGGTTTAGGTGTAGTAGCACATGAGGTTAGTCATGGTTTTACCCAGCAGAATTCTAATTTACGTTATGAGGGGCAATCTGGGGGGTTGAACGAATCCTTTTCTGATATTGCCGCCGCAGCTGCTAGTTATTATTTGACAGGAACTTTTAGCTGGCAAATAGGCGATAAAATCAAAAAAGGCAGTGGTGCAATGCGTTATATGGATTATCCAACCCGGGATGGTCGCTCTATTGATAATGCACAAAACTATACTAGTGGTATGGATGTTCATCATAGTTCTGGGGTGTTTAATAAAGCGTTTTACTTGTTATCCACGACCGCTAATTGGGACATTCGTAAAGCGTTTGATGTTTATGTGCAAGCGAATCAAACATATTGGAATGCTAATGAAACTTTTGCTTCAGCCGGACGAGGTGTTTATAAGGCAGCCAAGGCATTAGGGTATTGTGTCGATGATGTTGTTGCTTCGTTAGATGGGGTTGGCGTAGACAATAGTGGCGTAAAAGATGGTACAGGTTGTGGTCCTGTTGGTAATGTAAAACCTACGGCTGATTACGGTTACCAAACGGATAAGTTAACTGTCACTTTTACAGACAACTCCACTGATGATAAAGCTGTGATCAGCCATCAATGGGATTTTGGCGATGGGTTAACGTCTGCTGAAATAAATCCTGTACATAGTTATGCTGCAGAAGGTAGTTATGCGGTATCGTTAACAGTGAAAGATATTGAAGGATTGTCTGATACTAAAACTGTAAATATCACAGTTTCTGAAGGAGATACAAGCGGTTGTGACGGGATCGCTGCATGGGAAGCATCCGCAAGTTATGCAACGGGTGATATAGTGAGTTACCAAGATTATCGATATCAAGCCACCTGGTGGTCAACCGGAGCTCAACCAGATCTTTTCAGTAATGTTTGGCAAAATTTAGGCAAATGCTCAGGTGATGGCAACCAAGCGCCTGTTGCAAGTTTTAGTGTTACTGCGAACGAGTTATCAGTAAGCTTTGTCGATACTTCGACAGATGATAAAGCCGTGGTCAGCTATAGTTGGAACTTTGGTGATGGCAGTAATTCATCTCAAGCAAATCCTGAACATACCTACGCCGATGAAGGTAATTATACTGTGCAATTAACGGTATCTGATGCCGAAGGAAAAACTGACACGGCATCGCAAACGGTTACTGTCTCCAAAGGTGGCACAGGTACTTGTAGCTCAGAGGCTTGGTCTGCAAATAAAGTTTATGTGCAGGGTAATAAAGTGTCACAAAATAACAAGGAATATCTGGCTAACTGGTGGACGCAAAATGAGTCACCTGCCGATAATTCAGGTCAATGGCAAGTATGGACATTAATCGCTAATTGTCCGTAAAGTATATAGGCTGTAAAAGGGCAATTGTTAATAGTAAACACCTTACTTTATTGTAAGGTGTTTGTTATTTTCTTAAAGAGCTGTTGTAACTGTCAGTCATCAAAGTTAGGCAATACGCCGCTGCGGCTGTGTTCAAAGACCAATGAGGTTTCTACTGTGGTCACTTCATCACGGGAGGTAATGGCGTTAAAAACAAATTGGCGTAAGTGCTCACTATCTTTTACCGCCATATGAATAAAATAATCATAGCTACCGCCCATATGATAGAGGCTGACGATTTCCGGTAATTGCAGCAGGTCATTTCTCAGCTGATTGACGATTTCTTCTGAATAAGGTTGTAAACGAATTGCGGCAATCGCTTCTATATTGCCACCAATATTCTTGAAATTGATATCAACAAACGCGCCCTTAATAATGCCATTTGATTTCATGCGTTTGACTCGTTCAAGGCAAGTTGAAGGGGCAATGCCAATTTGCGCGGCTAATTCTTTGTTGGTGATGTCGGCATTCTTATAGAGGATGGTGAGAATTCGTAAGTCGATATCGTCTAGCTTTTTCATTACATCAAATCTTTAGTGGTCATTATTAAATTATTCGCTTTCATACTACACTTATTTTTGTCTGAAATACCAGAGCTTAGCCGGGAAAAGTAAAATTTTTTTCGATTTTTTTCTATTTTTCCGAATTTATCACGTTTTTAACTGACGCTGACGCCAAGTGGTGCTATTAACTCGGTGGAATGTTTTGTCATTAACCGTTATTTGACATATTATGTCGTTCGTGATGATGGCAGCAGTCAATGATAAGGGAGCCTATGCCAATTAAAACCATACAAGATTTTCTTAGATTAGAGGCCGCTAGTGGCATTATTTTAATGTTTGCCGCCCTAGCCGCCATGTTGATCGCCAATACGCCATTGTCATCTTATTATGATTTATTGTTGAGTATTCCAGTAAAAGTGGCTATCGGCAGTTTTGAGATCGCCAAGCCACTATTACTATGGATCAATGATGGCTTAATGGCATTGTTCTTCTTTTTAGTGGGGTTGGAGTTAAAGCGGGAATTTATTGAAGGCGATTTGTCTCAACCAGGTCAAATTGCTTTACCGGCGATAGGGGCTATTGGTGGTATGCTTGTACCGGCTTTGTGTTATGTCGCATTTAATTATCAAAATAGTGAAGCAATTAATGGTTGGGCGATCCCTACGGCAACGGATATTGCGTTTGCCCTGGGTATTTTGGCCTTACTGGGTTCAAAAGTACCGCTACAGTTAAAAGTATTTTTAACCTCGTTGGCAATTTTTGATGATCTCGGCGCCATTATCGTGATTGCACTATTTTATACTGAGCAGTTATCGCTCACTTCCTTAGTATTCTCGCTGGTGATGATTGTTATTCTATTGCTGTTAAATCGTAAAGGAGTCACCAGTACCTCGCCTTATATTTTTATCGGCATTGCGCTTTGGGTGGCAGTATTAAAATCCGGTGTTCATGCGACCTTGGCCGGTGTGATCCTTGCACTGTTTATTCCTATTAAAGGAAAAAAAGGGGAAGAGTCGCCGTTAAAATCGCTCGAGCATAACCTGCATTCGTTAGTAGCCTTTATTATTTTGCCGATTTTTGCCTTTGCCAATGCCGGGATCAACTTAACTGGCGTTGGAATTGATGAAGTCCTTGCGCCAGTACCGTTGGGCATTATTTTAGGGTTAGTAGCAGGTAAACAGTTGGGAGTTTTTGGTTTTTGCTTGATTGCCATCAAGCTTGGTTTGGCAAAACTACCCGAAAAGGTAAATTGGTCACTGCTTTATGGTGTTGCAACTTTATGTGGTGTTGGTTTTACCATGAGTCTGTTTATCGGCTCTCTGGCGTTTGAGCAAAGTAGTGCCTCGCCACTGTTTCAAGACAGATTAGGCATAGTGGTTGGCTCGTTAATCTCTGGCGTCATGGGTTACTTGTTGCTTCGCCAATTTTTGAAAAAATTACCGGAATAAAACCTTCAAGTTTTTTACAACAAAATGGCGATGTTATTATCGTCTTTTTTCGTTAAAATACGCGCAAATTTTCTTACGTGTGTTGTATGGAACATCATTATTCAGATCTGATCCGGTTATTTGAGCAAAGCTTTTATCGCCGCTATAACACTAAGTTGATAAGAGGCGATGATGAACCTGTTTATTTGCCAGCCAATGAGCAGTGCTCGTATCATCAAATAGTGTTTGCCCATGGTTATTATGCCAGTGCCTTGCATGAAATTGCTCATTGGTGTTTAGCAGGTGAGGCGCGCCGACAATTAGAAGACTTTGGTTACTGGTATGTGCCAGATGGTCGCAACGCCGAGCAGCAAAAATCATTCGAGCAGGTGGAAATTAAACCTCAGGCGATTGAATGGGCATTTTGCGTTGCCGCCAATAAACGTTTTAATGTATCGGTAGATAACCTAAACGGTGAAGAAGGTGATACGGATGGTTTTAAGCGTAATGTTTATCGTCAGGTAAAATACTATCTGCAAGAAGGGTTTCCTGCCAGGGCGCAAGAATTTATCGAGATGTTGGCGCACTTTTACCAAGTCTCATTGCCATTAACCATAGAACAATTTGAAATCGATAAGGAATTAATCGCAGATGTTTAAGCTGGGCTTTATTGTTAATCCAATCGCCGGTATTGGCGGCAGTGTTGCGTTAAAAGGCAGCGACGGAGCAGGTATTGCTCAGCAAGCGTTGGCATTAGGGGCTGAAGCCAAATCTAACCAAAGAGCTGCGCAGGCATTGGAAGTGCTATTGCCTTATCAAAAAAACATCAAAGTGTACTGCGCCAGTGGTTTAATGGGCGAACACACAGCTCGTGACTTAGGCTTTGATACCCAAGTGGTTTATCAAACTGCGTCTGATGAAACGACAGCACAGGATACTGAAAATGCGGTAGCTGAGTTAATTAACCAAGGCATTGATCTATTATTGTTTGCCGGTGGTGACGGTACCGCGAGAAATATCAGCCATAAGGTTGGTGACAGCTTCCCGGTATTAGGCATTCCTGCTGGTTGTAAAATTCACTCAGGTGTTTATGCAGTAACCCCAAAAGCGGCAGGGCGAGTGGTCGAGCTTATGGTAACTAACCAGTTGGTAACACTGACAGAAGCAGACGTTATGGATATTGATGAATCTTTGTTTCGCCAGGGCGTGGTCAAGGCAAAGCGTTATGGTGAAATGCAAATTCCATCGGAATTACGTTATGTGCAGGCAGTTAAATCTGGTGGTAAAGAATCAGATGAATTAGTACTTCAGGATATTGCCGCTGATGTTATTAACCAAATGGATGGTGAGTTGTTTATTATCGGTTCGGGTTCTACCACGGCATTTTTAATGGAAGAACTCGGGTTGGATAACACCTTACTTGGGGTTGATCTGGTTAAGGAGCATGAGCTTGTCGCTAATGATGTTATTGAATCTCAGTTGTGGCAGGCAATTGAGGATAATCGTGAACATGGTGTCAAGCTAGTGATCACCTTAATTGGTGGTCAAGGGCATATATTTGGCCGAGGTAATCAGCAGCTTAGTCCCCGCGTTATTCGTGCGATCGGCAAGGAGAACATTATTATTATTGCCACTAAATCTAAATTGACGGCATTAGATGCTAGGCCGTTAATTGCTGATACCGGCGACAGCACACTCGATCAGGAATTATCTGGCTATTTGCCGGTCATCACAGGCTATAACGATCAAGTGTTATATCCGGTTGCCAGCCCGCAATAATAACTTTGATTTAAAATTGAGGAAGTATATTGAACATTTCAACATTAGCCGAACTCTATGCGTATTTTGATGACTTGGTAACACAAGATTGCAGCAATGATGATTTATTTGCCAGTAGTTATATTCGCGGCTTTATTGCTTTGGCGGCAACGGAATTTGGCGATGAAGGTCAGCCGTTGTCCATAGTTTTGGCAGACAGCGTTAATGAAAAGTTAAATGCTGCCCGCAGTGAATTAACGCCGGAAGATAAAGTGATCGTTAATAACTATTGGTTAAGTATTCATTCTTGGTTTGCTGCTGAGTCTTAAGTTAGCTGAACTTGCGTTTAATAATATCACGGATAACAAAACGGTTAGGTGCAAGGTTAAATAGTACATCACTGTTGACTGGATAAGGTGCACCGGTTAACTCGGCGGCTAGAATATCGGCCAGTAGCGGCGCTGTGCAAAGACCTCTTGCACCTAAACCGGTCAGTAGGTACAGGTTATTAATCACAGGTGCCGGATGAGTATATCGCCAGTTTTTATCTTTTGCCAGGTGGGTATACACTTGCTTATGTTGCTCAATATTAGGCATAGCGCCAACGATTGGTAAATGATCCGGTGTCATGCAGCGCAGCCTTGCCTTGCTGGCGTAAATATCTTTAGTTTGCCAGGAGGTTAAGTCAGGCAAACAGCGGTGCAACATTGCCAAATTATATTGATCGTCTGCCGCCGAGCTTTCGGTATTTTGGCTATCTTTCTCAAAAGTAGCACCAATACAGTGAATATTATGATGTGCCGGGGTGAGATAGCCTTTATGGCAAATAACGGTGTTAAGTTGTGCCATTGCTTGATTCGTATTCACCGAAGTCACTTGTCCACGCACTGACGTTAGCGGCAGCTGGTTAATATAAGGCATATCAATCGCTTCTGCGCCGCCGCAATAGACCAATACCGAGGCACTAAACTTGCCCTTATCTGACTGTAGTTGCCATTTGCCATTTTCTGATTGGCTGATTTTCTCAATATTGATCTTGGTTTTGATTTTTAGCTTATTAGTATTTTGTGCAGCTTTAAGTAGTTGCTTTACTAATTCAGCGGGGGCAATCCAGCCGGCATTTGGCATAAATAGCCCGCCGTGTGTTAATGTGATATGAGCGAGTTCGCTGGCCTGCTTAGCAGATACGCCATGAATTAACTCTTTAGGCCAGGGGGTACCTTTTTCAAATATTTGTTGCCTTTGCTTTAAGGCGTTTTTGTATGATATTTCCAGTAAACCGCACCAGTTATGGGCGAAATGGTAGCCATCTTTAATTAATTGCTGATACCAGTTGCGGGCATGCCAGAATGCCTGTTGATAAAACAAGCTGATATCATCCTGCTGTTGATGAAGTAAAGGATAAAGCGCACCTATAGCATTACTGGAAGCACCTTGCGCTATTTCTTCATCACGGCAATATAAAGTGACCTTAATACCTTGTTTAGTTAGCGCGTAAGCCGCACAGGCCGAAGCAATACCACCGCCAATAATACTAACGTGTTGTGGCTTGCTGATGTTAGGTCTAAGTTGGTAGCCTTTGCCATTTATTTTGTTTTGCTGATATTTACCCGTTAAAATTTCTTTCTTTTTACCCTGATAGCCGGTTTTTTCTATGCGAAAACCGACTTGTTGCAGGCCTCGACGAATAAAGCCTGCTACGGTAAAAGTACTGATAGTGGCTTGAGATTTGGATAAACGCGCCATTTGCAAAAACAGTTCTTGCGTCCACATTTCTGGATTTTTTGCTGGCGAAAAACCATCGAGATACCAGGCATTAACTAGACCATTGGATTTTCTGTGAAGTTTAATAGCGGTTAAATTTTCGGTGGCATCGCCTAAGTAAATGGTGAGTCTAACTTGATCTGATAGTATTGCTTGATCAAAATTTGTGCTTACTTGCTCAGGGTAGCAGTTGAGTAGTAGTTTAGCTTCTTCTGTCAATTGTCTAAAACCAGCGAGCGATTGTGCGAGCTGCGCGCGAGTAAGCGGGTATTTTTCTGTGCTGATAAAATGCAGTTTAGGTAAAGTGTGCTGTTTGGCAAGTTGCAGGTAGAGCCTTAGCGTTAAGAGAAAATTAAGGCCAGTACCGAAACCGGTTTCGCCGATCACTAACTCACTGGTATTTGACAGTAATTGCTGCTCAATTTGATTACCTTGAATAAACACTTGTTCACTTTGTTGGAAACCTGATTCGGTATCGAAATAAATATCATCAAATACTTGGGAATAGGGCGAGCCATCGGCCTGAAAGGTAATTTTATTGTTGTTGCTCACTTTATGCGCTTTTTTGTTAATTAATGCTATACAGGATAAATATTTTACCTATACTTGCCAGCGATTGTCATGGTTTGAATAAATCAGTGTACAAGTGTACACTGAGCAGACCAGTATCAAGGGCAAAATTCTGTATGATACGCCCGATTTTTTTAAATTTAAGATGGTTAGTTAAATGAAACGTGTAGTGATCACCGGATTAGGTATTGTATCAAGTATCGGTAACAACGCTGAAGAAGTGTTAACTTCATTAAAAGCCGGACGTTCTGGCATCAGCAAGTCAGAAAGTTTTGAGGAAATGGGGTTACGTAGCCAGGTTTGGGGTAACCCAACGTTAGAGACTAAAGATCATATTGATCGTAAAGCCATTCGTTTTATGGGTGATGCTGCTGGTTATGCTTATGTTGCGATGCAAGAAGCGATAAATGATGCGAAATTAACCGAAGAGCAAGTGTCTAATTTCCGCACTGGTATTGTTGCCGGTTCTGGTGGTGCTTCATCTGATAATGTCGTTAAAGCTGCGGATACTTTACGTGCAAAAGGCGTAAAGCGCGTTGGTCCTTATGCAGTACCAAAAACTATGTCGAGCACCTGTTCTGCGTGTTTAGCAACACCATTTAAAATTAAAGGGGTGAACTATTCTATCAGTTCAGCCTGTGCCACCAGCGCCCATTGTATCGGTCATGCGGCGGAATTAATTCAGCTAGGTAAGCAAGATATTGTATTCGCTGGTGGTGGTGAAGAAGTGGATTGGTCATTAGCCATGATGTTTGATGCCATGGGCGCGTTATCAACGCAGTATAATGACACGCCAGAAAAAGCGTCTCGTACCTATGATGCAGACCGTGATGGTTTTGTGATCTCTGGTGGTGGCGGTATGGTTGTTGTTGAAGAATTAGAACATGCCTTGGCGCGCGGCGCTCACATTTATGCTGAAGTTGTTGGTTATGGCGCAACTTCAGATGGCTATGACATGGTAGCACCAAGCGGTGAAGGCGCGGTACGTTGTATGCAGCAAGCAATGTATGGCGTAGAAGGTAAAATAGATTATTTAAATACTCACGGCACTTCAACGCCGGTAGGTGATGTCAAAGAATTAGGTGCTATTCAAGAGTTATTCGGTAATGACTCTCCTGCGATCAGTGCTACTAAAGCGATGACTGGTCACGCCTTAGGTGCTGCTGGCGTTCATGAAGCAATATATTCATTATTAATGATGGAAAATAACTTTATTGCG
>CAZUHQ010000062.1:0-1248 GCA_964620605.1 uncultured Thalassotalea sp.
CCCAAAACTCAGGTAAGGGGACTTCTTGACCGGCAAATTTTTGCTCGAAATGGGCAACGCGTTGTTTCAATTCATCGGCTATTGTCAATTGCTGGCTTTGCTTAGACGCCCAGGCACCTATCTGGCTGCCGCGATCCCGGCTGTGAAAATATTGCTCGGATTGTTCAATTGAGGTTTTTTCGATAGTGCCCTCGATACGCACCTGACGCTGGAGGACATTCCAGTGAAATAACAGGGCGACTTTATTATTTTCGCTTAACTCTTGATGTTTACGGCTGCCGTAGTTGGTATAGAAAACAAAGCCTTGCTGGTCAAATGACTTTAATAGCACCATGCGAGAACTTGGCTGGCCATTTTGGCCGCATGAACTGACAGACATGGCTTCTGGTAGTAAAATGCCTGATTTTTTCGCATCATTAAACCAAAGCTCAAACAATTCGAACGGGGAGTTTGCCGCTGATATTTCCGGTAATGGCAAGGCAACACCTTGGCCAAAGGTTAGCAAACAGCGTAGTTTTTCAAGTAATGTCATTGTGTTTGATAATTAGAGAAAATAGAGGGGTATTTTAACAGCTTGTTGTTTTTTATGAACAAAGATAACCCGGGGAATGCAAAATATTTATCATTCTTTTGCTAACCTTTACCAGTCGTTACTATCGTCGAGTAACTCTTTTAGCCGTTTTTGCTCCAGTAAATCATCAATACGGCGACGCACGGTCGCATTTTTTTGCTCAATAGTATCAATATCGATCTCGGTATCTGGCTCATTGCTTAAATCGTTGTCGTCGAGATCTTCGCTATCATCATATGTCATTAGCTTTACCCGTTAGCTATAAAAAACATCGCTTAATTTGATAAGCCGTATATTGAGTAAAATAGGCAAGAATAAAAAAATTTTCAAATCAAAGTATCATGAAAATGAGGATTTATTTTAGGGCAAAAGAAAGCCAGTCAATTGACTGGCGTGCTCTGTTTATCTTAACGGTTTGACCTTTACTGCCAACCTTCGACACCTTTCATATCCGGCAGCTGATGGGCGATGCCTTTATGACAATCGATACAGGTTTTATCGCCGCTGGCGAGCGAGGTCGAGTGCTGATTAGCTGCTCTGGAGCTTTGTGCGGTAAAGTCCATATAATCAAAGTTATGGCAGTTGCGACATTCCAGTGAATCATTGGCTTTTAACCGGGTCCATTCATTCTGAGCAAGCTGCTTACGATGGGCGAGGAATTTTTCTCTGGTATTGAT
>CAZUHQ010000062.1:1258-20624 GCA_964620605.1 uncultured Thalassotalea sp.
ATCCATGAAGAATGACACCATAACCCTTTTCCTTCAGAAGAGACCATAACATGACAATCTGGGCAAGTTGCGCGAACGCCGGAACGGTTGGAAAAATGTATTGTGGTTTTTAATTCCTCATAGACATTATTTTCCATCTCGTGACAGCTAATACAAAATTCTTCGGTATTGGTTGCTTCTAACGCGGTATTAAAGCCACCCCAAAAAATGACACCGGCGATAAAACCACCGATCACTAAAAAACCGAGACTGAAATAAGCGCTTGGCTTTTTCAGTGTTTGCCAGCCAATTTTAATGATTTCTTTCATCGTCAGCTCCTAGTTCTTTGCCTGGTGCTTAGCTTTCATCAGGCTATGCATGTCAACAAACTCATTTTCGACTAATGGTTTAGCATCGGTTTGTGGTGCATGGCATTGGTTGCAGAAATAACGCCTTGGCGATATTTCGGCTAAGAAATTTCCGTCTCTGTCCATATAATGAGTGACACTGACCATAGGCGCCTGCGACTCTTCAGTGCGAGTTCGGTTGTGACACGACATACATTTATTGGTATTTAAGTTGATCTCATAGTTGCGTATCTTATGCGGGATCACCGGTGGCTGCATCGGATAGTTACGCGCCTGCTTGATATCTTTGTTAATCACATTCGCAATTTCTGCTGGCTTATCTTGCTGGTCTATGGCCGACTGACCTCGCAGGTTAGCGACCTGATTATCTGCAGCAGCTAGCGAAAAAGAAAATAAGACAGTAGCAATCAGGACTTTAGTGAGTTTTTTTGTGCTATTTGTTTTCATCAGTCTTCTCCTAAACCTTAACCACTTTCACGGCACATTTTTTATAATCCGTTTGTTTTGATAAAGGATCTGTGGCGTCCAGGGTAACTTTGTTAACCAGGCGGCTGGCATCAAACCAGGGCATAAATACCAAACCTTTTGGTGGTTTATTTCTGCCTCGGGTTTCTACTCGCGTTTGTACCTCGCCACGGCGTGATACTAGTTTTACTAAGTCGCCACGACGCATGTCGCGTTCTTTCGCGTCATCCGGGTGCATGTAGACCAGGGCATCTGGTATCGCTTTATAAAGTTCTGGTACTCGTTGGGTCATCGAGCCGGAATGCCAGTGCTCTAATACCCGACCGGTTGATAACCATAAGTCATATTCTGCATCTGGGCTTTCTGCCGGTGGCTCATAAGGCAGGGCAAAGATAATCGCTCGGCCGTCTTTTTTGCCGTAGAACTGGAAGTCTTTGCCTTGTTCAACATAAGGGTCAGAACCTTCTTTAAAACGCCTGAGCGTTTCTTTACCCTCTACTACAGGCCAGCGCAGGCCACGCTCTTGATGATAACGGTCATAATCGGCTAAATCATGACCATGCCCGCGGCCGAAGCTAGCATATTCTTCAAACAAGCCTTTTTGAATATAGAAACCAAAATGACGAGCTTCATCGTTGAGTCGGTCGGTCGGTACCTGATTAATTGAAAATTTATCTACTTGGCCATTTCTATACAGAACGTCATATAGTGATTTACCTTTATAGCCAGGGTTTTTATCGAGTAATTCTTTTGGCCATACTTCTTCAATACGAAAGCGTTTTGAAAACTCAACCAGTTGCCATAAATCGGATTTTGCACCTTGTGGCGCTTCTACCATTTGATACCAAGCCTGAGTACGACGTTCTGCGTTGCCATAAGCGCCTTCTTTTTCTACCCACATTGCCGTTGGTAAAATCAAATCTGAAGCTTGGGCGGTTACCGTTGGGTATGGATCGGAACATACAATAAAGTTTTTCGGGTTACGGTAGCCTGGATAAGCTTCTTCGTTAATATTGGCTGCTGCCTGCATGTTGTTATTACATTGCACCCAATAAAAATTTAACTCGCCATCTTTGAGCTTACGGTTTTGCAATACTGCATGATAACCTGGTTTAGGTGGGATAGTGCCTGATGGCAGCTTCCATAACTGTTCTGCTAAATCGCGATGTTTCTTGTTGGTGACAACCATATCTGCAGGCAGGCGATGGGAAAAAGTGCCGACTTCGCGGGCAGTACCACAAGCAGATGGCTGACCGGTTAACGAAAATGGGCTGTTGCCTGGCGTTGAAATTTTACCGGTAAGTAAGTGAATGTTATAAACCAGGTTGTTCGCCCAAACACCGCGGGTATGTTGGTTAAATCCCATGGTCCAGAATGAACAGACTTTTACTTTAGGGTCGGCATAAAGTTCTGCCAAGGCATTTAGTTTGCTTTCCGGTACACCTGACAGTTTAGAGACGTATTCAGCGGTATAGATGCTGACAAACTTGGCATATTCGTTAAAGTTTATCGGTGTTGAACCGCCAGCAGTTTTGCCACTATTTTTTGCTCTTTTTTCCTGTGGATGCTCAGGGCGTAAACCATAACCTATGTCGGTATTACCTAATCTGAAGTTGGTATGCTTATTAACAAAATCTTTGTTAACGCGATCGGTTTTTATAATGTAGTTGGCAATAAAGTTTAAGATCGCCAAGTCAGTTTGCGGGGTAAAGATCATGCTGTTATCGGCAAGATCACTGCTGCGATGGGTAAAAGTTGATAGCACAGCTACTTTTACATGCGGCGCGCTTAAACGGCGATCGGTAATACGAGTCCATAAAATTGGATGCATTTCTGCCATATTCGAGCCCCACAGCACCATGGCATCGGTAGCTTCAATATCATCGTAACACCCCATAGGTTCATCGATACCAAAGGTACGCATAAATCCCCCAACGGCAGATGCCATACAGTGACGGGCGTTCGGGTCGATATTGTTCGATCTAAATCCAGCTTTCATTAATTTTGATGCGGCGTAGCCTTCCATCACAGTCCACTGGCCAGAGCCAAACATGCCAATGCCAGTAGGACCTTTTTCTTTTAATGTTGTTTTGGCTTTTTCTGCCATGATGTCAAATGCGGCATCCCAACTGATCGGAGTGAACTCTCCTTCTTTATCAAATTTGCCATTTTTCATTCTAAGCAATGGCGTGGTTAACCGGTCTTTACCGTACATGATTTTTGATAAAAAGTAGCCTTTAATACAGTTTAGACCTTTGTTAACCGGTGATTTAATATCACCATGGGTAGCAACGACTTTGCCATCCATGACACCAACATTAACGCTACAACCTGTACCACAGAAACGACAAGGAGCTTTATCCCATTTGAGTTTAGTAATATCACTGCTGGTGATCAGATTTGATGCTTTTGCAGGAACCGACACTCCAGCAACCGCAGCTGCGGCTGCTACAGCATTGGCTTTGATAAATTCCCGGCGATTAATAGTCATATGTTCACCTCTTCTCTTTCCCTTGAATGTTCTTCTGTTAAAAATTGATGATATACCGGAGATAAGCTTAATAATCCGATATGGTGCTTTAATTGATCGATCAATATTGCGATGCGTTTCTGGCTTGGTGCTTCGATGGTAAAGACAATTTTGCCTTCATCGCTAATGGCGTGAATTTCAGTGCCTTCACTGTTTTGAATATCGGCAGTGAGTTGCTCCAGGTGCTGGTGTTGGGCATGGGCAACAAAGCTGGCGACATGATATTCTTGATTTGAATCGTCTAACGATTGATCAGGCATAATTGGCCTCTTGAGTTTCAACGTTAAGGGTTATTGCCTGTTGTGGACAGCTGCTGATACAGGCACCACATTGATTACAGGCAGATAGCGCTACTTGTGGCGCGGGTATACTGCGTTGTTTAAAATCAAAGCTAATGGCATCTATCGCACAAGCGTCCTGACAACTTTGGCAAAAAATATTATTTTCTGCCAGGCAACTATTGTTGATAGTTAACTGGGCTGGCCAGGGAGTGTTTGGCGGTATTTGCTGTTCTTTAGCGATAAATAGCGGTTGCTGACAATTAGATTGGCATTTACCGCAGAAGGTACATTCATCGATGGAAAAATCGACTTGTGGAAAGCCATTTTCATCTTTGATCAATATTTTTGTTTCACAAGCATTCAGACAATCACCACATTGCGTACAATGTTCGAGAAAATCTTGCTCGCCGATGATCCAAGGCAAGCGAAGTTTCGCTACTGGTTGGGATAATTTACCGCGAAATAGCCTGCGCCTGCTGGGGTTATCAAGTTGTTGCTTCATTATTGAATGGTGCCAAGCCGGGTTATGATGTAGGTGGGCCAAAAATCATTTGGCTTATCCAGACAATAAAACCAAAGCCGCCAACAAACATAACGGAGAGGATTGGCGCTAAGAACACCGCAAGAAAAATAAAAGTGTTTTTTTCATGCTTTTTGACTTGCTCCGGGCTGTTGTTGTCACTCATTGTTTATATCCTTACAAATTAGTCTGTTACTAGTGTGGCTACTTTTTAAGGTTTAAGTATTGATCAAGGTCAAACAATATCACAATTTTTTTATTGACTGCCTAACTAACTGTATATTTATGTTGGATATTTTATTATTAAGTCCTGATAAGTTCAGCTAAGTTTAGTTTAGGTTTTTAGATTTGCTTGTTAAACTGAGTGAAATTGTTTCAAACGATAGATTTATGTTGCCAACCTTAGCTTTTACATCTTGGCTGGATACGCTTCGTCAGCATTTAACGACCCAGGGGCACCGTTGTTTAGTGGTGTTGCAAGGTGAGTTGTCCTGGTCAAATAGCTTAATCTCCGGCTTGATTGACGATACTGGAAAAGAGCGCTGTCTCGCTTACGGCTCGCAATTTACTGCTGCTCCCAGGATAAAAGTTGATAATTATCGCCATCATTTAGGCACAGAAAATGACCTGGTGATTTTTGCTGATGCTGATTTTCATCCTGATGCCTTTGCGGCGTTAAGCGGTACCATTAAAGCCGGTGGCCTGATGTTTTGGTTATGTCCGCCTAATTTACTTGAAGATAAAAACAACCTGTTTATTCAGCGGTTATGGCAAAAAATTACTGCCGATCCATCTACTGTGGTGATAAAGCAGCAAGATAAAGGTTTGCCTGCACTTGATTCCTTGAAAAGTGATAAGGAGGCCTTAGCTGCTGTACAGTTTGAAGACCCTGATTGCTGTAACTCGCAGCAGCTTGATGCGGTGATGGCGATTGAGAAAGTAGCGACCGGCCATCGAAATCGTCCGTTAGTGTTAACTGCCGATCGTGGACGCGGTAAATCTTCGGCATTAGCGATAGCGACGGCTAATTTACTTAAAAGCGCGACTGAGCCTCACGGCTTAACCATTTTAGTCACCGCGCCGCACAGTGATGCGTTAACAGTATTTTTTTCTCAATTGCAGTACTCCTGTCCCTTAGGTAAGCAGGCGGGGCTAAATTTTAGTTATCAACAGCACCAGGTAAAGTTTGTTGCTGTTGATAACCTGATACAGCAAGAGTCTCGTGCTCATTTGCTTTTAGTGGATGAAGCGGCGGGGATCCCGGTTTATTTGCTGGCGCGCATGGTTGAACATTACCCTAGAGTGGTGTTTTCATCAACCGTTCATGGTTATGAGGGAGCTGGGCGCGGCTTTTCTGTCAAGTTCAAACAAGTCTTGGCAGCTAAAGCGCCGGAATTTAAGCAGTTTCATATTACGGTGCCGGTGCGCTGGCAGCCAAATGATCCGTTAGAGCAGTTAGTGTTTCGCAGTTTTCTACTGAGCGGTTTTCACAAGCGCGCTGATATTAAAGAAGCAACGGAACAAGGCGCTAGTTTTTCGACTTGCCAGTTATCCCAACAACAACTTTTCGGCGATGAAACATTATTACAGCAAGTGTTTAATGTGCTGGTTAATGCTCATTATCAGACCAGTCCAAGCGATTTAAAGCTGTTGCTGAATAATGGTAATTTAAGAATATTTACCACTTTTGCCAATCAGCAGTGTATCGGCGTTGTTTTAGCTATGGTGGAAGGGCAGGTGAGCGCTAGTGAGGTACAGCAAGTTGCGCAATCTGCAAGGCGTTTAAAAAATCACTTTTTACCTCAATCGCTATATTTACATGCCAATTGCCAGCAGGCATTTGAATTGTCGTACTTACGGGTAATGCGTATTGCCGTAGCGGATGAATTTCAACACCAGGGCATAGGACTCAACTTGTTAGCACAAGTGCATGAGTATGGGCAACAACATGGCATTGACTTGCTTGGCACTAGTTTCGGCGCTAATTCTTTATTATTAAAATTTTGGCGCAAGGCGAACTATCAGTTGGTGCGTTTAGGCTTTACCCGGGATAAAGCCAGTGGTGAACATTCCGCCTTGTTATTTCAACCGTTAAGTGAACAAGGGCAGGCGCTGTTTACTCAGGTACAGCAGGGCTTTTACCGTCAATTTAGCTTTTTGTTAAATGAACAGTTTCAGCACTTGTCTTATCAATTAGTCACAGAAGTATTGTTCCAATGCCCGAATGCTTTAGTGTCAGAGCCGATGGAATTTGACTATCAGGTAGTGCAGTCTTTCATTGAGCGACGTAGCTTGTATGATAATTGCGTTTATAGCTTGTATTTATTGTTATTGGCGCGTTTAACCCTGGGGCAGGCTAAAATTCCAGAGGCAAGTTTGGATTTGCTGGTGAGTCGAATTCTACAAAAGCAAACGATCCCTGCAGTTTGTCAGCGTCTTGGTTTTAGTGGTAAAAAACAACTCAATCAGGCGTTAATTAGCGCCGTTAAACTCTTGGTTTAACTGGCTTGCCAGCCCCAATATTTTTTCATGCTTAGGTATTGGCATTTGAGCACAGGCTGAGTGCTGATATCATGCTGATGTAAAATGCGTTCGATATAATAATTTATCACCTTTGCCAGTGCCTTACTGGGATGCTGGCAGTAGGTATTAATTAAGATAGTGAGCCAGTTTTCCAGCGTGCTTAGTGCGTCAGGATGTTGCGCCGTTACCTTCATCATTATCCCTCTAGTTTAACGCTAGTGTTAAGCAAGGACTGCCAGATGGTATCTTTGGCAACGCTATTTAAGCAATGACACTGGCCGCAGTGTAAAACTCCTTGAGTGATCAACTGAGCCAGTAATTGTTGCGGTATGCCGACCTTGGCTAAATTTGCCTGCGGGCTGTTTTGGTTATTTGCATCCATGGGGAAACCTCAAAGTTTATTGTCTTGGTGATAAAAGCCACAAAAGCAATATAGAAAAAATTCACATTAAATGCAAATGAAAATTATTATCACTTGATGTGTGGTTTAAATGTTGCCATGCTGGCTTAAAAGATGTAAATCCCTTGCTAATAGCGTAGTATCTTGAGCGGAACGTTAGTGGTATAGACGATAGGGTAAAGGATAAGTATTTTGCAAAGCTCAGTGATCGATGTCGAGAACTTAACAAAAGTTTATCAGGATGTTAAGGCGGTCGATGGCATCAATTTTTCAATTAAAAAAGGTCAGTGTTTTGGCTTGTTAGGGCCTAATGGTGCTGGTAAAACTACCACGATAGAAATTATGGAGGGCATTATTTTGCCAACCTCAGGTCAGGTTCACTATTACGGTAAACCGGCGCAGGCAGATATTGCTCAGCAAATCGGTATTCAGTTTCAGCATACTGCATTGCAGGATTTTTTAACTGTTAAAGAAACCTTGGATTTATTTACTTCTTTTTACAGTAAAACCTTATCGCATCAAACGCTGATTGAGTTATGTGATCTTGGCGATTTTCTCAATCGTGATAATCGTTTATTGTCCGGCGGTCAGAGACAAAGGTTATTATTGGCATTAGCGCTGATTAACGATCCTGATATCGTGTTTCTGGATGAACCGACGACCGGGCTGGATCCCCAGGCCAGGCGCAATTTTTGGCAGCTGATCGAGAATATTAAAGCGAATAACAAAACTATTATTTTAACCACTCATTATATGGATGAAGCTGAGCAGCTGTGTGATGAGGTGGTGATTATGGATAATGGTAAAATTATCGAACGTGGTCAGCCGCATCAGTTACTTGCCAAACATTTTACCGATGTCTTTATCTATTTGCCGCTAGCACAAGTACCACAGGCATTGATTGAGCAACATCAGTGGCAAGTACTAGGTGAAAGAGTAGAAATCACTAGCGAACATGTTGAAGCTACCTTGTCATTGTTGATTGCAGAGCAAGTATCATTAGATGGCTTGCATGTTAAATCGGCCAATCTGGATGATCTGTTTTTAAAACTCACCGGGCATTCTTTGAGAGAATAATATGAATTTCAAACGATTTTTAGCGGTAGTCAAAGCGCGTAATATTGAATTTTTCCGGGATAAATCCTCACTTGGCTGGAGCCTGGCGTTTCCGGTTTTGATCATTATTGCGATGTCGTTTATTTTTTCCGGTAATGGCAAATCCGCCTACAAAGTGGGAGTGATGCAATTAACTCAGGTGAATTCGCCGTTTATCGATACCAAGTATATTGATTTTATTGATTATCAGGATTTGGCAAAAGCTGAAGTGAAATTATCGCAGCACAGCATAGATATGTTGGTAGATTTTGCCAATCAGCGCTATTGGGTTAATCAGGACTCACCTAACGGCTATTTTGTTGAAAAGCTGTTTTTAGCTCAGCACCCTGAATTTCAGGCATTGCAAATTGAGGGTAAAAAAATCCGTTATGTCGATTGGGTGCTGCCTGGTGTGCTTGGCATGAATATGATGTTTAGCTGTTTGTTTGGCGTTGGCTATGTCATTGTCCGTTATCGGAAAAATGCCGTGCTCAAACGTCTTAAAGCAACGCCGCTTTCTGCATTTGAATTTGTCAGCGCACAATTATTTTCGCGGATGTTTATTGTAATTTTTACTACCGGCATTGTTTACATTGGCTGTAACTTCTTTTTTGATTTTTATATGCTCGGCAGCTACTTAGATTTATTGATTGTTGGTTTGCTTGGCGCTTTCAGCCTGATTTCTTTAGGTTTACTGGTTGCCTGTAAAAGCAAAAGTGAAGAATTGATCGGTGGCCTACTGAATTTAACCTCATGGCCGATGATGTTGCTTTCCGGTGTTTGGTTCAGCTTGGAAGGTGCGCCAGAAGGGCTAAAAGTTTTTGCTGATTTTCTGCCGCTCACTCATTTAGTGGCAGGAGCACGGCAAGTGATCACAGAAGGGGCTACCTTGGCTGATATCAGCTATCACCTTGGGGTATTAGCCTTTATGTCATTATTGTTTTTATCGCTTGGCGCTTACTTTTTTAACTGGAATGCTGAACGTTAGGTTATAAAGTGAATAGCGCAAATAGCGGGACAGTTTATAATAGCTGTTATCAACGATTGTTTGCTTTAATGGAGTTATATGTTACTGAAAATAGCAGGAATATTTTTTGTCAGCTTGGCATTTCTTGGAGCATTTTTACCCTTGCTACCGACGACGCCTTTTGTGCTGGTCGCAGCTGCTTGTTTCGCTAAATCCTCTCCTCGAATGCACCAAATGCTGTTGCAAAACAAAGTGTTCGGCCCATTAATTTATCATTGGCAACAATCACGCAGCATTCCGAAACGGGCGAAAATTATTGCTTTGCTGTCGATTATTGCCGCCGTGTGCTGGTCATGTTACGTGCTGGATAACCTCTGGTTCAAGTTATTAACTGTGGTGCTAGTTGCTGGCCCTTTTATTTTTGTCGCTCGTTTACCAGTATCAGATGGCAATCGATAATATGGGGAATTATTGCTAGAACTGATGATTTAGTTCCAGCAATAATTGACGTCCGGCAACCGGGTAATCGTTAGGAATAGTATTTGGGCTGGGTTCTCTCGCCTTATTATCATCAAGTAAGTTTTTGGCAATCAGGCTAACAGATAAGCCAGGTAGCAGGTTTTTTCGCTTGATTTTACCGCTTATCAGTAAGTAGTTTGCCAAAGCGGGGCGAGGGTCTGCTTGCGGGCGTTTACGGCTTGCTATCCATTTGCTTTCTATACTTACATGCCATTTATCACTTACTTGCCAATTGATGCCTAAATAAGCCATTTTTAACGGGATATCGGCGATATCGTTTTCATCTTTATCTTTTGCGTTTAACAATGAATAGTTAGCATCGATACTGATATTATGTTGTGGTTTCCATTTTAGCCAAACTTCTCCGCCAGTTCCTTTTTGTTCCCCGGTATTTTGCGCAATATTAACTTGTGCTTGTTCATCAAAAACAAAGGCAATTAAATCTTTCGCATGATAAGAAAAGCCATTCAGTGACACTAGTAAGTCGTTACCGATAAAATATTCAACATTAAAGCCAGTTTCTATTGTGTCAACAGACTCCGGACGTAAATTGGGGTTACCATGGCTGGCTGGATTGTTTTTAGAATAAAGTTGAGCGATAGACGGCGCTCGAAACGCAGAACCGGAAAATAGCTTAAATTTGAGTTTGTCGGATGTTTGCCAGATCAGGCTTAACCTGGGGTTGGTGGTGCTGCCAAAATCTGAATAGCTGTCGTGACGAACGCCAAAGGTGAGTTGTAAATCAGGTGATATTTGCCATTCATCTTGTATTGAAAGGTATTTAAAACTTCTATCTACGTTAGGCAGGTAAATAAAAGGGGTGCCAGTGACATCGATTAGTGCTCCTGAAACCGCTGTTTGAGTACCATCTAGGATACTCGGGCCGAAATTTTTCCGTTCGCTGGTGCGATAATATTGTTTCTCATAACCGAGCTTCCAACGAAACAAATGTTGTTCGGTTAAATTGAGTAAATGCGTTAGCCGCATTGTGAGGGAATAACTGTCCGGACTCGGTGTGCCAATGACGCCGTCTTCAAATAAGGTTAGCCCTACTGGGCTGGTAAAATTAATATTGCCATCACTACCAACGGGTAAGACACTACCTGCTGGAAATACCGTTAAATAGCTGTTGATTTTCTGGTCTTGGTAATTGACTAATGCCTTTAACTGGCCTTGAACTAAATCACTAAAATCGTAACTCGCTTTTAATTGACTGGCAAAGGTAGAACCACTGCCGTCAGGGTCTAATGCCTGGGCAACCCCGGCGCTATTGCCATAATCAAAATTCCGCCAGGTAAAATATTCCAAAGAAAAATGCTTGTATTGCCATTTTGCCAGTAAGCTGAAAATATCGTAATGCTCGTCAATCGGGCCGGGGGTTTGCGATGCCGATGTGCCGAAAACATTATCGAAAACAGATTGTAAGTCTGAGTGAATGATCCGATCTTTATCATCATCGGATTTAGTGAAATCAAAAGACCATTGAAATCGAGATTCGCCAATTTCAAACTTATTGCAGGCATATAGATCTAATGTATTAAAGCTCCCGAAACGTCCGCCGATAACCGCGGGCAACTCCTGGTGTTGATACGATACGAGATTGATGACACCGCCAAACGCATCTGCGCCATAAATCGCAGAACCAGGCCCTTTGATGACTTCAATGCGTTTAAAGCTGGTTAATGGCATATGTAAGCCAAGGAATAAGCTGTTGTCCTGAATGGACTCAAAAGCTTCGCCGTCGATTAGTAACTTTATCTGGCCTGAACCATAGCCGGATAATCCTCGAATAAAGAATTTATTGTGTCGATAATCCGCTTGAGCCTTACCTACATGCACTCCTGGTACGCTCGATAAAACATCTGATAAAAAGCGGGCGCCTGTGTTTTGCCATTCTTCTGAGGAAATCACAGTCACTGTCGCTGGTGCGCGACTGGCTTGTTGTTCAAAGCCTGATGCGGCAGTAACGACTTGAACTTTCATGAGCTCTTCAAGGCTTAGATTGAGAATGCTATCTATATCTTGTGCATAAATAGAACAAGAGGATAAAACGACTAAAGGCAGCAATTTTTGAAAATTAGACATTGAATGGCTCCCTAACTGTCATGAAAAGTGCTTTTAAGTGAGTTATATAGGATATGTGCTTTAGTTAACTGTAGGCTGAATTTTTAGAAAATTACAATCCTGTTTGGATTGTTAAAAACAACGAAACCCCAGTAATTTATGATTTACTGTTTTTAGGAAAATACTTAAGTAGCGCTGTATGCCAGCGTTAGCGGCTAAGCTAACGCTTTCGTCACCAAGCTTGCCAGATGTGCGGGTAACGTCAGGGTTAAGGCGATTTCCTGGCCTTGCACCGACATTTTTCGCCAGGTCAGTTGCAAGATCCGGATGATCTTTTCTTCGCTGTGTTTGGCGGCAAACTCTTCAAAATAATGCTGAAGAAATACCAGGCAGGCGACATCTTCCAGGGTTTGGCTGTCGGGGTTTTTCTTTAACTGTTCTTTGCGGATAATAGCAGCTGTAGTTTCAGCGTCTTGTTCGCTGTAGCCGTGTTCGAGCATTAATGTCTTGGTGGTTTCTGCGTGAAACTTGCCTAATTCCTTTCGCCAGGTTAAATAGCCTTGCTTTCCTTTGGGAAACTCTGCTCTTGCTAAATGCCAGCGTTTGATATGCTGAGCACGTACCGCAATTTGTAATAGCTCGTTGGTATCTGGCCAGTATTTATCTAAACAGGCACTCATATACTGGCCGTACACTAACTCTTTAGGTTGCTCGACCTTGTTAACCATAGTTTTGTTTGGGTCTTGCTGGTTAATTTGGTCAATGGCTTGAAGTACTTGTTGAAATCGTTGGCTGGTCATTGCGTTATCCGGGAAGCTTTCTAATTATTTCATAGTAACTGAGAATACCTTTGAAGCAAATTAGAGAAATGAAAAAAATTAGCTATTTTCTATAGATTAGCATGGGCTTTGTATTGTTGTATTCGGTGGCTTTCGGTATAATACTTTCCCGTCTTGTTGAGCGGGTCTGTTTTTCATAAACCTGACTCGCTTGATATTGCTAAAGCACTAAACTTTATTTCTGAATTTCCTGACTCTGGGTATCGCATGACAACTAGATATATTTTTGTTACGGGCGGCGTTGTATCGTCACTTGGTAAAGGTATTGCAGCAGCATCGCTGGCGGCAATACTGGAAGCGCGTGGTTTGAAAGTAACCATGTTAAAGCTTGATCCTTATATTAATGTAGACCCAGGGACGATGAGTCCAATTCAGCACGGCGAGGTATTTGTTACCGAAGACGGCGCGGAAACCGACTTAGACTTAGGTCATTATGAGCGCTTTATTCGCACCAAAATGACTAAGCGTAACAATTTTACCACAGGTAGAATCTACCAAGATATTCTGGCACGTGAGCGCCGTGGTGAGTTCTTAGGTGCAACCATTCAGGTGATCCCTCATATTACTAATGATATCAAGCGTCGTGTGATTGAAGGTGCTGAAGGTTACGATGTTGCTATGGTAGAAATTGGCGGTACCGTCGGTGATATTGAATCACAACCGTTTTTAGAAGCTATTCGCCAATTAGGCACTGAACTTGGCCGTGATCGTGCGATGTTTATGCATTTAACGCTAGTGCCATATTTAGCAGCATCTGGTGAAATAAAAACTAAGCCTACTCAACACTCGGTCAAAGAGTTACGTTCAATCGGTATTTTCCCAGACATTTTAGTTTGTCGTAGTGAAGGCGTTATTCCGGCCAATGAAAGAGCAAAAATCGCATTATTCACTAACGTTGAAGAACGTGCGGTAGTGTCAATGCGTGACGTTGATTCTATTTATAAAATTCCGGCCCTATTAAAATCACAAGGTACAGATGAATTAGTCTGTAAGCGCTTTGGCCTGGAGTTACCTGAAGCAGATTTATCTGAATGGGAAGAAGTACTGTATCATGAAGCCAATTCGGTAGGCGAAGTGGTTATTGGTATGGTTGGCAAATATACTGAATTGCCAGATGCCTATAAGTCGGTTAATGAAGCATTAAAACATGCAGGCCTGAAAAACCAGGTCGACGTTAAAATTCAGTATGTTGATTCACAAGATATCGAAGCCAAAGGTACTGATATTCTTGCTAATTTAGATGCTATACTTGTTCCTGGTGGTTTTGGTGAACGCGGTGTTGAGGGTAAAATATTAGCAGCGAAATATGCCCGTGAAAACAAGGTGCCTTACTTAGGGATTTGTTTAGGGATGCAAGTGGCGCTAATAGAATATGCGCGTAATGTTGCTGGCATGACAGATGCGCACAGCACCGAATTTAATCCTGAAACACCTTATCCTGTGGTCGGTTTAATTAATGAATGGTTAGACGAACAGGGCCAGGTAGAGTACCGCAGTGAAGATTCTGACTTAGGTGGCACCATGCGTTTAGGCTCACAATTGTGTCACCTAGTGAAAGGTACCATGGTTTGTGACGTATACGGCAGTGAAACAATTTATGAAAGACACCGCCATCGTTATGAGGTAAATAATAACTTCCGGGAGCAAATCAGCAAAGCTGGTCTAGTGTTCTCGGGATTATCTACGGACAAAACATTAGTGGAGGTGATCGAAATTCCGGATCATCCATGGTTTATTGCCGGGCAGTTCCATCCGGAGTTTAACTCGACTCCAAGAGATGGCCACCCGTTATTTGAAAGCTTTATTGCCGCAACGTTTGAGCAACAAAAGCAAAAATCAAATTAAGCAATATGTGAATTTAAACCGTAGCCCTGTGCTGCGGTTTTCTGTTTTTATCTGCCTTGTTTTAACAGGGTATGTGATTAATTTTAAAATGGCTCATCGTTTATCGAGAGTATTTCAGAGGAAAAATAATGGCTAAGATCAGTAAAATTATCGCTCGTGAAATTATGGACTCACGTGGCAACCCAACCGTTGAAGCGGATGTCTATTTAGAATCAGGTGCCTGGGGTCGTGCGGCTGCACCATCTGGCGCATCAACGGGCTCACGTGAAGCATTAGAATTACGTGACGGCGATAAGGCTCGTTATTTAGGTAAGGGCGTATTAAAAGCGGTTGCAGCTGTGAATAACGACATTGCTGCTGCACTTATTGGTAAAGATGCGTTAGCACAGGCTGAAATCGATCAAATCATGATCGACTTAGACGGCACAGAAAACAAAGAAAAATTCGGTGCCAATGCAATATTAGCGGTTTCATTAGCGAATGCGAAAGCGGCGGCGATGGAAAAGAAAGTTCAATTATTTGAACATATCGCTGATTTGAACGGCACTCCAGGGCAATACTCATTGCCATTACCTATGATGAACATCTTAAACGGTGGTGAGCACGCGGATAACAACGTTGATATTCAGGAATTTATGATCCAGCCAGTCAGTGCGGCAAATTTTGCTGAAGCATTACGTATCGGTGCTGAAATTTTCCATGCATTGAAAAAAGTATTATCTGCTAAAGGCATGAACACCGCTGTTGGTGATGAAGGTGGCTTTGCGCCGAACCTAGAATCAAATGCTGATGCCTTAGCCGTAATTAAAGAAGCAACAGAAGCTGCGGGTTACGTACTAGGTAAAGACGTTACCTTGGCGATGGACTGCGCCGCATCAGAATTTTATGATGCCGACAAAGGTATTTACGACCTTAAAGGTGAAGGCAAGCAATTTACTTCTAATGAGTTTTCTGATTTCTTACAATCTTTATGTAATCAGTACCCAATCGTTTCTATTGAAGACGGCTTAGATGAGTCAGACTGGGATGGTTTTGCTTATCAAACCAAGTTAATTGGCGATAAAGTACAGATCGTTGGTGATGACTTATTCGTAACTAACACCAAGATTTTAGCGCGTGGTATCGAAAACGGTATTGCTAACTCTATTTTGATCAAGTTCAACCAAATCGGTTCATTAACAGAAACTTTAGCAGCTATCCGTATGGCGAAAGAAGCGGGTTATACTGCGGTTATTTCACATCGCTCAGGTGAAACTGAAGATGCGACGATTGCAGACTTAGCGGTAGGTACAGCAGCGGGTCAAATCAAAACCGGTTCATTATGTCGTTCAGACCGTGTTGCCAAATACAACCAGTTATTGCGTATTGAAGAGTTCTTAGGTGATAAAGCAACATTTAACGGTCTCTCAGAAGTAAAAGGCCAATAATTTATTAATCATTGCCCTTTTATCCTATTTCTGTGTTGAAAGTGCTCACTGACAGTTGTCAGCTCCGCGCTTTCGCCTTGAACTAGAATAAAAATTGCTAATGATTAGTTAAATTATTTCATATATTAAAAACCACTCGCTTGAGTGGTTTTTGATTTTAGCGGGGAAACATTGTGTTTCTTTTCTTTGCGATAAACAGGATAAGCAGATACTAAAGGTATTATTTGTGTATATAAACATCCTAATAGACCTGAGTTCTTACTGATAGATTAAACTTCTTTGTTTTTTGAATGGGCAACGAATAGGAGAAAGATTCCTAGCATAATGGCCATATCAGCTACGTTAAAAATTCCCGTTCTAAATGAGCCAATACCTATATTTAAAAAATCAATAACAGCTCCATTATTGACCACTCGATCATAAAAGTTACTTAAGCCACCTGAGAAGATTAAAGAAAAAGCAACTAAAGATGATAAATGCTGTTTAGAATTCATTATAAGGTAGGCCAATAAGCCAAATAAAAAAGCTCCCACTAAGACAATAAAAAACCAAAAGCGAGTTTCTATTGAAAAATTATTTCCTAAACCAAGAAAAGCTCCTGTGTTTTCAGTGTAACTGAACCGAAAAATATCATTAAAGTAACTGTACACTTTTGCTTTTGGGAGATATTTAGCGGCTAAGATTTTAGTGCTTTGGTCACAGCCAACACACGAAATAGTAATTAAACAAACAATGAATATTCTTTTATAAACTTCCATATTTATCTGAGTCCTTTGCAGCTACTAACATTGAGCAGCGCTAATTTCTTAAAGCTTTAAATTTTATAGAATATTTTTAGTACGTTATCAATCTTTTTGGTTTGAGGCAATCAAGCAACGACTTGCTTGTTGAACGAACTCAAATTTGCTTAATGACTTGTAGGACATTTATGCCTTTTGAGTATATTTGTTTATAGCTGGCTAATTTCTCTAATGAATTTTACTAAACAATACAGTATGCTTAATACTTGAACTAAGTTGTAGTAAAAAGTAACCAAGCAATTCATGACCGAGCAAACTTCCCTGTGGCAAGACGAATCGCAATCAGCAGATTTTGCTGAGCTTTGTAGTGCGCTTTATGAACGGGAAATTGCTCAGCTGGCTCATGCGGATATTCAGTCGCCCCAGGCGATTCAAGGACGGTTAAAAAGTCTGCCTTATTATATCAAACGCACCGCTCACCTGATGCTGCAAACGCAGACACCACTTGATTTAGATGTGCAAAATGCCAGTTGGTCGGCCAAGCAGGCGGCGCATATGCCGTTATCCGGGCAGGAAATTGATGCGGTTAATCAATGGTATTTGTCGCATAACTTAACTTATGGTTTAGTAGTGCCGGTTGTCGAACAAACTCATATCGTATTGGATTCCATCGATCGCATCGATCAGCAAAACCACCGATTTAGAACCAATGTCCATGGCTGGTTTTATCTCGATAGTGATCAGCAGCAAGAGAAAAAATCCGCGGAAAATTATCGCTTATTAAAACCGACCAAGCGGGTGATGACTGCCGCTTGTACCGGGCATTGCTGGGTCAACGATCATAAAACCAATCCGGTGATGCCATCTCTGCGTGAATTGTTATTATCTTGTGCCATTAACTGGCGTAATTTTAAACAACCGGTGATCTTTTAGCTGACTTTTAACTGATATCAGTGCTAAAGGTTTACAGATCGGTTAGCGCACTTATAATACCTTCATAATATCCATTTTACTGACATCTTGATATGCGAATAGTGTCCGGCATTTTGCTGGTGTTTTTGGTGCTGCTGCAATACCGACTCTGGTTCGGTAAAAACAGTGTGCCCGATTATATCGCGTTAAAAGATGAAGTGGCACGCCAGCAGCTCGATAATAACAAGCTCAAACAACGCAATAAACTTCTGTATGCCGACACTGATGATTTAAAGTCTGGTCTGGAAGCGATTGAAGAGCGTGCCCGTAAAGAACTGGGAATGATCAAAGAAGGAGAAACCTTTTTTCGTATTATTCCCAGTCATAAGCAAAAGAAAGGTTAATCTGCTTATATGAAGCAACTCAATAATGCGTTAGCTGTCGTGGTGCCAGCAGCTGGAGTCGGTAAGCGCATGAACGCCGCCTGTCCTAAGCAGTATCTTACCATCGCCGGGCAAACCATTTTAGAACATACCGTACTAGGGTTATTAGCCCATCCGCAAATTACTCAAGTGGTTATCGCCCTTGGTGAAGCGGACGAGTATTTTCCCGATACCCAACTGGCAAG
Source organism: uncultured Thalassotalea sp. (assembly GCA_964620605.1). GTDB lineage: Bacteria > Pseudomonadota > Gammaproteobacteria > Enterobacterales > Alteromonadaceae > Thalassotalea_E. The sequence continues at coordinate 19,361 of CAZUHQ010000062.1, forward strand.
TCATCCGGATGTCCGCATTGTAACGGGGGGTGAGGAGCGGGTTGATTCGGTATTCGCTGGCTTAAAGGCGTTAGATAGCGAACGTTTTCCCTGGGTGTTAGTGCATGATGCCGCCAGACCTTGTGTTTCGCTAACGGATATTGATGCTTTGATTTTCGCCTGTTTAAGCAAAAAGCAGGGCGGTATTTTAGCGGTGCCGGTTAGAGATACCATGAAACGCGGTGATAATGGTTTGATTAAAACCACGGTTGAGCGCAGTGATTTATGGCACGCGTTAACGCCGCAAATGTTTCCAACTGCGCAATTACATCAGGCAATCGAACAGGCAGTAGCCAATGGCGCGATTATTACCGATGAAGCGTCGGCAATCGAATTTATCGGTGGCAAGTGCCAATTAATAGAAGGCAGTAGTGATAATATCAAAATTACCCGGCCGGACGATTTGGCGCTAGCGGAATTTATTTTAACCAAGCAGGAACAAATATGAGAATAGGTCACGGTTTTGATGTCCATAAATTTGGTGGCCAGGGCCCGATTGTCTTAGCCGGGGTGGAAATTCCGTTTGAGCATGGCTTTGTTGCCCACTCAGACGGCGATGTCGCCATTCATGCGCTATGCGATGCAATCTTAGGCGCTTTATGTTTAGCAGATATCGGCAATCACTTTCCCGATACTGACGGTCAGTATGAGAATATTTCCAGCCGGATTTTATTGCGCCATGTTGTCGGATTAATGGACGAAAAAGGCTATCAGCTTGGCAATGCCGATATTACTATTGTCGCCCAGGCACCGAAAATAGCGCCGCATTTATTAGCGATGCGTGAATGTCTGGCGCAGGATTTAAATTGTCAGTTAAACCAGGTCAATGTCAAAGCCACTACCACTGAAAAGCTCGGTTATGCTGGCCGAAAAGAAGGCATTGCGGTCCATGCCGTGGCGTTATTAATGGCGAAGGATAATCAATAAGATGTTACCTAATTGGGCATATTTATATGGTAAACCCGAGATCACAGGTGATTTAAGAACTGAGTTTAATGACTTTATCGTCAAAGAGCAGTTGCCGTTTGAGCCAAGTGGCATGGGTGAACATCTGCTGATTTATATCAGAAAAACCGATGTTAATACCGTCACGGTTGCCAGAGCCCTGGCAAAATATTTTGCAGTTAAAGATGCATTAGTCAGCTATGCCGGGTTAAAAGATCGTTTTGCCATTACCGAGCAGTGGTTCGGCGTTCACCTGCCGGGTAAACAGCTAGATGATTTG
>CAZUHQ010000063.1:0-20513 GCA_964620605.1 uncultured Thalassotalea sp.
GAGGTAGAGCAACGCAGGACGCAGTTGCCGAGCCGTCGCCACCGCGACAATATAACTATAAAAGAACACTGAGCTATTAAGTATTTCCTTGTTTAGTAATACTTAACTGATTGGCATCACTCAACACAGCAATGCCGCCCCACTACTCATACCTTAACGCATAAACCGGGTTCCTGCGCGCCACTTTGGTTGTGTTTGCTCCGACTGTCAGCCAGGCAATCAATAATGACAGCAAGCTAACCATTAAACAGGTTGGCACTAACCAGATGGCTTCAATCCGATATGGAAACTGCTCGAGCCAGGAAAACATCAGATAACTCGCAATCGGCCAGGCGATTAAATTAGCGATCACCACCGGTTGTGAAAATTGCCAAATCAATAAGCGAACGATATCTTTGACACTTGCCCCCATCACTTTTCGAATGCCGATTTCCTTGGTGCGCCGCTCAACGGTAAATGCCGACAAGCCAAATAAACCTAAACAGGCAACGATAATCGCCAGCACTGAAAATACCAAAAATAATCGCGCCGTGGTCAACTCACTGTGATATTGCGCCTGCATCATCTCAGATAAAAACTGCAAGTTAATCGGCTCCATTGACACATTGTTTTTCCAAACCTGTTCAACTTTGGTTAATAAACCTGGTAAATCACTGGTATTAAAACTTAAACTTGCCACATTAAAACGGCTAGGTGTCAGTTTATAAACACTTGCCCTGATGCCAAATTTAATAGAACGGAAATACAAGTCTGGAATAACACCAATAATGGTTAAATGATGCCTCCTAAAGGCAAGTGTTTTACCAATTGCATCTTGCGGCGTTGTAAAACCAAGCTTAGTTAATGCTGACTCATTGATAATCGCACTCGCCTGACCAATTTTATCATCGCCTTCTTCAATTTCAACATAAGTGTCTGAACCATAAGCTTTATCAAATAATCGACCAGCAATTGGCTTAACCTGATAAGCTTCGAAAAAACCATAGTCCATATCATGATAATTAATTGATTCAGGCTCATTAGCACCACCACCTGAATGAGGTTCTAACAGCCTAAAAAAATCATTATTTTCACGATCTTGCGTCGGTGCTTCTGATGAATACACCACAGAAGTGATTTCCGGTATATTCAACAACTCTTGTTTAAGGCTCGCTAAATTATCTCCGGCAGCGCCAATATCTAGCACCAACTTATTGTCACTTTGATAACCAAGGTCAATTGAATTGGCAAACTTGGTTTGGCCGTAAACCACTAATGTTGAAATCACCAACACAACTGAGGTTGTAAACTGAAATACCACCAGCAGCGTTCTAAGCTTGCTTGAATGGCCTGATTCGCTGCTTTTACTGGCTTTTAAAATATGCCCAGGCAGAAACCGGGATAAATAAAGTGCTGGATATAACCCTGCCACCAGCCCTACCATTAAAGCTAATCCAACAAGTGTTAAGGCTAATTCTGGGGTATCAAACAAGCGTAATTGTAGGCTTTTCCCTAACACTTCATTGTATAAAGGTAACACTAACTCAACAGCAACCAAGGCAATCAGCAAAGCGATAAAAACAATAGTCACAGCTTCAAGTAAAAACTGAATCGCTACCTGTCCCCTGGAAGCACCTAACACTTTACGCATTGCCACTTCTTTTGCTCGTTTGCTCGCTTTTGCTGTTGATAAGTTAATAAAATTAATACAAGCGAGCACTAACACTAATATCGCCACCACGGTAAAAGTATTGATCATGGTGATATCTCCCATCGGGGTTAAATCTCCCATGTTACCGGCGTCATTCCTCGCATGAAGATGCAAGTCAGTGACTGGCATTAATTTCAGATTGGCAAAATCCGTCACTTTTTTGCCTACCGCTTTTTCACCTAAGAACTGCTTCATCATTTCGACTAATGGACTTTCATTATTTAACCAATAATCAATACGTTGTTGAGTGTCAGCTAGCGTTACGTCAGGTCTTAATTTGAAATAGGTATAAACATTCAGATTAGTCCATGAATCGAAGATACCATTATTTTCACCAAATAAGGCCGGTTGAAGATAGGCAATCATTTCGGTATTAAGGTGGGTATTTTCAGGTAAGTCCGAAAGTACTCCAGTGATAACTACGTCACTTGGGCCGTCTGCCACACAGCAAACCGTTAGTGTTTCCCCAATAACATCAGTTTTACCAAAGTACTTTAACGCTAACCGCTCAGTGATCAAAAAATCCATCGGCTTATTAAACGATGTTGCTTTTGAACCGTGGGTAAATGGCAAATCAAAGACATCAAATAAACTACCATCAACAATCGTTACCGCTTCAGAAAATGCATCATCATTTTGTCGCACAGTAATACCAAATTGAAAAAAACGTACCCCAGTGTCAATCTCATTGCTGGCATAATCTCTCAACGCATCCATCATCTTGCCAGCTGATCGCACCGTTAAAAATGGCTCTCGCCCCGGCATGTGAAAAGCGCTATGCATGCGAACGATGCGGTTTTTATCGGTTAACCAGCTGTCAAACCCGCTTTCAGAACGGACAAATAGCATGATCAAAATACAGCTCATTAATCCTATCGCTAAGCCAAAAATATTAAGCGCGGAAAACAACCCGTTTTTCACGATATTGCGCCACGCGGTAATTAAGTAATTTCTAAACATAATGCTTCCTTATTACCCGGCTAAGCCGCTCGCACGTTTTCAGTCACTACATGACCGTCAAACAAGTTGATAGTACGCTTGGCATAATCGGCATGCGCTGGACTATGAGTCACCATCACTATAGTGGTGCCTTCATCATTTAGGCTTTGCAGCATCTCCATCACTTCCTGACCATGGGCACTGTCTAAATTACCGGTTGGCTCATCGGCAAGGATCATCGCCTGATCGCCGACCACAGCACGCGCCACCGCCACGCGTTGCTGCTGACCACCGGAAAGCTGGCTTGGCATATGTTTAGCACGATGAGCAATACCTACCTTGTCCATCACCTTAACGACACGCTGTTTGCGCTCGGCGGCTGGAATATTATGATAAAGCAGTGCCAGTTCGATATTTTCTTCCACCGTTAATTCATCAATCAGGTTAAAATTTTGGAAAATAAAACCGATATTTTTTTTACGTATCGCTGAGAGCTGTGCTTCGCTATAGCCGGAAATGTCTTCATCGTTAAATAAATACTGACCGCTGCTTGGCGAATCCAGCATGCCGATAGTATTTAATAAGGTTGATTTTCCGCAGCCTGACGGCCCCATAATGGCAACAAACTCCCCTTTGGCAATTTCAATATTAACGTTATTAAGCGCCAGCGTTTCAACATCATCGGTTTGATACACTCTTGATAAGTTATGTAGTTTTAACATGCAATTCCCCTTAATTTTTAATTCGTAATCGTTATATCTTTCACTAACTCAATATTTCACTAGCGCAACTTCAAGCGCTGCATTTCCTGGTAACTGGTGTACGGACTGGTCACCACTTGCTCGCCCGGCTCTAGGCCATCGAGCACTTCAATAAAACGGCTATTTCTGCGTCCTAAGCGTATTGTTCGTCTGAGTGCTTCACTGCCATCTTGTGCAACAACAAAAATCCAATTACCGCCGGTATCCTGATAAAATGCGCCATTAGGGATCAGCGTTGCTTTTGTTGCATCCCCTAAGGTCAGTTTAATTTGCACCGTTTGACCGCGGCGAATATCCACTGGCTGCTCACCGACAAATTTAAAATCGACCTCAAACTGGCCGTTTTGTACTTGCGGATAAATTTTTGCAATCGCTAACTGATAGTTATCAAATATTGCTTGCTGACCAATATCGACCCGGCCTAAATAAAACTCATCAATAAAGGCGGTGATCTTAAAGTCATTCGGGGTGTCGATTTGCCCTAAACGTTCACCACGGCCAATGCTTTGACCAATCTCAACATTAAAACCGGACAACTTGCCGTTAACTGGCGCTTTGACATTCATGTTTTCCAAGTTCTGACGAGAAATTGCCAGATTGCTTTCCAGTCGCTGAGCCGTAGTTTTTAAAAAAGCGAGCTGTGCTTCCTGCATCTTGGTATCCGATGCCTGACTTTCCAGCGTGATTGCTAATCGGCTTTTGTACCAATTTAAGGTATCCTGGGTATCATCATATTTCGACTGGTTAATGGCTCCGGTCGCCACCAGTGCTTGTTCACGTGCTAACTGGCGAGTGAGCATTTTGATCTGATAATTAATATCAACGATATTACTTTTGTGTTGCAGACGATTTTGCTCGAGACTGAGTTCAATCGAGCGCATATTATTTAATTGTTCGGCAACCCGCGCTTCATTGCCTAAAACATTTAATTGCAATGATGCATTGGATAATTCAACAATTAAGTCACCGGCGTTAAGCTCGGTACCATCTTCCACCAAAATACGTTCGACTCGCCCACCTTCAATCGCATCTAAAAATACGGTTTTTGCTGGTGTTACCCGGCCACGTACCGGAATAAAGTCTTCAAAAGTACCTGTTACCACTTCAGAAATAACGATGCGCTGATTATCCACCACTAAAGCCTTACCACCCGGCGCGCTAAGATATTGATAACCTAAGATGGCAGCAACAATAATAACTATCGCAACAATCAGCCATTTAGCTGGCTTTTTATTGCTGCGCACCACTTTGCGATCCATACCTGCACCTGAAACCGCAGCTTGTTGATTGGCCACCGGAGTTAATCTTTGCTGTTGTTCTTTCATAAAATTTACTGAAATTCACTTACTTGTTAATGCATGGAGTTGACAATTACAAGATTCACGCCAAAATCTAACCAATTGATTTTATGTTATTTATTTTAAAAAAGAGAAATAACCACTAAAATTACTGTACGTTTACGAACACTAACTGTACGATAATGAACACTTTTAATATTAGTTTGAACAGCCAATGAAACAAGATGGCAGTATTTTAATTGTTGATGATGATCTGGATATCCTAACCGCAGCCAAATTGCTGTTAAAACGGCGTTTTACTAACGTCACTATCTGCAATCACCCGGAGCAAATCCCTAATTTACTTAATGAACAATCGTTCGATGTCATTTTACTGGACATGAATTTTGGTCCAGGCGAAAGTTCGGGTGAGCAAGGCTTTTACTGGCTGGAGAAAATCCTAAAATTAAAGCCTGGCAGTATCGTTATTATGATCACCGCTCACGGTGGTGTTGATATCGCGGTAGAAGCAATGAAGCTCGGCGCAACCGACTTTATCGCCAAGCCATGGCAAAACGAAAAAGTCATCGCCACGCTATCAACGGCAATTAAACTCGGAAAAACTCGCAATGAAGCCGAAACGTTAAAACAAGCGAACCAAGCGCTAATCCAGGCCAATAACCAAACGTCACAGCAACTAATGCTTGGCAACTCACCAGCATTTTTGCAAGTTCGCAGCTTAATCGAGCGCAGCGCCCCAACCGAGGCTAATGTATTGATCTTAGGTGAAAATGGCACAGGAAAAGAACTGGTCGCCCGAGAGCTTCACCAACAAAGTAAGCGCGCCGAGCAAGTATTTATGTCAGTTGATCTTGGTGCAGTTTCAGAAACTTTATTTGACAGTGAATTATTTGGCCATAAAAAAGGTGCGTTTACTGGTGCCCATCAAGACAGGATCGGCCGGTTGCTGGCAGCCGATGGCGGCACCCTATTCCTCGATGAAATCGGCAATCTGCCACTACATCTACAAGCCAAATTGCTAACTGTGCTTGAGCAACGCAAGCTCACTCCCGTTGGTGGCAATAAAGCAGTAGCAATAGATGTCAGAGTAATTTGCGCAACTAATTTAACCAAACAACAACTTCTGGATGACAGTATATTTCGTCAGGATTTGCTATTTCGCTTAAATACCGTTGAGATTGAACTGCCGCCTTTACGTGAACGAACGCAGGATATAGCACCGATTGCCAAGCATTTCGTCGAACTTTATCAAAAGAAATATCATAAAGATCCGCTAACACTTAGCAAATCAGCGCTCAGCGCACTTGAGCAAGATAACTGGCCGGGCAATATTCGGGCGCTGCGTCATGCGATTGAACGTGCAGTAGTGCTGGCCCAGTCATCGGTGATTCAAGAAGAAGACTTGCAGTTATCATCTGGCACGGTCAGGCGAACCGTTATCGAACAGGGAGCTGCGCCGCAGGCGAACGTTACCACTGAACATCAGCTAACCGGGCATGCCAGTGACGAGCTTAATCTGGAAAAAATAGAGAAACACACCATTAGCCTGGCGCTTCGCAAGCACAAATACAATATCAGCCACACCGCCAAAGAACTCGGGCTGACCAGAGCGGCACTTTATAGAAGGATGGAAAAACATGGGCTTTAATCGTTTTTCACTGCTGATCATTAGTCGCACCCTATTGATCTTATTATCTTTATTACTGTTAGCTTACTTTATTATCACTCCAGGCTTTCACGCCGCCATCTTGCTAATGTCATTGTTATTAGTGATACAATTTCATTACCTAATACGTTTTGTCAGAAAAACCAATGCCGAACTCACGCGCTTTTTAGACGCCGCACGCTATGCCGATTATTCACAGCGCTTTTCATTGCCGGATGTCGGCGCAGGTTTTGAAGAACTGGGAAAGGTTTTTGATGAAATCATTAAGAAACTGCAAAGCGAGCGTAATCAGCAACAACTGGAACTTCGTCAATTAAAAGCCCTGGTAGAACACGTACCTGTACCGCTGCTAAGCCTTAGCAGCAATCAACAACTAACGCTATGGAATAATGCCGCGCGGCGTTTATTTGGCAGTAATAGCGTCACTAAGCTCAAAGATTTAGCGCAATTTAACCCTGATTTTCCAAAACTACTAACAGAGTTAGCGATTGGCGAAAATTGCCTGGTAGAAATGCAAATAGATGGCATGACGCATCAATTAAGCATAGCGACAACTCAACTTAATGCTAATCAGCAGCAGGAAACCTTGCTCAGTATGCAGGATATTCAAAATGAGCTTGATCGCACTCAATTACAAGCCTGGCAAGAGCTGGTACGAGTGCTAACCCATGAAATAATGAATAGCATCACCCCTGTGGCCTCACTCGCCCAAACCGCTGCTGAACTGACAAAAGAGATTCAAACAAAAAGCCTAGATTCACCAGAGATCAGCGAAGAGTTACAAGACGTAACAGATGCAGTGCAAACGGTGGCAACCCGCAGTAAAGGGTTAATGAACTTCGTTAGCAGTTATCGACAACTGACAAAACTGCCTGCTCCGACGCTCAAAACCATCAAGGTAACAACATTATTAACTCAGGTTCAACAGCTTGCGACTCAAAATTGGGCCGAACGAGGCATTCAATTGTCAATCAGCGTTACCCCTAAGGAGCTAGACTTTACTGTTGATGTCAACATGATAGAACAATTACTGCTCAACCTGTTACAGAATGCCGAGCACGCACTTATCGACGCCCCCAAACCTCAAGTATCGATTCAGGGACAATTAAATAAACGCGGTCGGATTATCTTAGAAATTAGTGATAACGGTTGTGGCATCGCCAACGATACGCTGGATAAAATATTCGTGCCGTTTTTTACCACTAAACGCAATGGCTCGGGTGTTGGCCTGGCACTGAGCCGGCAAATCATGCTGACACATGGTGGTAATATCAAAGCATTTAATAACTCAAAAAGCGGTGCTACTTTTAGTTTATTGTTTTAGCATTAACTCGATCTAAACGCAGCTAAGCTCTATATACTTTAATAATTAGCAATTAATGATTTAATTTTTATGGTAACTAGGCTAACTTACTAAATAAAGGAATTATAACAACAGGCTCATTCGAGCATAAGAGAGAATCAAATACATGTCTGAAACAGTCTGCTTAGTCAATATGCCCTATTCATCCATTATCCGCCCGTCACTGGCATTAGGACTAATAGAAACCTATATCAAGGAATACAACCATGCGGTTGATGTGATCTACGCTAATTTAGAATTTGCCAAAATCATCGGATTGGCAGAGTATGATGAGATTGATAACTCTCACTTTCATCATATGCTGGGTGAGTGGACATTCTCTCATGCAGCTTTCCCCAATAAACCGAATACCGACGAGCAATTTTTTGCACTATTTAGCGATATTACCGAAGTACAAAAGCAACATATTTTCCGGGTACGCGATAAAGCGGAAACCTACATTATGAAACTTGCAGAGCGTATTTATCAAACAAACCCGAAAATCGTCGCCTGTACTTCTACCTTCCAACAAAACTGCGCCTCATTAGCATTATTAAAGAAACTAAAAGAACTTAACCCTAACATTATTACCATAATGGGCGGTGCCAACTGCGAAAGCATCATGGGTCAAACCATAAGTGAAAATTTTACCTGGGTAGATTACGTGTTTTCCGGCGAATGTGACGCGGTTATTGGCGAATTTATCGATAAATTAATGCACGATGTTCACATCAGCCCTCATAACCTGCCACACGGCTTTATTGCTCAAGGGCATAGCGATTTATTAATCAGCAATGCTGCTGAAAACAAACAACCGCCCCGCGGTTATATTGAAGATATGAGCCAAGTAAAAGCGCCAACTTACGATAGTTATTTTGAAACGCTGAACAACTTAAATTTAACTGAATTTATCTCTCCAGGCTTACTCGCAGAAACATCTCGCGGCTGTTGGTGGGGGGCAAAAAAACATTGTACTTTTTGTGGGTTAAACGGACTCAGTATGGAGCACAGGTGTAAATCTGCCGAAGCAGTAATAGATGAATTTAAACAACAATCAGATAAATATAATGTTCATAAATTTGAGCTTGTCGATAATATTTTCCCTCAAGAATACATGAAAACCTTATTGCCAGAATTAAGTGAGGAGCGCCAATACAATTTATTTTTTGAAACCAAATCCAACTTAAAAAAGCAGCATGTAGAACAATATAAAAAAGCAGGAATCAACTGGGTACAACCCGGCTTTGAAAGCCTGCACGATGGTTTTTTAAAACTAGTCGATAAAGGCGTGACTGGCATTCAGAATATTTCAGCATTGAAATGGCTAAGAAATTATGGCATTCACGTTTTCTGGAACATTTTATACGGCGCTCCTGGCGAACAAGAACAGTGGTATGATGAAATGGCAGAAGTTATTCCACTAATCACTCACCTACAACCGCCACATCCAAATCTATTGAAACTAACATTTCCACGTTTCAGTCCTTATCACAAGACCCCGGACAAATATGGTTTGGAATTAGCCCCAGCTAAAAGCTATCAATATATCTATCCATTAACAGGACAAAATTTATTAAACATTGCCTATTTTCATAATCATCAATCAGAAAAAGAAGACAATATATTTAGCTTAAACGGTACCACGCCCCCCGAAACAGCATCACACAACAACCTACAAACACAGATAAAACTATGGTTTGAGCAATGGAGTAATTCTTCATTTCCACTGCTTTATATGTGTGATAAAGATGAACAAATTGTTGTTGTCGATACCAGAGAAGTTTCAACCAATTCCGTTCATATTCTTTCAGGATTAATGGCGAATGTTTATCGGTTATGTGATGAACCCATAACTTTTGAACGATTGAAATCAAAGGTAACAGCAATTGACCAAGAAATTGATGATGATGAAATTAATCAATGTTTAACATTTCTAATTGAAAACAACTTATTACTTTCAATGAGTAATTGCTACCTCACTCTGGCTTTAGTGGGTGAAACACCGCCAATGCCAGATTTTAAAGACAGGCCAGCTGGCGTATTAAATTTGAATTAATCTAGGTTGTCATGAGCAACACGAGGTGCGAAAAGATAACAATAAAGTCGAGCCTCATTTCATTCGAATCGACCTACAGAAATTGTAGGTTGACCTGAACGAAGTGAAGTTCAACAAAGCTGTAGGTTGTCACGAGCAGCAAGGCACAACAAACTTTTATTCGTGGGTTAAACACCAGTAGCTAAAGGTATTATCCTGCGGCTCACCGTCTTGCTCAAATTTAGAGCAGAAGAATTCATACGGCATATAACAATAGCCTTTATCGCCAAACTCCTCGCCCCAAGAGTTTCTAACAATAAACATTTCACTTTTATCATCGTAACCAACAGCCAATAACGCGTGCCCGCCTAACCTGACATCTGTTGGGCTTGGCATTGTCATGACACCATCTTCTTTAATCGCATAAAAACTTCTTGGCACCATCATGCCAAAGATTACCGGCATGCCTTTTGATAATGCTAAACGCAGTTCAGTTAAGTCATCCTCTTCATCTAACCGACAGTAACGATTAATAATATGTTTTCCTGCTTGCTTAATTGCTTGTTCTGATGGTTTTTCCTTAACAGCTGACTGAATTTCATCCTGATGCTCAGATAATATACGATTAACTTCTTGCTGGATTTGCTCTGCGGTGCCTGTAGCCATTAATTTATATAAACTTTCAGGCATTGCCATTTCAGGATAAGGCCAGGATTTTTCCGAACAAATGCCATGTTTAAATAGAGATTTAATGCCATTACGAATAAAAACTGGCGCATTCATATCCACCTTATCTTCCATCACCCGTTCATTGTAATAAACAAACATCTGAGAGGCATCGATATTACTGGCATTTTCATCAATAAAGGGCTGGCGATCTCGTATAAGGTAAAGCTCAGCAGCCACTGCGATTGCACAGGCAGAACAGGAATTAAGTAAGCCCTGATTAATTATCTCTGAAGTTAATAATTCACGTAAATCCACTTGCGGTTTTATCTGCTGGGCAATCTGCTGTTTAACTGAGCAAAGGTTCTTGCTATCAGCAGAATTATCAGGGTTAGAAAACACCTCAGATTTATGACCATGAATATCACAAAAATAATGATCTCTAGCATCAAATGGATCAGGTAAAAGTGTTCTTCTATGCACTACTTCCATATTCTAAGTTCTCTTATCCTTAAAAAAGAGCTTCAATTGAAGCTCTAAATAGTTATCAACTTACACCGTTGTCTCTTCAGTTATCGGTGCAGCTTTACAAACATCTTCCATCATCAAAGCAACATAGCGCAATGACAAAAAAGCGCTTCGCTCCACCAACTGGTATTGCTGCTCGGTTAACGGTATGTTATTTAACGTATCAATAATATCCTGTTTATGATATGGATCAATCTTCGCGTGGTGCATCAAACCGCCGAATGCCGCTTTAGGTAAACCCGACTTTTCAATCAGCCCTTCAACATATGCAACTGTAGGATGATGCGTTTCCAAACACGCTAAATATCCCATAAACGCCACCGGGTGTTGATGTCTGATCATATAATATTGGTTGCCTAATAGCGCCATAATATTAGGGGAAGGCAGTTGAGACAGTACCTCTTCTTTCGATACTCCCATCACCGCTAAATCATCCAAACACCATTGGTCGTGTCCGGTTTCTTCCGGGATATGCTGCTCCATATAAGCAATTAATGGCGCGGATACTGGATCATCTGGTAATAATTTTGCGCAGCGGATCACTTCTTTCATCATCGGCACCGCAGCATTAGCGGTATGATAATTGGTTTTACATTGCGCAATAATAACTTCAGGATGATGCGCTAATTGAGAAAAGCGCTCGTTAGCATCACAAGCTCGCGCTTCAAGCAGCTGTAAATTTTGAGTTAACCGCTCAAAGTGATTTTGAGCGGTATTAACTGAATACATTAAACCATAATACCTACAGGTTTATCTTTCCCCTTATTTGCATTTTGATGCATCGACTTTAACTGTTCAACTTCTTCTTTCGATAAGCTATCAATCGCCTCAGCATGCTCGGCTGATAACTCGTCTTTATTTAACACGCCTTCTTGATGTAAATGTTCAGTATTAGTCATATTTTTTATCCTTAAAGTTTTTTAGTAGAACAACTGGAAAATTAACATTTTTTAAAATAATCACTTATGGTGGCATAAGTATATCCAGAATAGTAGCACTGCAAAAATGAAGTCAAGCGATAAATCCGCTAAGCGGAAAAAATAATTACTTGTTGTCCTGTGATAATAAATTTAAGCTGTTCAAGTAAAAAGCTAAAAATTAGATATCAAAATACTTAAGAAGATAGCGTTATGCGTTTCATGCCTTTATTTTTAACCAGTTTAATATTTTCACTTATTCAGTTCCCCGCATTTTCAGCATCATTTGAACACTTAACTAGGGAACAAGGGCTATCTCAGAGCTCTGCACAATCACTTTTATATGACAGTGAAGGTTTTTTATGGATTGGTACTAACGATGGTTTAAACCGCTATGATGGTTATCAATTTACTATTTTTCAGAATTTACCAGAAAAAAGCAACTCTATCTCCAATAACAATATAACCACGTTATTTGAAGATAAGGCGAATAACGTATGGGTTGGTACAGCTGCTGGACTTAACCGTTTTAATAAGCGCTTAAATACCTTTGACCATTTTGTTTATCAACAAGGCAATAATAACAGCTTAATCAATAATTCCATTAATGATATCACCCAAGATAACAATGGAAATTACTGGATTGCCACTAACAAAGGCTTGGATCAATTTGACGGTAAAAACTTCATTCATTATTTAAAAAATCAAAACATACGTTCATTATTTATTGATAGTACCAATACCTTATGGGTCGCCACTCAGAAAGATGGCTTGAAACACACAACTCTTAACAATATTAACTTTAAAGCAATAGAGTTACCTGACAACAGTCAAGTAGTCACGTCGATTATTGAGGGGAATAATCAAATATGGCTCGGCACTGTAAATGGTTTAGCCGTTTATGATAAGCATACAAAAAAGATGCTAAGCCTTGATGCGATCACAAAATCCTTAAAAAATATCCATATCACTTCACTGTTAATACATCAAAATGCTCTGTGGATTGGCAGTAAAGCCAATGGCGTTTACCAAGTAAACATAACAACCAATGCAATTGAGCATTATCAAGCGAATAATCAAGACCCGAAAAGTATTAGCTATAATGAAATCACACAAATTATTACTGATAATGCTGATAATATTTGGATAGGAAATTACGTTTGGGGGATTGATAAATACAACACGTTAAATGAACAATTTAATCACACCAATCAGAACATTAGTAAAGAAAACACCCTCAGTAGTAACAATATTATCTCCTTTTTAGAGTATGATAATAATAGATTTTTTATTGGTACTTATGATGGCGGCTTAAACGAGTATAATAGAACAACCGGAGAATTCACTCATTTTCAACATGATCCACAAAACGCTAATAGCATAAGCTCTAATATTGTTGGCTCATTAATCAAAGACCCAACATACGGCATTTGGTTAGGAACATTTAACGGCCTTAATTTATTTGATCCTGAGAAAAAGATATTTACTCATTATCAACACGAGCCGAATAACGATAAGAGTCTCAGCCACAATCTCATCCTCCCAATGCTAAAAAGTGATGATAATACCTTATGGGTTGGCACCTGGGGCGGCGGTTTGAATCGTTTTGATATTCAAAAACAAACATTTACTCATTACAAGCACAATCCTGATGATAAAAATTCGTTATCTGATGATAACATTTGGGCCATCTACCAAGATCCAAATGGCATATTATGGCTTGGCACTATGGGGGGCTTAAATAAATTCGATCCAGTTAATAATACCTTTAAACATTATCAAACCACCAATAGTGCATTAGATAACAACTGGGTAACAGATATCCATCAGGATAAAAAAGGTAATCTGTGGCTTGGCACTATGGGGGGATTTAATAAATTTGATCCTGTCAGCGAACAATTTACTGGTTATCAAGAAGAAAACGGCCTTTCCAACAATCTGATCTATGGCATTTTAGAAGATAATCAGGGCTCTCTTTGGTTAAGCACTAACAAAGGGATCTCACGCTTTGATCCTAAAACCGAAACGTTTAAAAATTACGATAAAAACGACGGAATATTAGTTAAAGAATTTGCCACATTTTCGAGATATATAAACCAATCGGGAGAATTCTATTTTGGTGGAGTAAATGGCTATGTTCATTTTAAACCTGAAAATATCAAAGACGATACCACCTTACCAAACGTAGTATTTACCGACTTTAGAATTAACAATAATCACGTCAAACTCGACCATGAAACGGAAGATAAAAAAGCCTTTACCATAGATTCGGTTATTAATGAGCTAAGCAGACTCACACTAACCCATAACGAAAAACTGGTGTCATTTGATTTTGCCGCGCTGCACTTTTCCGATCCAATGAATAATCAGTATGCCTATATGCTGGAAGGCTTTGATGATAACTGGATTTATACCGATGCGAAAAACCGCCGCGCTACTTATACTAACTTGCCCTCTGGCTATTACACCTTAAGGGTTAAAGCCAGCAACGGTGACGGCTATTGGAACGAGCAAGGTAAATCGCTACCTATTACCGTACTCCCTGCGCCCTGGTTATCCTGGTGGGCTTATACTTTGTACTCGCTGGCCTTTATTGGCATTATCGGCTTTATTTTATATCGTCAAAATTATCAGCGCTTAAAAGAACATGCGATTAATATTCGCTTAACTCGCGCCGATCGTTTAAAAGATGAATTTTTAGCAAACACTTCACACGAGTTGCGTACCCCGCTTAATGGTATTATTGGCTTGGCAGAATCTTTGATTGACGGTGTTGCCGGACAATTACCGGAAGCCGCGAACAAAAATCTGGCCATGGTGGTTGCCAGTGGCAAGCGCTTATCGCATTTAGTCAATGATATTTTGGATTTTTCCAAGCTTAAAAATCACAACCTGAAACTCCATACCAGTGGTGTAGAGCTTCATAGTTTGACCGATGTGGTGCTAACGGTTTCAACGCCATTAATTGGAGATAAAGCGGTAGTTTTAAAAAACAACGTTGCCAATAACCTGCCGTTAGTCAATGCCGATGAAAGTCGAGTTGAACAAATTCTTTATAATTTAGTTGGCAATGCGATTAAATTTACTGAACAAGGTGAAGTGACAGTCAATGCTGAACATATTGGCAATGTTATTAAAATATCGGTAATTGATACCGGTGTCGGTATTCCGGCGAGCAAGCACGCGATTATTTTTAATTCGTTTGAGCAGCTACAAGGCTGTGATAATCGTAACCAGGGCGGTACGGGCTTAGGCCTTGCGGTCACTAAACAATTAGTGGAATTACACGGCGGTAATATTTACCTGACATCTACACCAGGTGAAGGCAGCTGCTTTGCCTTTACCCTGCCGATTAATACCGATCAAATCACCGACGTTACCAATGTCGTTAAATTAACCAATCAGCAGAAACTGAACCGCTTACAGCACCTGGAAAATGAAATTGAATATGTCAGTGTCGAAGAGCAGGAAAAGGCACTGGATAAAGAAGCCACTATTGACCACAGTAACTTTCATATTTTGGTGGTGGACGATGACCCGATTAACCGTCAGGTATTGTTCAATCACCTTAATATTATGGGGTATCAAATCAGTGAAGCCTCAAGCGGCAGGCAGGCATTGGCACTTGTTCATGAAGCGAATCAAAAACGCGATAGCGAAAATCCTGAGCAGGAGAACCAAAGACCGTTTGATTTGATCCTGCTCGATGTCATGATGCCGAAAATGTCGGGCTACGAAGTATGTAAAACCCTGCGTAGAGAATTTACCCTTAATGAGTTGCCAGTCATTTTCTTAACCGCAAAAAATCAGGTGATAGATCTGGTAGAAAGTTTTTCGGTTGGTGGCAATGACTATTTAACTAAGCCGATTTCCAAGCACGAATTATTATCTCGGGTAGAAAACCACTTAAGCCTGCTTGATATCAACCGTAACTTAGAGTTTCAGGTGGCTAACCGCACCGCCGAGCTGGAAAAAGCCACCCAGGCAAAAAGTGAATTTTTAGCGAAAATGAGCCATGAAATTCGCACACCAATGAACGCTATTATCGGTCTTAGCCACCTGGCGCTGAAAACAAAACTGGATAATCATCAAAAAGACTTAATTGAAAAAACCCAGGACTCGTCACAGGCGCTGCTTGGCTTAATTAACGACATTCTCGATTTTTCAAAAATTGAAGCCGGTAAAATGACCATTGAATCAGTGATGATGAATATCGATGGCTTATTGAAAAAAACCGCCAATATCTGCGCATTAAAGGCTCATAGCAAAGGGCTGGAGCTAGTTGTTAAAGTAGCGCCCAATGTGCCTAAGCAAATTAAATCTGACCCGGTACGTCTACAGCAAATTCTGGTCAACCTGGTCACTAATGCGGTGAAATTTACCGAAAGCGGCCATGTGCTAATAGCAGTTAATATTAACGAGCAAGCGCCGAATAAAATTGAGTTTCATGTGTCAGATACCGGCATCGGCCTGGAAGATGAGTCAATGAACAAGCTGTTTAAGTCATTCAGTCAGGCCGACAGCTCGATTACCCGCAAATTTGGCGGCACCGGCTTAGGTTTATCGATTTGTAAACAGTTAGCCACCTTAATGGGTGGTGATATTTGGGTAAACAGTACCTTAGGTGAAGGCAGTACCTTTAGCTTTAATGTTACCTTTGAGCAGGTAGCGCAAAGTGAAATTATCGCCAGCAATACTATGATGATCGACGGTATTAACGTGTTGGTAGTAGATGATAACTCGCTGTGTTTAAGTGTGATGGAAGATTTACTGCAACAGTTTGGTTGTAAAATCACCACAGCAAACAGTGCGCAAAACGCATTAGAATTAATTGATAATGCCCTGCTCGCCGATCAGCCTTATGATCTCGTTATCACCGACTGGCGAATGCCGAAAATGGACGGCATAGAATTGGCTCATGCCATTAATCAAATAAAAGCAAAAAACAGCTTACCTTCAGTGCTTATGGTTACCGCATTTGATAAAAACGATGCCATGACATTATCACAATCGGCAGGCATTGACGGCTTTTTGGAAAAACCAGTCGACGCTTCATTGTTACTGGACGCCATGACCAATGCCCTGAAAATTGACAGTAGCAAGCCACGTCCATTAGCAAATAAAGGGGCATTAGATTTATCGAGTGCCGATATTTTACTGGTTGAAGATAACGCACTGAACCAGCAAGTAGTATTAGGCTTTTTAGAAGAAACCCATGCGAAAATAGATGTTGCAGAGAACGGTAAAATCGCATTAGAAAAACTCGCAAATAAACGCTATGACCTGGTGTTTATGGACTTACAAATGCCGGAAATGGACGGCTTAACCGCCACCAAAGAAATTCGTAAACGGCCAGAGTTAAATGATCTGCCAATTATTGCCATGACCGCCCATGCGATGCAGGAAGAACTGCAACGCTGCCTGGATGTTGGCATGAACGATTACTTTACAAAACCGATAGATCCAAACGACTTGTTCACGCTAGTGTCGAAATGGTTAGGAAAATCTCAAACAGATAAACCACAGCTTTCAACTGAAACGACAGTAGCGAAAACAAAATCAGCAACAGTGAAAAAATCGCCTGCGAACGACGAGCAAAGTGAACGGTTTTTGGCCGAATTAGATAAACTTGGTTGTTTAGATATTAATAACGCAATCAAAGCGATGGGCGGCAGAAAACACATCTACCAAAAGCTGGTACAAGATTTTAATCACAATTATCAGCACACGGTTGACGGCTTACGAGAAGTATATCGCAATAAAGAGTATGAAGAAGCGTTTAGAATTGCCCATTCATTAAAGTCGAACGCTAACTATATTGGCGCTGCCACCTTAGCTAAACGCGCGACCCAGCTCGAGGCTCAACTGAAAGAAAAACCAGAGGCGGCAAGCTTATTAGTGGCAGAAACCTGTATTGAACTCAATAATATTGTGTCGGCGCTTGCGCAGATTTCAACATCTGATAAGGATAACAACACTAATGTCACTACACAAAAACACACGGAAATAAGCTCGGCTCCAGCCATTGACTGCGATCATAACAAGCTTTCTGCCCTGCTTGATTCAATGCAAGCTTTAGTTGAAAAAGAAAATGCCGAAGCGGAAGATTTATTGCCACAGCTATTACAGCTCACGAAAGGCACCAAGCACAGCGGTAGGGCAAAACAAATTGCCGACAGCATTGAAGATATTGAATATGCAGATGCAATAAAAAAAATTAAGGCACTGACCACAGAATTACATTAACATAGAATAATAAAGCCCTTGTAGTGTTCAGCGGGGGCAGAGTGTTAAGCTATAGTTTTGCTTATATTTAACCGTAAATGTAATAACAAGAGTTCTGCTAAGAAGTACCATGGGACGTGTAGATCAAAAAATTCTCATTGTGGATGATGAAAAAGCCAACAGAAAAATTCTCAAAGAGCTTTTACAGGAAGAAGCCACCATTATTTTTGCCAAAAATGGCGAACAGGCGATTGAGCTGGCGAAAAAGCATGTTCCCGACCTGATGTTGTTAGACGTGGTGATGCCGGATAGATCCGGCTTTGAAGTCATAGAAGAGCTCAAAAACAATCCTGTGACTATGGCAATCTCAGTGATTTTTGTTACCGGCCTGGCCAACAGTGACGACGAAGAGCGTGGCTTTGATCTTGGCGGTTGTGATTATATCTACAAACCCTTTAAAGCCAATATTGTTATTGCCCGGGTATTAATGCATTTAGAGCTGATCAGACAACGAAAAATGCTCGACAAATTCGCCCACCTCGATGCCTTAACCGGTATTTCCAACCGCCGTAAACTCGATATAGTGCTTAAAGACGAAATAGCCGCCAATAAAAGGGATCAAAAATACTTAGGAGTGGCATTAATCGATGTCGATTACTTTAAGCAATACAACGATAACTATGGTCATGGTGCCGGTGATATCGCGCTGAAAAAAGTGGCGACCACGATAAAAGAAAACCTACACCGACCGCGTGATTTTTCTGCCCGGTATGGCGGCGAAGAATTTGTTGTTCTCCTGCCCGACAGCGACCTGGCTGGCGCGACTCTAGTACTGAACAATATGCTAAAGGCGGTGGAAGGCAAGGAATTTCCCCATGAATATTCTGAAGTTTCTAACTACCTGACCATCAGCATAGGCGCAGTGGTTGTTAATGACGATCAGGCAAATAGCCCGGAGGAAATATTACTCAGCGCCGATAAACTGCTTTATCAGGCAAAACGTAATGGTCGAAACCAGTTGGTGATTGAAACTATTTAAGCGTTTAAAGCTACGCCAGGTATTTTTCAATTGAGCTAGCACTTTTCAAAACTGCGTCAGCTATTCCCTAAATGCCAAGTATTTCGGTAGTTTATCGTTCACAGTTAGCCAGTGAACTTTAGATTTAACAAAAATATGGGCTTTGACTTCGATAAACCCAAGGCGATCAAACACTGCTAGCGCAACCTCAATGGTATTATCCTGACGATTATAGTTCGACTCAAACAGCAAACTCGAGCCGCAACACTGGCAAAATTTTCGCACCGTATCATTTCCCGCGCGATAGGCGGCCAAATGCTCTTGCCCACTTAACCAGTGCAAATCTTGTTTTTTCACTTCGGCAAAAGTCGAGAATGCCGCGCCGTGAAACTTACGACACATGACACAATGGCAATGTGCCACCGCAGGTAAAAACTGTGTCACCGTAAAGCGAATTTTACCGCACAAGCAACTGGCGACATTGTTATAATGCTCTGATGCTTGATGATTTGCTGTCATAAAATATGCCTTGTGAAATAAAATGTTACTGTTCGCTGACGTTACTGTTCGCTGACGTTATTCGCTGACGTTATTCGCTGACAATAACGGCAACTTCCATGCCATCAACTGTCCACTGCTCTTTCAGTTTATTATATATCACCCGCGCAATTAAGGATTTTTCTGAGTCATCATTGTAATGCACGATCATATTGCAGAAATGGTTGTGGGTTGCCTGGTAATCAGCAATGCTAACGCTAACCGGATACGCTTGCCTACCAATTGGCTGACGTCTTTTATACCAGTCTTTTTTGATAATAGTAAAAGTGAATTTTTGTTGTGTCATTTAATCATATTAAAAAATAGCTTAACCTGTATCATATTGATGGTAGCAGTTTTTTAAGTACCTGAACATTGCTGCAAAAGTTTAAACGAATCGTTCGATTTGACCGATTTTTTCAATTTAGCTATAGTGAAAACAATTCCTTTTGAGGCAATAACTATGCACAGTTTAAATGCTAATGAAGCCAAAACTCACTTTGGCAAAATGCTAATAAAAGTTCAATCAGAACCCATTGAAATTAAAAAAAATGGCCATCCTGTCGCAGTCGTTTTATCCAGTGATGAATACAATAAAATTGAACAGTTAAAAATGGAACTGGTCAAATCTCGCTTTGCCAACATCAACGAAAATGATTTAGTCGATGGCGATACTTTTTTAGATCAGCTTGATTCTGGAAGTTATGAGTAATGTCCCCTTTTTACTTAGTGGCTATGCACAAAAAGATTTAGAGTCTATCCGCGCATATACGATCAAAAAATGGGGTAAGCCTCAATGGTTAAAATACAAAGAGGTTTTACGTAAACGAATGCAAACCTTAGCCAATGAGCCCAATCTGGGATTAGTAATTAACGAAATTGCAAACAACG
>CAZUHQ010000064.1:0-20452 GCA_964620605.1 uncultured Thalassotalea sp.
AGCGGTGTTCCCATGGCCACTTCGTAAATGCCAGGCTTGGCGAAACTGCCATCTAATGAAATTAATTTGCTACCGGTAGATTTACCATTGCCTAATGTCTGATAGGCTTGTTCATTACCGGATAAAATCCAGTGAATCGAAGCAAAGGTTTCAACGTTATTTAATACCGTTGGGCAACCAAATAAACCACTTTGGGTTGGAAATGGCGGCCTGACGGAAACTAGCGGACGTTGACCTTCTATAGAGCGTAGTAGTGCGGTTTCTTCGCCACAGATATAGGCACCAGCGCCGCGTATAACTTTAAATGAAAAGTCGATGTCTAACGCCAGTTGATTAAACTCAATTATTGCCTGCTCTGTGGCGCTAATTGCCGCAGGGTACTCATCGCGAATATATAACACCCCGGTTGTTGCACCGACCAAAAAGCCCGCCATTAACATGCCAAACATTACCGCATGCGGGCGCTGTTCCAATAAATAACGATCGCTAAACGCACCGGCATCACCTTCGTCGGCATTACAGACGATATATTTTTCTTCGCTTTCAATATCACGGCATGATTGCCATTTAAAGCCTGTCGGGAAACCTGCACCACCGCGACCGCGTAATCCGGATTGCGATACTCTATCTAATATTGTTTGGCTATCTTGTTGCTGTAATTCAGTAAACAGCTGGTAATACTTAGCAACATCGTTAATTTCAGCGGTAAGAATGGCTTGATCCATCATACAGTTAACATGATAATTTTCCTGAGAGTCGCTCAGGCTTTGAGCTACTATATGCGGTAAGTTGTTAATATCTTCGCCGGAAAAGTTATTGCCATTGATTTGAAATGAACTGTTCTCACTACAGCGGCCAAGGCAGGTGACATGGCCAATATCATTTTCTGAAAATTCAGCTAGCAATTTTTCTTTTACCTGATCTTGGCTACCGGCACATAAACAGGAAGAACCATTACAGACATAAGCTTTTTTATTGGCATTATCACCATCGATGAAATCATAAAAACTGGCGGTGCCGTGGACGATTGCTTCACCAATTAAAAAGTCTTTCGCTAATTGTTTACGCTGATCTTTAGAGCGGCTATCTTCCTTGATCACAAGTTGTTGGAACAGGGTATGATCAATCCCTTTTCTGCGTGCCAACTGAGATAAATTTTTTGACATGGTTATTCCTCAGGTAAGGCGTTAAGCCGCCAATGACCGTGATACAAGTTAAAAGATTGGCTGTTAGCAAAGCCAATTAAGCTTAGGTTAAAACGTTTTGCTGCGCTAATTGCCAAATCAGTTGGTGCGCCAACGGCAATTAATACCGGCACACCGAGCATTACCGCTTTTTGTACTATTTCAAAACTGACTCTGCTACTTACCACCAGTGTAGAGTTTTCTGGTAGTTTTGTCTGAGCATCAAGCAATGAACCGACCAGTTTGTCTATCGCATTGTGGCGGCCAAGATCTTCGCAAAGCTGGATCAACTGTGAATGTTCATCAAACAATGCCGCGGCATGAACGCCGCCGGTTTGCTGAAATAATTTTTGCTGGGAGATCATTAATTCTGGCAGGGCATAAATGCTAGACGCCGCAAGCCAATGACGAGTATCTGATAAGATTGGTGGATTTTTTAGCTCTAACGATTTTAATGAGGTAGTGCCGCATAAACCGCAGCTGCTATAGCTGAGCTGATAACGCTCTAGGCCAGTTAAATCGGGCTGACAATGCGCCGCAAGTTTTACTTCCCACTGGTTAGCAGATTCAGACTCTGCCGAGATTTTCACTATATCATTTAGGCTTTTGATAATGCCTTCACAGTACAAGAGGCCAAGGATAAGAGCGCGATCTTGTCCTGGAGTACGCATAGTGATGGAAAAAATTTTACTGTTTATTTGCTGGTCGGCGCTCCAAATAAGGCGTATCTGTAATGGTAGTTCGGTGATCACTTGATCTTGGAGTAGCTGTTTTTCGCTACCTTGGTAAACATATTTGCTGACGGTTTTTATTGGTTGTTGTTCGTCGTTAGTTTTGCCTACTGAATTTGAACTGTCTGGCTTAGCGATAATTTTCATAACTTATATTCTATTAATGCTGCGCCTATCTTACTCCGTTCATTAACCACTGAAAAGCGCCAACTTGTTCTGCAAATTAGTGGTTTTTAGCAAAATGTACAAGATTATATCCAAGTGATATAGGCTAAAATTCGTGAATATTTAGCCTATATGATAATGGGGGTTAGTGCTGAAAGTCTTTATATAACATTAACAGATGGGCAGCGCTCCAACTAAAATTGGTGGCGCCTTGCATTTCACCAGTTTGTGGATTGTAGTTTTCTCGAATCGGTTGTTCTGCATTGAGTCCATCAGCATTTTGATAAAATTTGTTCAGCATTTGCTGAGCCTGTGTGCGGTAACCGTAATTATTTAATGCGTGGATGGCAAAGTAAAATTGATCGAGCCACACCCGACCTCGCCAGTAGATATCTTTATCATAAGCCGGATTGCTTAATGCCGCTGTGCCAAAAGGGATAAAACTGTTAAATTCTTTTTTATCTAACATGGTTTTAATTACTCGTTGCGCTTTGTCTTTATCGGCGATTTTTGCCCATAATGGGCTCCAGCCTTCTGGGCCTTTGCCTCGGTAGGTTAATAATTCTCCCTGACAACTGTTAGCGCTAACTGTTTTATCCGTTATTTTTCTGTCGTAATAAAAATGGCTGTTAGTATCGTAAAAACACTGGTTGATACGCGTGCTCAGTTTTTCTGCCTGTTGCTGATATTGTTTGGCAAGAGCAGGCTTATTGAGGATATTGGCCATTTTTGCCAGTAATTGTTTTTCATGGGCAAGGTAAGTATTCAATTCGACAGATTCTTGGTTAATGGAATAGCCGACTAATTGATCTTGCAAGTTATGATTGGCAAAAAATTCTACCTGCCAGTCTTGTTGTGCGCGTTGAATATCCCCCTGATAACGGCTGCTGGCATATTGTGCGAGCTGCTGGGGGGAGATAAAACCAAAACGGGCGGCGTTATCCATACCTGATTCCCAGGCTGCGCCGTGCTGAGCACCTATCTCTAATGCATTATACTGACCTGTTGCCAGTACTTCTTGATATAGTTGATTGTTATGGCATAAATAAGAGAATGTTTTTACTTGCTGACAGCGTGAAAAGTCAAGCGCGTTATCTTGTATTAAGCCAGGTGCGTTATAGCTTACCTGAAAAGTGAGTTCACCACTTATGTCGTTATGAAATCTGTGTTTAGTCGCGCCATATTCAACCAGGCCGTTTTGGTTGTGATCGCGGTTTTTATACCACCATTGATGGTAACTGATCAGTTTTGGAAATAGCTGAGTGAGAAAGTCCTTATCTTGTGTTGCTTGATAGACTTGCCAAACCGCCCAGCTTGCCAGTGGCGGTTTAGTGTTTCTTTCATTCCAGTTACCGCCGATGCCACCACGAGCCTGATCTTTGTTATAAAAAATGGCGTCAATCACCATGCCATTATCTTGCGGTCTTAGAGGGTCGTCATTTGCAACCTGATAATCAAACATTGCCAGAATATTTTCCTTGGCAAGCTCTGGCGCAATATCGGCAAGTGCTACTGCGTGTTTCCAGCTGTCCCAAGCCCATAGACCGTTAAACCAGCGTGCGGTAACCGATGGCGTGATACCATGATGTAAAATATTGCCTGCCGGACTGCGCCAGTTAACGATTAAGGTTTCCAGTGATTTTATCGCCAGTTTTTGTTGTTCATTGCTTATTTTACTGCTGGTTGCTTTGTTATTGTCTGAAATAGAGGCCAAGTAGCCTGACCAGCGCTGTTGATTGGCGCTTTGATAGTGCTCGGGTGAAGCTAATATTTTAGCGATAACCGCTTGTTCGTTAGTTTTTTCATCTTTGGTATGAAAATAACTTTGTGTTGAAGTTATGCGAGTTGTTTGCTGTGCTGCCAGCTTTAGTTTCGCAATGCTGTGATAATTATGTGATTCAGGGGTTATCTTAGTGTTAGTGGCAATTGAACGTTGGATCTGATAACTGGCCTCGGAAGTCAATAACATATCCCAAATCGCATTGACTGCTGAAAATTGATAGCTAATGCCAGTTGAAGAAGCGGTTAATTTTGGCGACCAGTCAGGCACGATATCCGTTATTTTTTGTTGTTGATCCCATTGCTGATTTAGGCCACCGGAAAAGCTGATCGTAAGAGCTAAAGGGGAGGTGGAATGATTGGTGATTTCGGTAACAACAAATGCCGTGCGACTAGTGGCAAATTCTAGCGTTAAGTTAACTGAGAATTTTGCAAACTGGTATTGTTGATAAAGACCACCAGGAAAGCTATACAAGGTTTTTTTGGCTTGAGCGAAATTAACTGGCTGATTAAGGTTATCATCGAAAATTGCTAGCTGCTCAAGCTTTTCGGCAAAAAATACACTGTATTCCTGAGCGATCAGCAGTGGGCCGGTAAAACTGCCGAGGTTGTAATCTTGATCCGGTAATAAAAAGCCATGCCAGGCGCCTAAGTCAAACACTGGGTTAAAGCGCTGATTGCCGTATTTGTCAAAGTGTCTAAATTGTGTCGGTGAACCAAAACGATCTATCAGGTTATGAAAATTGATTGTTGCTTTAGCACTGTTAGCTGCTGTTATTGAAGAAACAGTTATTAAGGCAAATGCCATTAACAGCTTGGTGAACAATAATACGCTTTGAGCAATTATCAGGCTGTTTTTATTTCTTATTTTCATTGTTTTCGCGTTTGGTATTTTCATCTCTGTCTTTTGGCTGTTCGTTGTCAAGCTAGCCATAGCCACTTTTATTTTATACAAACAATATACCATATAACTTATATTTGCATTAAATATTATTTGTATTATAAATATTGCAATATGATTTTTATGATCATAGTATTTAGTCGAACGGTGAAAAGTTCGACGATTAAAAATAGTGACAAAGATAAAAATAAGATCTTGCATAAGCAGGATAAAACGTGGGAGATGAGCCAATGGTCAAGAATAACAATATGAAACTCAATTACCTTTCTATGCTGGTGATGTTTAATTTAGGTGTTATTGGCGCAGTTAATGCCAATGAAACACCCAAGGAAGAAAAAGAAGAAATAGAAACCATCACTGTCACAGGTATTCAGGCAAGTCTAGTCAAATCAATGGATATCAAACGTTCTTCTGACGGCGTGGTTGACGCAATCGCCGCCGAAGATATCGGGAAGTTTCCCGATCAAAACGTCGCAGAATCATTACAACGTATTACCGGGGTGTCGATCGATAGAAGCGGTGGTGAAGGTCAGCTCATTACCGTT
This sequence comes from uncultured Thalassotalea sp., assembly GCA_964620605.1. Classification (GTDB taxonomy): domain Bacteria; phylum Pseudomonadota; class Gammaproteobacteria; order Enterobacterales; family Alteromonadaceae; genus Thalassotalea_E. Next base: position 5,306 of record CAZUHQ010000064.1, read on the forward strand.
CGCGGTATGGGACCGGAATTTAACTCGGTATTACTCAATGGCCGTACGCTGGCTACTACCAGTGGTGGTCGAGCATTCAGCTTTGATATTTTAGCATCGGAATTAATTAATGGCGCAGATGTCCATAAAACTCAAACGGCAGCATTGCAGGAAGGTGCCATTGGGGCAACTGTTGATATCAGCACGGTAAAACCACTGGATTTTTCCGGTTTTAAAGCGGTCGGTAGTGTTAAAGGTCTTTACGATGAAATGACAAGCAAGTTAAGTCCGCAATTTTCCGGCCTTATCAGTAATACCTTTAATGATGATACTGTTGGGGTGTTAGCATCATTTTCTCACTATAAACGTAAGAGTCGTTACGATCAGGCAAATACCGCCTATTACTACAAAACCGAAGCGGATTTGGACGGGCAAAACTACGGCGAAGTTTACTTCCCGCAAAACTATGATCAAATCGCACAAACGGAAACTCGTGAGCGTAACAGTGGCACTTTGGTTTTACAATTTAAGCCAAATAAGGACGTCACTATTACTGCTGACGCTTTATATTCTGATTATAACGTTCAGTATCGCCAGGATGTTTTCCCAATGTGGTTTGAAACCAATAAAGTGAGAAATCCGGTATTGGATGACAGTAATACCTTAGTCAAAGCCCATTTTGTTAATAGCTTTATTGAAACTTTGGTTCGTCAGTCTGATGCCGATAACACATTAAAAGCCTTTGGTTTAAACCTTGACTGGCAAATTAATGATAACTGGAATATCTCTGCTGATTTAAATACCTCAAAAGCTGAGCATGATCCGGGTAAAGGTTGGTCAGATGTAGTTGCCGGTCGTCCTGGTGAATATACCTATGATCGTACCTCTGGCGATCTGGTGCCAACCATGACCTTTGAAAACTTTAAAGAGGGTGATGTGTTAACCGCCGGATGGGCATCTTTGCAAGGTACGCGTGTTGAAGATGAAGTGTTAGAAGCTAAGTTAGATAACAGTTATCTGGTTGATTTTGGCGCATTAGTCAGTATCAGTTTTGGCACGCATTATTCAGATCGTACCTTAGGTTCTACCTATGGTGAAACTGAGAACCCTTTGCCTTGGACTTATGCAGATAACAGTACACGTATTCCGTTACCGGCAGACATGCTATGGACCTATGATGCCGATGGTTTCCTTTCCGGTGGTTCGGGTAATCCAACGGAATTTTGGCCAACGCTAAATTCAGATGATTTATTTGCATTTTTAGCAACAGAAGAAGCGATTTCGCAATTAGATGATCCGGATCTGGTGCGTGATATTTTCACCCGAGCTGGTTTCGGTGTCGTTGACGATCCGACGGCGTATGAAGTTAATGAAGAATTAATCTCGCTTTATACGGATTTTTATTTTGAAGGTGAAGTTAATCAAATGCCGTGGTCATTGGTTGCTGGTGTGCGCTATGTTAAAACCGACAGTACTTCCAAGGGCAATCAGGTTGCGTTATTGGATTTGATCCCATCGAATGAAAAACCGGGAGAAGTACGCGCTATTACCTCAGATGATTATCTGCCGGTTTCAGTTAGCCATAGCTACAGTGATGTGTTGCCGAGCTTAAACGGTAAACTGGAAATCACCGAAGACCTTGTTGCTCGTCTTGCCTGGTCAAAAAGTTTAACTCGTCCTGAGCTTAGCGAAATGTCGCCACTGGCCAGTTATGGCGATGGCTCGACCGATCAGCTTTTTGGCTCTGGCAGTAACCCCAAGTTGAATCCGTTTGAATCAACTAACTTTGATTATTCACTTGAATGGTATTATCAAGAAGGCAGTTATGCCGCGATTGCTGGTTTTACCAAAGATGTTGAAGGTTATTTAGGTTCAGGTGAAACCGAAGAAACTGTCACTGTGCCTAGTGGTACTTATCAGTACAAAATGTCTCGCCCGATTAACGAAGACAGCACCAAAATTGATGGTTTTGAGTTTGTGGTATAATATATGTTTAGCAATTTGTTCGCACCATTTGATGGCTTAGGGGTGATTGCCAACATGACCTTTGTTGACAGTGAATCCAGTGCCGATGAGGACGGTGAAAAATTGCCATTAATTGGTTTAAGTGATTCACAAAACCTGATCCTGTTTTATGAGAAAGATGCGTTTCAGTTCCGTGTTGCCTACAACAATCGTGATCGCTTTATGCAGTCCAAGCCAAAGTCTTGGCGTGATGGTCATTACGTAGATGATTATAAGCAAGTGGATATTAGCGGCAGTTATGACATTAATGAACATTTTACCCTGTTCTTTGAAGGCATTAATGTCACCAATGAACTGTATATTAAAAATGCTGAATATGCGAATCAAACCTTAACGGTAACGGAAACCGGGCCAAGATACTCGCTGGGAATTCGGGGTAAGTTCTAATTTAGATAACGATTTAAAATGCCAGAAAACAGAATTTTCTGGCATTTTTGTTTCACCAGTTTAATAAATTTTCCGTTATTAAGGAATCATATGTCCGATCATAAAACCCCGACCTTAACAGATGCACTTATTCCAATCTGCTTTATGTTATTGCTGCTATCACTGTCGGTTTATTATTTTGGTAACGATTCTTCATCTGGGCCAAATCAGGTTGCCTTGCTGATCAGTGCCGGAGTTGCAACCTTGATAGGGCTAAAAAATGGCTACCGACGAGAACAACTGGAGCAGGGCATAGTCAAAGGCATCAGCGTCACGTTAGGGGCGATTTTAATTTTACTGGCGGTTGGTTCGCTCATTGGTGCCTGGCTGCTATCTGGCACTGTACCGACCATGATTTATTTTGGCCTTAAATTGTTAAGCCCGGATTTATTCTATCTTAGTTGTGCAATAATTTGTGCCTTAGTTGCGATTTGTATTGGCAGCAGCTGGACGGTGGCGGCAACTATCGGTGTCGCTCTGATGGGAGTCGCTAACGGCCTTAATGCCAGCCCAGCGATCACCGCCGGTGCTATTATTAGTGGCGCTTACTTTGGTGATAAACTCTCGCCGTTGTCTGATACCACCAACTTATCGGCAGCGGTTGCTGGCGCGCCGCTGTTTAGCCATATTAAAAATATGCTTTGGAGCACAGTGCCGACATTTATTATCGCTTTAGTGATCTTTTATTTATTGGGAATTAATGAAAGTGTCACGGTTGCCGATCAGCGGCTCCCATTGTTATTACAAACGTTAACGGATGAATTTACTATTGCCTGGTATTTATTATTACCCTTAGCCTTAACTTTGTTTTTAGCAATGAAAAAAGTGCCAGCTTTTCCTGCAATTGGCATCGGCGCTCTGGTAGGGGCTTTATTTGCGGTGTTATTTCAGCAAGATTTAGTGTTATCTATGGCCGATCATCAATTATCAACACTTAGTGCTAACATTACTGTGGTTTGGCAAGTAATGTATCAGGGCTTTAGCTTAATTAGCCAAGATGCGGTGTTTAATGATTTACTTAGTGGCGGTGGTATGGGGTCAATGCTCAACACCATCTGGTTGATCATTACCGCAATGACCTTTGGCGCTGTTATGGAAACCGTTGGTTTATTAGCGATTGTTGTTGATAAATTATTAGCAATATCAAACAAAATCAGTAGCTTAATTATTACCACCATATTGACGGCACTTGGTGTTAACTGTATTGCGGCTGATCAATATATCGCATTGGTGATCCCTGGCAGGATGTTTAAACAGCATTATCAGGAGAAAGGATTAGCACCAGAGAATCTTTCCCGCGCCCTGGAAGACGGCGGCACGGTTACCTCAGTACTCATTCCCTGGAATACCTGCGGTGCGTATATGCAATCAGTATTAATGATCAATCCATTAGATTTTATCTTTTATTGTTTTTTCAACTGGTTGTCACCGCTGGTAGGTATTGTTGGAGCCTTATTAGGATATAAAATTAAGCATATTGGCAGCCAAGATAAATTTATTGCTATGAATCAGCAAGCGAATGATCTAGCTGAATCCTCAGCATTAGCGGAAAAAGGCTAACAATTCATGGAACTTGTTGTAGCTTAAGGATAATTATGACAAGTTAGCTAAGATAAAAAGCGCTTTGTAGCACGTCTATTATGAACTGTTTGTAGGAAAAGGAATGGAAGCAAAATTATTAAAAATCAAGGTTAACCCAGGTTCAAAAACTTTATTTAAACAATTACTTGAATATATGAAAAATCATCCTGAACAGCCATTATCCGAGATGAAGCAAAAAGGTTATTTTTGGGATTCGGTATTTTATAGTGAAGATAATTATCTATATATGGTGTTAAAGTCTAAAGATTTTTCAAAAATTATGATGGATGAATCAGAGTTGATTGCTACACCGTTTAGAGCGGTATACGAAGAGTTTAGAGAAAGTTGCTGGATTCAAGGTGCCTATCAGGATATTGAATCCCTTTTTTGTTTTAATCATTCACTGTCGTTTATGGATACCAGCATGGATGCTGATGTTTAAGGCTTGCAGCATTTTGCTTGTTTACCACACGGCATCTATTTTAAATATCCTCTGCATGAAAGCTATAAGCGAATAGCAGACGTCCAGAGTAAAGTTGACTGACAGCTTTAAATTACAAATTTGTCTACAAACGCATTGTCAAAATTAATTGACTAGCACAGGTTTCGATAGGAGTAGTTAATTGAGTTAGCTATTGAAATCTATATTTTGTGGCTTTATTATTTATTGGCTTAACATTCCAGATGTTAAGGATTGTTACAGGTTGTCAAGTCCTATCGGATTTCCAGTGGAAACCAATGATACGATTGATAACACTACTTGGAACAGGGTCTTCATAGATACCTCCACGGTAATAGTAATAGTATAACTCATTTCTAACAGGCGCGGCGAGGCTCGGAAACGGGTGAGAAGGTTGGAGAAAGACCACTTGGTTAAGCCGGAGTTTGACGCTATAAATAGCCGCAATTTTTAGTCAGCTCCGGTTTTGCTAGACAAGGAAGTAAGTTGCTATTTAATAAAAAACACCCATGGTATCGGTCTCGTGGTTACCTGCATTTTGATGAGCCGATTTCTTTTAAAAGTGCTCAGAGGATAGTTACCAGCGCAAAGAAAGTAGCAAAACATGCTTTCTATCCTCTTATAAATTATTCCGTTAATTCGAAAAAGATAAAACAAGACAAAAAAACTCGGCATATTGAAGTTAAGGTAAAAGAAAGACCCATATCATACTCAGCCCATGTCGATAGCCATATATATAGTTATTATACTAACTTGCTAACCAGGTTATACGAAGAGCAACTGAAAAAAAGAAGCCTGGAAGAAAACGTATTGGCTTTTAGGTCTTTAGGTAAATCTAATATTGATTTTGCTTATGAAGCATTCCAAGAGATCAAAAAGTTCGGTGAATGTAGTGTTGTAGCTTTAGATTTATCAAAATTTTTCGATACCCTTGATCATGGAATTTTGAAACGAGAGTGGTCAAAATTGATCGCTAGTGAACAGTTGCCAGCTGATCACTATAATCTTTTTAAGTCACTGACAAAGTTTGCCGTAGTAGACAGGCAAAAATTGTATGAACTGTTAGGTGTATCTATTCACAACCCTAGAAATGGAAAAAAGCGGTTATGTGAACCAAAGGATTTTAGAAAAAAAGTAAGGAAATCTGGACTTATTGTTATAAACAAAGGTAAAGAAGGAATTCCACAAGGTTCACCTATTAGCGCATTACTCTCTAATATTTATATGATTGAGTTTGATCGCAAGATGAAAAACTATGTTGATAGTGTTGGAGGGAAATACTATCGATATTGTGATGACATGCTTTTTGTCGTACCTAAAGAATTGAAGAAAAAAGTTGCAGGTATTGCAGCAAATGAAATCAAGGAATTCAAGGTTAGGCTAAATACTGATAAGACAGAGCTTAGAACATTTAGAAAGAGGGCTGGAAAATTAGTAGCTGATAATCCGTTACAATATTTAGGATTTCTATTTGATGGTGAAAATATATATTTACGATCAACATCACTAGCAAGATATTCGGAAAGAATGAGAAAAGGAGTTCGGCTAGCTAAAGCAACAATGAGAAAGCGTAACAATCTGAGAATTCAAAGAGGGGAAAACCCTAAACCATTATTTAAGAAAAAGCTCTATCGGAAGTACTCTCACTTAGGTTCCATGAATTTTATCTCATATGGAATGAGAGCAGCTGAAGTCATGAAAAGTAAGACTATAAAAAAACAATTAAAGCCTTTATGGGATAGGTTGCAAGAAGAAATGAAGTAAGATTTTCCTTTTTAGCAGATATGCGACTATCTAATGCTTGGTACATATACTGTTCATATCTCTCGGTAATATCTTCTCCATAATTAACTGGATTTTGAGCTATTTTCTTTTTACTTTCTAAGAAACAAAAAAGGCCTGATAATTATCAGGCCAAGGGAAGTGCGTGAAGTTATTAAAGCAAAATCACGCAACACACCTACTCAAGTTATAAATCAAATTTAATACCTTGAGCTAGAGGAAGTTCTGTTGAAAAGTTAATGGTATTGGTTTGACGACGCATATAGGCCTTCCAAGCATCTGACCCTGACTCTCTACCACCGCCGGTTTCTTTCTCGCCACCAAAGGCGCCGCCAATCTCTGCCCCAGAAGTACCGATATTGACATTGGCGATGCCACAATCTGAGCCCCAATGAGATAAGAAGGTTTCACATTCGCGCATATTGGTAGAGAAAATCGCTGAGGATAAGCCTTGTAGTACATCGTTTTGTATCGCAATCGCTTGTTCAACATCGCCCTGATATTTAATTAAATATAAAATTGGCGCGAAGGTTTCATGTTGTACCGTTTGGTAATGATTTTCCGCTTCAACGATCGCCGGTTGTACATAACAGCCGGATTGATAATGTTCGCCTGTTAAAACTTCACCGCCACAAAGTAAGTTACCGCCTTCATTAATGACAGATTTAATTGCATGGCTAAACACCTGAACTGAGCCTTGATCGATCAACGGACCAACGTGGTTATACTCATCTAAAGGAGAACCGATACGTAGCCCTTGATAAGCATTTACCAGGATAGATTTAACCTGCTCATAAATCGACTCGTGGACAATAACACGACGAGTGCTGGTACAGCGTTGCCCGGCAGTACCGACCGCGCCGAAAACAATTCCAGGAACTGCCAGTTTTAAATCGGCATCAGGGGTTAAGATAATCGCGTTATTACCACCAAGTTCCAGAATACTTTTACCAAAACGGCCAGCAATTTTTTGCCCTGCATGACGACCAACACGGGTAGAGCCAGTCACTGATACTAATGGCAAATTACGGTCTTCTAACATGTCTTCGCCAATCAATTCGGCATCACCAATGATCACAGAAAATATGCCTTCGGGTAATTGATTATCGAGTAATACCTGTTTAATGATGTTTTGACAGGCTATCGCCGTTAACGGGGTTTTCTCGGATGGTTTCCATACGGTAACATTGCCACAAATTGCCGCGATCATCGCATTCCATGACCAAACGGCAACCGGAAAGTTAAATGCGGAAATAACACCAACCACACCTAACGGATGATATTGATCGTACATCCGATGGGCAGGGCGCTCGGAATGTAAAGTGGAACCGTTAAGCTGACGTGACAGGCCAACGGCAAAGTCGCAAATGTCGATCATTTCCTGTACTTCACCTAAACCTTCCTGTAGTGATTTGCCCATTTCATAAGAAACCAGCTCGCCAAGCGGCTGCTTGTTGTCACGCAAGCTGTTACCGATTTGACGGACAATTTCCCCGCGTTGTGGTGCCGGTAATTTACGCCAAATTAAAAACGCCTGTTTGGCGGTGTTGATGACATGCTGGTAGTCTTCACTACTTGCTTTGTAGACGTTGGCAATGTGCTTGCCGTCAACCGGTGAATGAATTTCGAATGCTCCTTGCTCGGTTGTTTGGCGCCATTGGATGCCGGTAGAAGTGCCAAAGTTGTTCGCTTCTATCGCTAAAGAAGATAAAAATTCCATAATTTCCTCAAATTAATTAGTGTTAATACTTAGCAGGCCGGTAGCTTATCTACCCGCAGCTGAGTATTCGGGTAATGTTAGTTTTTGGAGTAAAGTTGCTGTAAACCTTGTTCGATAACGGTTAAAAATTTATCCGCATCATCTCGGCTAAATACCAGCGGTGGTTTGATTTTTAAGATGTTGTAATAGCGGCCTTCCGTGCTTAATAAAATATGATGTGACTTGGCAAATTCCACTAACTGTGCAGTGGCATTGGTTGCCGGTTCTTTGGTTATTCTGTTATTTACAAGTTCAACCCCGATAAATAGCCCCATGCCTCGGACGTCGCCGATAATTGGATAGCACTGCGCTAAATTTTGCAATTTATCGATCATATAGTTGCCGACCGTTAACGCATTTTGCTGTAGTTGCTCTTGCTCAATAACATCCAGTACCGCCATACCGATAGCGCAGGAAACTGGGTTGCCACCGAAAGTATTAAAATATTCCATACCATTAACAAAGGCATTGGCAATCTCTTCAGTGGTGATCACTGCCGCCATCGGATGACCGTTGCCGATAGGTTTTCCTAAAGTGACGATATCAGGGATAACATCTTGCGTTTGAAATGCCCACATATGGCTGCCAACGCGGCCAAAGCCAACCTGGACTTCATCGGCAATACAAACGCCGCCGGCATTACGCACCGCTTGATAAACTGCGGTTAAATAGCCTGGCGGCATAATGATTTGTCCGGCAACACCTTGAATAGATTCACAAATGAAAGCGCCCACTTTTTCGCTTTTTTGCTCAATATTGTTAATAACTTCACTCACATCATCAGCATATTGGCGAGCGGTATTTTCACCCTGGTATTTACCACGATATGGATCCGGCAAAGTAACCTTATGAATATGCTTTGCAGCACCTTGGCCGCCGGAGCCATCAAATTTATAAGGGCTGGCTTCAATACAGGCATTTGTGTTGCCATGGTAAGCACCATCAACTGTTAACAAGTTATTGGAATTTGTGTAGTTTTTCGCCAGGCGCAATGCCAGTTCATTTGCTTCGCTGCCTGAATTGACAAACATGCATACCGATAGTTTATCCGGCATGGTTGCCAGTAGCTTTTTACTGTATTGGACGATATTGTCGTGCAGGTAGCGGGTGTTGGTGTTTAATAGCGCCATTTGCTGTTGACCCGCGGCAACGACTTTTGGATGACAATGACCAACATGACAGACATTATTGACCATATCAAGGTAAGGCGTACCTTGCTCATCATAGAGATAGGCACCTTGTCCGCGAATAATTTTTAGTGGCTGCTGATAGGCAAGGCTTAAGGTTTTGCCGAGATGCTTTTGGCGAAAATTAATGATTTCGTCTTTACTTTGACCCTTATCTATTGGTTTTTGGCACGTCTGCTTTAACTGACACTGCACTGAAAATACATTGAGTTTATCGAGTTTTTCCAGTACTTGCCATGCGGGTTCTACAGAAATTAACAGGTATTCGTTATCCGGTTCTTTAGTTATTGCTAGTGCGGCATTACACACGGTAGTACATAGCCTTATTGCGACTAACGAGTATAAAACCTCAATTTCCTGTTCGGTAAGGGGTTTAATCTGATGGTAGCCACCAACAATAGCTTTCAGTGTTTTTAATATCTCAGTGCTATGCATCAACGCATAGGCGCAGGCGATAGCCAGTTCATTGACAAGCTGACTGTAAACCATATCACCAAAATCTATCAGTCCCGCTATTTTTTTCGGAGCATTAAGGTCGTTAACCAGAACATTATGATCATTAGCGTCATTATGGATGACACCCATGGGTAATTGCCCTAATATCGGTGCGGTTTGAGTCTGGTATAACAAGAGAAATTTATCTACTAACGTAAGCTGCTGAGCATTAAGTAAATGCTTTTTACTCATGCATACTTGATAACCCTGAGCCAGATCCCATTCAAGATAACGATAGACGCCGGGGTGAGAAAAGTCTGCCAGTTTTTGGTCGATATTGCCGAGAAAGCGCCCGAAATCGTGCCATAAATGTTGGTCAATATGCTGGTTATCGCAATGAGCAAGGAAATGACCGGGCAGGTAGCTTAATACTCTTAAATAGTAGCTTTGCTGCTCAGGCATCTCAACTTCGGTAATGCTTTGACCCTGGTTGTTGTTAATAACCTCAGGAACCAAACACTGTTTCGCTTGTAAGTGTTGCATTGCGGCATTTTGCATCGCCAATGAATTGTTAGTTTCCTGATAATGAGCAATTTTGACGATAAATTGCTTGTTATCTGATGTGGTTAAAATAAGGTTTTGATCGCAATATCCCGGTAACGCGGTTAGTTCACCTACAAGTTGATAATTCTGGCAAAGTAAATCCGTTATTTGCTGTTCGGAAAAGTGATGTTGCTTGGTCATAAAACTTCCTTAATTGTCATCGGATTTATTTTTGCTTTGCTACAGTAAACACGGTACGGGCAAATGACGCTAACGGTATCTCAGTGTTACTGATTGGTACTAGGGTAAAGCCATAACTCATGGTTTTTGCTTCAATGGTATATTGCGGATGTACCAGGCGTCCCCAGGACGTATCACCGCCAACGCCCATTTGCTTATCATCGATATTAAAGGTCACCAGATTGCGCTGCGAAATATCAATACTGTGCTTAGTGGTTACCGGGATCAGCCCTGAAGCGGATTGCTCACCGTCTTTGCCAGCGATAAAATCAATGTCACTTTGTAAGTAAGGCCAGGCGCTGGTATTTAATAGCTTATCGCCGACCGCAAGCAGGCCAATATTTTGCCTGTTGGTTAAGGCTACCCATCTGACATCAGTTTTATTGGCGTTTTCCTGAGGACGTACATAATGATGAATTTGCTCGGCTACCGGCATTTTATATAAATCAATATTTGCCGAAGTTTTTCTGTCGGCATAGTTTTCAACAGGCCCTCGGCCAAACCAGGAGATATTATTGAAAGATTGCTCCAAAGTAAGTTGCATGCCAAAACGTGGCAGGTTAGGGAGTTTATTTGGGGTATCTAATGTTAATTTTGAATTTACGTGCAGATAACCCTGATCGGTAATTTGATATTTAACCTTAAAGCTTCCAGGCAGTAACTTGCTTAAATATTTTACCTCAATAGCATGATTTTCAGCGTTATAGCTAAAGTCAGCCAAGGTTAAACTTGCCGTCATTTTTTGCCAGATAGCAGCCCAGTTTTGCATATCATTGCCGAGATCGTTATCAGTTGGCGCCCGCCAGAAATTTGCCGTGAGCGGCGCTTGTAATAATGACTGGTTTGCCAGCTTGATATTGCTCAACCAGCCAGAGCTTTTATCAAATTGATACTGATTGTCACCATGTTGCAGTATCAATTGCTGGCGGTCATTTTTTACAATTTGAGTGGTATGTTTAGTGATTTCTGGTTGAGCAGACTGTAACTTAACCGGTAACTGAAACTGCTGGTAGGCAATTTCATGGCCGGCAGTTAATAAGCCGTCAGCCTGATTCAATTTGGCACTTAGCAGAATAAAGTATTCTTTGTTATCTGCGTGTGGCAGCTTGGGTAAATCCAGTGTAATTGTCTGTTTTTCTTCTGGCTTAACCTTTGGCATAGGGTTGTTGCCTTGAGCTATCAGCTTGCCATCAGCTTTGATTTGCCAGTGTAAGTCAAAGCGAGACAGACCAATAAAATCATGGCGGTTTTCAATGGTAAACTGATTGGGTTTGTCACTTTGGAAAAAGCGGATCGGTTGATAGACTTTCTTCACTTCATAGGCATGCGGATGCGGCTGTCGATCTGCCGTCATCAAACCATTATTTAAAAAGTTACCGTCGGTGGGTAGTTCAGGGTGAAAGTCTTTGCCATAGGCCCAGTATTTTACGCCATTTTCATTGGTATATTGCAGCGCCTGATCCGCCCAGTCCCAAATAAAACCGCCTTGTAATACTTTGTATTTTTCGATGGTTTGCCAGTAATCTTTTAAATTACCGACAGAATTTCCCATCGCATGGGCATACTCAATCATAATGCCGGGACGATCCGGATTCGATTCAGCGTATTCCACCAGGCGTTCAATCGATGGATACATAGGAGCAAATACATCGGTATAATGTTCGAATTCTGCCGGTTCATATTGCACTAGGCGGCTGTTATCCTGTTGTTTTAGCCATTGATAAGTAGTTTCAAAGATTCTACCTGTGCCTGCTTCATTGCCTAATGACCAGATAATGATCGACGGATGGTTTTTATCTCGCTCAAACATCCGTTTAGTACGGTCTAAATGTGCCGGTAGCCAGCTCATTTCATTGCCCAATTGAGTGTTTTCGTTAATTGCTAGTGGGTGCGATTCAATGTTTGCCTCATCGATAACATACATGCCATATTTATCCGTTAACTCGTACCAATAAGGGTTATTAGGGTAATGACTGGAGCGCACGGCATTAATATTAAACTGTTTCATTAGCTTAATATCTTTTTCCATACTGGCTTTGTCGACGACATGACCACGTAACGGGTCGGTTTCATGGCGATCGATACCACGTATGGTAATGGCCTTGTTATTCACCTGTAATTGACCATCGATGATGGCTATTTTTCTAAAGCCGATATCATGACGCACGGTTTCAATGATTTCATTCTTGCTGTTACGCAGAGAAATTAACAGGGTATACAAATTAGGGGTTTCTGCAGACCATAACGCCGGATGATTAACCGTTTTGTTAAAGCTAATTTCTTTGCTGTCGTCTTTAGTTAATTGCACGATTTGCTGGCCGCTAGCAACCACTTTCATCTGCTTTCGTGGATCGAACAATTGATATTCTACACGGGTTGCTGTGCTGCGCTGGTGATAATTATTGATCTGAATATCAATAGAAAATCGTCCTAGAGTTAGATCGTCGTTAAGTTCAGGCTTGGCATGGACATCAAAGATATGTTGTTTGGGCGTCGCATAAAGATAAACATCTCGTTCGATGCCGGAAATTCTTAACATGTCCTGACTCTCTAGGTAACTGGCGTCAGACCAGCGCCTGATTTGAAATGCCAGGGTGTTGTTTCCTTTATTCAAATAAGGTGTTAAATCAAACTCGGCAGGAGTTTTTGAGCCCTGACTGAAACCAACTTTTTTGCCGTTTAACCAGACATCTAAGCTCGATTTTGCCGCGCCAACATGCAAAAACACCTGCTTATCGTGCCAGCTTTGATCTAAGGTAAAAGTTTTTCGATATGAGCCAACCGGATTGTAGTCAGTTGGTGCATCAGGCCACTTGGTAGTAAACGGAAATCTTTCATCTAAATAAATAGGGTAGCCATAGCCTTCAACTTCCCAATTGCCAGGCACAGGAATTTGTTGCCATTGGCTGTCATCAAAATGGACTTGCTCAAAGCCATGAGGGGCATTTTTTGGGGATTTTTGCCAGTTAAATTTCCACATACCATTTAATAGCAAGTAATTAGCACTTTGCGTTTTATCGTTTGCCATCGCTGCTAATGGGTGAGCAAAAGGAAATAGCGTGCTGTGGGGAGCGAGCTTGTTAATAGCAAATACTTGATGGTCTTGCCAAGGTTCTCTAGGCATAGTGTCAATGGCAATCGCATTTAAAGTAATCGTCGCCAGGCTAAGTGAAAGAATTTGTTTTAACATCAGCTTATTTTTACAAAACATATACAATAGTATTTATAATACAAATAAAATTTAGCTTGGCAAGTGTTATTTGTGTTAATTGCCATAAAGCAGATCTTAGTCTTCTGTACAGGCTGTGCCTGGTAGTCGATAAAATTTACTAGGTTATTTAGCGAACGTCATTTATCATACAAATCATATTCTTTTTATTTAAGTTAGTTTAATTAACTCTATGGACTCGACACATCGCAATCTTACCCAGCAAGTAGTACATGAATTAGGCAAAGCGATTTTGCAAGGTAGTTATAAAGTAGGAGACAGTTTGCCGTCGGAAGCTGAACTTTGTACTAATTTTAATATCAGCCGTACTGCAACCCGTGAAGCGGTGAAAATGTTAACGGCTAAGGGCTTAATTGGTTCCAGACCTCGTCAGGGCATTAAAGTGCTGGATTCAAAGCACTGGAACTTGTTTGATGTCGATGTACTCAATTGGATTTTATTAGGCAAACCGGATCTTTATATGCTGCGTAGCTTTCAGCAACTAAGGTTAGCGATTGAAACCGAAGCTGCGTTTTTAGCAGCGCAATATGCTCAAGCTGAAGATTTACAGGCGATCACCGATGCATTAGCCCGGATGAAAGATGCCACCAATGGTCAGGATGATACCCATGAAGCTGATATCGATTTTCATCAAAGCATATTATCTGCCAGTAAGAACCCGTTCTTTATTCAATTAAAAAACTTTATAACTACCGCCTTGAAAGTGAACTTACGTTTCACCAATCGTCATCGCGCAGTAACCCTGGAAGAATATCAGGCGCATGTCGATATTTTTGAACATGTGAAAAACGGACGTTCTCAACAAGCATATGATGCGGCAATGATTACGCAAAAGGCGACTTTGGCGCTGATTGACGAACAAATTAAGCAGCATGAAAGCAATTGCTAACATAATTCTAAATAAATCGTTTGATTTACCCAGAAGCTTATCGTTGTAGTTTATAGGGAAACGACAGCCGTATTTCGTCGAAGTTGCACTTAGCGGTGAGTGATTAAAAATCAACTTACAGGGGTGCATTCGCTTACTTTTAACTCGATTTGTTGAACATATAAGCAGACAGTGAAAAAAATGCAAAAAACTTAGTAAAACGCCTTGCATTCTTAAACAAGTATCCTTAAGATACGCCTCGTTTTCAGGACAGCGAAAACTTTCGTTAATAATCGAATCAAAACATTATTGGCTTGTCTAATTCATTAGACCATTCGGACGCGGGATGGAGCAGCCTGGTAGCTCGTCGGGCTCATAACCCGAAGGTCGTCAGTTCAAATCTGGCTCCCGCAACCAATTCTTTAGTTAGAATTAAAAGAAACTACAAGTTTGGGATATACGACCTTAGGTCATCAGTTAGCGCTTTTGAAATAAGTGACTCCCAAACAATTCTTAAGAATAGAATCAAAACTCATTTGGCTTGTTTAGAGATTCCTCTAAACCATTCGGACGCGGGATGGAGCAGCCTGGTAGCTCGTCGGGCTCATAACCCGAAGGTCGTCGGTTCAAATC
>CAZUHQ010000065.1:0-9780 GCA_964620605.1 uncultured Thalassotalea sp.
AATACCCCGGCCTGGGTGCAGCATTTAGCGCTAAAAGTAGCAGATTACGATGCACTGGTAGCAGCGAAGGAGTCATTAGAAAGCAAGGGCATTGACGTATTAGGGCCAGTTAACCACGGGGTATTTAAGTCGATTTACTTCTTTGATCCAAGTGGCCACCGCCTGGAACTTGCTGCCGATATCGGCACACCAGAGCAATACAAACAACTTAATGAGGTCGCTCCTGCAATGATTGAAGAATGGGCAATCACTAAACGCGCGCCTAAGCACGCCGCCTGGTTACACGAGCAAGACTAGGTGATCTTTGCTGTTTGAATGTTGTTCAAGGTAAACGCCTTCTGATCGCGGCACTTGGATTTTTGCATAGTCATTCTATGGTTAATTCAAGTAACACTATCTGATAAACCAAGCCCGGACACTACAGCCGGGCTTTTTATTGCCCCATTTTCTACCTACAATGCAATTTGTATTTTCAGCCTATCTAGACACTCAATTGTTCCTTTTGCTATCGCTGAACCAACACTGTTGTCAAATAACTTAGATGCTGATTCACTTGTTCTCTCAAGAGCATCAGGCACTGTCTCGCATAACTCTTCAAGTATTTGATTCATTTGAGACTGTGGAAAGGCTAGATGCTTTGCATTAGTCAACCAATGCCTTGCCAAAATTTTGTGCCACCTATAATGCGTATTTTTACTGCGTACCTTAATGGCCATTTTAATTTTCTTTGCTTGTATGGTGCCTTGACCAAAATAAGGGTATGCACTCATCACGTCATAAAATGGTGTTAAACAAAAACCATTGGCCAGTAAAAAGATACTAAAATTCTTCGCATGCCCATCGATAGCAGCTAATAACCAAAATAAGACCTGTGACTTCATAAATAAATAGCGATCATTAATCGGCTCTAAGCTAAGCGAAAGCAACTCCATAATATCACTTGCACCTGGACCGCCATGCTCTTCATATTTATTATCACTTAATCGTCCAAGAGCCTGGCAAAAATCTTCCTGAGGTAACCTTAAAATAGAATCTTCAGTAACTTTACGGTCAAAACGTTCAACAACAAGCACTCGTTCATCTTCAAATTGTTGAATATCTGCATGTGCGACTGGCATACCAAGTTCATGAAGAAAGCGTAAACAAAACCATTCATTATCAACACTGCTGGTTAAATCCAAATTCATTGCTTCATGATGACGAATAGGCGGCTTTAAAATATGGGTTGTCGGTGTTTGTCCCTTGGGTTTATGCCACTGATTTTGCCACCAGGTTAACGCTGTTTTCTCTTGGGCTCCCGCCAAGCTTATCCGAAAGTCTTCATCCGTTTGCATACCCAATGTATTAGAGGTTCGGGTATTTCTAATTAAGCTTGCAATATCATGCTCATTGCAAGGTTCGAAATTTACTGTTGGCTGCTTGCCTGTAGGTAGCTCCTTGCTTAATGACAAAGCGCCAACACAATCTCTACCTATTGATTCAAGTAGATCAAACGTTGATATACTTCTTGCGCCAAGGCGGTTTACGATATTCCTTCTGATATTAATATTGTCAGGCAACAAGTTGTCAAAGTATGCTTCTACGG
The DNA here is from genome assembly GCA_964620605.1 of uncultured Thalassotalea sp. Lineage (GTDB taxonomy): Bacteria > Pseudomonadota > Gammaproteobacteria > Enterobacterales > Alteromonadaceae > Thalassotalea_E. The sequence continues at coordinate 1,586 of CAZUHQ010000065.1, forward strand.
CTTGATTATTTATTGTAACTCCCATGGGCAAACTTTGAGATAACGCGCAGCTGCCTTTGCGATCCATCCATGTCTTATCATACTCAAATGACAAGGTTCCTTGTCGATATTTAAGTTCTCCAACGAGAATGCCATTCATTGAGCAGTAAAGGCTCTGTGTATGTGATCTTCTACCCATTAGAAGCCCAGTTCTGAATCTCTAGATGTACTTCGAGACTCTGCAATTAAATCTGCGCCAATTAATGCAAGAACTTTCATAATGATAATCAAATCAACTTTAGAGGGATCTGTTTCCATCTTCGAAACTTCTGGTTGATGTATACCTATAAGCTCTGCAAGCTGGCTTTGATTCCATCCTTTGTCTTTTCGACCTTTGGCAATGAACTTACCTAAATCTTTTGGCGTATTAATATACATAGCTAACCCATATAGAAAATGCTCTATAAAACAAGTTTATAGATTATTCATTATAAATCAAGTTTATAGAGTAATTTCTATAAACTTGATTTAGTCTCTTTTATTTAAACAAATGCTTCCTACTCAACGTCGATGGATGACTTGATGATCTTTCCATTTTAACTGACATTAAAAATAGAGGGTTTAGCTGACATTGACTACGTTAGGCAATTGATTTAAACAGAGTTAGTGCTGATTTTTCAATCGGATCTGACCCTTTCGTTCTAATTGACGATAACACTAGAGCGGCTGAAGAATTTGTGACATGTCATAGCTTGATTGAGACTAATTATTACATTGGGCAGAAACTTCAACACGGTTTCTGCCACTTTTCTTCGCTTGATAAAGTGCTTCATCGGCGAAATAAGCCATGCTCACTATTTCTTCTGTGGCAGAACAAGCGTAAACGCCGATAGAAATGGTGACGGTTAATTTTTTCGATGTTCGCACGTTCTCTTCAATACTCTGACGAATACGCTGTGCTATTTTCACCGCATCTGCTTTTGCTGTATTTGGCAAGAACATAACAAATTCTTCCCCACCCCAACGCGCGCATATACTGTCTTGTCTGACACTAGTGACAATGTCTTTGGCCACCGACTCAATAACTCTATCGCCAACGTTATGACCGTGGGTATCATTAATACGTTTAAATTTATCAATATCCATCAGTAACAAGGCGCAAGGTTTTTTCGTTCGAACAAGATGTGCTTTTATTGGCTTGAGGGCTTCAGAAAAACCGCGCCTGTTTTTTAATCCTGTTAACGGATCGGTTCGCATTAAGTATTCATTTCTTTTTGCTTCTTTTAGCCAAAAAACCAATGATATAAGCATCAAAGAACCAAGTGCTAAGTTCACCCAAGAGTATAAAGAGGTTTTAATCGCTTTTTGTTCCAATTCATCCACTGAGGCAAGATGGGCAATAAACAATGTGCCTCCCCAAACAGGGCGCAAATAATTCACCGCAGATGCCTCTTTTGGTAATGTCAGATCATTGAAGTTAAACGGCACCTTTAAATTTGGCTTCAAATCACCCGTTTTCGCGACAATATTCCCTTTGTGATTAAAGACAATAGAGGCTCCAGGCACATCACCACTAGCAAGAATTTCCAGAATAAACTCAATGCCAATATCAACAGAAATTACACCAATAAAGCGTTGATCTATATACACAGGCTCAGAAATCGTAATCATCAATCCCTTACTTTCTGCATCATTATATAAATCGGTGACAATTTGCGCACCGCTTGGATTGAGCTCTGGCGCAGCTTGCTGGTAAAAAGGTCGTTGGTAATCGCTTTCATCGAAATCTATCGAGTTAGGAGCGATTAACTTGAAGCCGCTTTGTGAAATAAAATACGCCCATTCCGGGTGCTCCAGGTTGTCTAATAAGCTTTCAAACTGGCTATCTAAGGCTAATGCTGCACTAAGCTCCGCCAGTGTCTTTGGCGAAGATAAGTCCAGCGATTTTTTCACCGTTAAAAATGAATACATGGTCAACGAAGCGCCAGATTCAAAGTCGACATTACCATAGAGCCGATACTGATTTTGCTCCGAGATTAAACTTTGAACATCGATATTCGATGTCGGAGATTTCAGGGCTTTTTCATACTCGTTTTGAAAGGTCAGTACCATAGCGCTAACTTTTTCAGACATCATTGAAAAATATTGATTTAACAGAGAAGTGCGATTAACTGCCGTCAGACGAGTGGCATCAATAATTAACTGCTTATTGCGCTGATAATCTAAATACGCCAACGAAACCAACAAGGTCGCCACGATGATAATCGCAGCAATAAACGAGGTTACTTTGAGGTATTGCTTGTATGGCATATCGTTATTCGATTGTGTATAAAACCGTTACTTGATCATTGACTAATTCGCTATTAATAACACCTATAGCGTTTTGCTCATTGGCAACCGCAACAAGAATTTGCTGTTCGGAAAGTTCCTGGGGCGGTAAACCCTTCTTTGATTTTAGCATTTTCTCGTAACGCTTACTTAAACGAGACTCTGAGTAATACAGGACTTTATCTAAAAACAGCTCTCTAGTTTCACCATCTTGCGGCAAATAGAGTTTCGCGGTTGTGCCATCTTTAAATTGAGACTTTCGCAATGTAAACAGTTGTTTAATTCTGGTATCAGACACGCCAGTGAGGTTATTTTTATTGATAATGACAGATACCGCCCCTGAAGCAGGAGTCACGAAAAACATGCTTGTCGCCAGTAACATGATTAATTGGGGCAATATCTTCATATTTATGATGTCCGTTTTAAAAACGGAACTCCCCCCTTATGTAGTAAAAGCTGCCATTTATTCCCATTGGCGAGGTCACTGGGTATTCGGCGCCATTGGCGCTAGCATAAGGGTTAGCGTCGGGCGCGTTATCAAACAAATTGTGGGCGCCTACTGATAGCGAAACCTGCTCTGACAGCTGGTAACTGACCTCGGCATCAAAAACAAGCTCGCCGCCAGCATCAATACGCTGATCATCTCGGCGCAAATGGTATTCAACATAGCTGCCATAATAACGAGCTTTAACCAGCACTTGCCAATTCGCCTTGCGATATCTGTTCGACACGATCAATCGATGATGTGGCAAATTGTTTTCTAAATTGCTGACTTTTATTTGGTTAATTATGCTCGGCGTATAGGAATCTAATTCAGTGTCTGTCCAGTTATAGGCAAAGGTAAACTGATTGTTGCCGCCAAACATTAAATAATTGTACTTGGCGGTAACATCAATGCCCTGCGTCGTGGTATCAAAATCATTGGTGAAGTATTTAACGCCAGCATAGCGATGATCATAGTCAACATTGGCAGCAGTCAGGCTCTCAATATCTTGTGCTGAAAGCCGTTGAATTGATGTTTGGCTGATCCGATCGGAAACGGCAATCTTGAAATAATCGACAGTTAAAAACAAACCGTTGTCAAATGTAGTTACTAAGCCAATATTGGTATTAAGCGACTTCTCCGCATCCAAAGGGGTTGCGCCAACTTGAGCAGACACAGGGTGCGTCGCCGGTAAGGTTATCACATCTTCTAAGCCATTAGGACCAAAGGTAGACGTGACATTGCGGACGTTAGTTTGGCCGACGGTGGGAGCCCGGTAGCCCGTACTAATAGCCGCTCGCAGTGCGGTACTGTCTGTTAGTTGTATACGGCCTGCCACTTTTCCCGTTAAGGTATTACCAAAATCAGAGTAATCTTCAAAGCGCAACGCGGTTAATAGGGTAATATCGTCTGTGATGTAAAATTCGGCATCGGTATATACACCGACAACATCTCGGCTCCACTCGCCAGCATCGCTATCTTGAAAGCCCGGAAAGCCATTGGCACCTATAGAAAATCCTTGATTGCTAAACCCTCCGTCCTGCCATGACGCTTGTTCTCCCGCTTCAATTTCAAAACCTTCATGCTTATATTCCAATCCCCAGGCTAAATTAATGGGCGCAGAAAAATGACTAACCGCTATCTCTTTTGAGGCATCAATGTTTAACTGTTGCTCACGCTGTTTATAGGCACCGATATCAAAGTTTGTCGGGCTAAATGGCCCATAAGAAGGGTTTAGGGAATTCGCCAGATAAAAATTAACAATACTCTGGCCAAAGCTGGCGCTGACATCAAAATAGATATCTTCAAATACGCTACCTTTTAATCCCAATACTAAAGAGGCATCCTTAATTCTGCCGGCAAACGTAGGTGTAAAACCACCAGGATACACTTCGTTGAAGACAAAACAGTTTGGGTTATCCATCAATGCCAGTAGTTCTGGGTCATTCGGGTTGGTTGAAGACGTTACTAGCGGGCAAGTATTTTCACCCAGCGCGGCGACCAGTCGGTTGCCGTCCATTTCAGTAAAAACGCCACTGCGATTATTTGGATTTCTGAAAAAAAAGCCTGACTGGTCTATCTCTCGATCAGCAATGTTGCCAAAGGTGTAAACCTTGTCCTCGTCAGCTAAGTCAACGCCTGCATTGAAAAAGAACTTATGCTCATATTTGCTATGAGGATCGCCAAAGGTTTGCGCATAGTGTTCAACAGCGGTATTGCCCGCTGCAATTAGCTCGGCGACGTCATCGCGTAACACAGAACGGCTGGTAGGCTCGGCATGCTTATATTCATAACTTAAGTTAATAAAACCTTTAGCTGTTAGTGGCAATCCAAGGTTTCCTGCAAATTGCCAGATATCGCCATCACCTGCGCCATATTGACCGGTTCGAAGTTCAACTGAGCCGCCTTTGGCATTGTCCTTTAGCGCAAAATTTAATACACCAGCAATCGCATCTGAGCCATATTGTGCTGACGCACCACTGCGCAGTACTTCAACTTGCTTTAACGCTGACACTGGGATTAATGTTAAATCTACGCCCTGGGCACCGTCAGATAATCCACCACCTAAAAAGTTGATGATTGCAGAGCGGTGTCGACGCTTACCGTTAACCAATACCAAAAAACTATCTGATGACAACCCCCTTAAATTTGCTGGATGCAGTAAACTTGAAGCATCGTTAATATTGGGGTGATCTTGAACATTAAACGATGGCAGCACATTGCTAAGAATTGACATCATGTCGGTTTCGCCCTGTTGGCGCAACACATCTTGTTCAATAATGTCGAGGGTAACTGTCGATTCAGTCACTGATCGAAAAAATCCACGAGTTCCTAGTGTAGAGTACTTTTCAACTTCTGCTTCCGCAGCACTTTTGATGTTATTATCATCACTCGCATATGCCTGCACGGACATGCAGCCAATAATCATCGGTAATATAAGATTTGCGGTAGATTTCCTTTCTTTTACTCCAAAGCACGAATACTTCATGAAAAGCCCTAAACGCATTCTTTTAGCAAGTACAAGATAGTGGTCTTGTTTTTCGCAGAGTTTATCGAGATATTAATACTTTAAAATTATAAGAGGTAATAGACAAAATTGCACTGTTAGTAGCTGGCGATGTTATGGTTATTGTCACAATCCATATGATAAATCGAAGTGCCGTTTTTTTTTGACACTCACAATATCAGGTAATTGGTTAAAAAAACGTCAGACCAGATTTTCAATCGGATCTGACCCCTTTGGTTTTTATGTGGTTTTTATGGAGAGAGCAATTCGTCCTTGGCTGCTTTTAAAAGTTCATCCCATCCCTCAGGAGGATGACCAGACTTTAACATTTTTTCGAATACTTTATATGCATCTGTTTTGCTTCCGTATGCACGTTTATACTTCTCGTCATTGACCCATGCATAAACAATGACCTTTGACTCTAGGTGATAACGAAAAAATAAACGGTATTGTTGGAAGAACTTTGCCCGAAACCAGTGCTTGTTATCATCACCTAATGTACTTCCTTGGCGAAATTCAGCACTGGTAGGGTCATGTGGTATTAATTCGAAGATTAGCCTTTGAATAGCAGCTAATCTTTTCGTGGCATTCTTTTTAAAGTAGCCTTTTGGATCTTTTTTACGTAAAGCCTCAACTTGTGTTTTCAGGCTTAGGTACTGCTCTTTAAACAATGGATGAGTGTAAAGTGTCCAACCATTTACGACCATTGGTATCGTTTTTTGCAAATTTACTCGCCCTCATCCAATAACGGAGCATCTAAGTCAATCTCAACACCTTGAACCAACGCATCAACGCTTTCTCGCATACTTGCTGATAACGGCTCTAGTCTTTCAGGGTGAGCTTGCATATCACGTGCTATGAATGATAAAAACTCGCCAAGCACAGGGTCGCTTTCTTTTGATTCTGCACGCGAGATAATCACGCTGCCATCAGACTGAATAGCGTATTTAATTTTGTCTTTCTTGCCTAAGTGCAACGCCTGACGAACAGGACTAGGCACGGTAGTTTGAAATCGGTCTGTAAGTGTTGATTCAGTTTCTAAAGCAACTTGTGCCATAACAACCTCTATCTTTTACTTCTGTCATTAGTTTTGATTTTAGTATGAATGAAGAGGTAATGCAAATGCATTACCTCTTGTTGTGTTGGAGCTAGAAAATGCTCAAGTTGCTTAACGCGGAAGGATAATATTTGCCATACGCTTCAGTTGCTAAATTGTCTGCATCATCGTAAGTGTTGGTCATTTCAATTAATTGCTTTTTTAAATACCCCCCTTTTTGCACCAGCGAATTATTCACTTATGATCTTTTTAATATTTAGTGACATAATAAGAATAATTAAAATCAATAGTGAACAACATCTACTACATGCATTTTTTTGAACTTAAAATTCCGCCATTATTGTTAATGTTCATCTTTGCGCTCTTGATCTGGCTAAGCTCTCCGCTGTTGCCACAAAGTCAGCTCACTTTTCCCGTGCGTTTGGCCGTATTAGTGCTTTGTCTTGGCGGTGGTTTGTTAGTCACTTTCCTCGGCGCCCTTGCCTTTAACCGCGCGCAAACCACGGTAAATCCAGTAAAACCTGAAACCAGTTCGTCATTGGTTGACAGTGGCATCTATCGCATTACCCGTAATCCCATGTATGTCGGGATGACACTGGCGTTAGCTGGTTGGGCACTCTTTCTCAACAGTCCTATTTCACTGATTTTTACCTTACTTTTTAGTGTTTACCTCACTTTTTTTCAAATTAAACCCGAGGAAAGAATGCTGAGAAAGTTATTCCAGCAGGAATATATAAATTATTGCGCTAAGGTGAAGCGCTGGCTATGAAACTGATATTTAACCATTTAATTCTTGTTGCACTATTAATCACACTGAGCGCCTGTTCAGATCAGCCAATACAAACGTCAGCAGCTGAAATACAGCAGCATTACAGTAAAAAAGTGATTAAAGCGGCGGATATTTCCCATGACGGCCGCTATAGCTTGCTCAGCGACGGCAAGCAGGTGTGTTTGTGGCTTAACCAAAAAAATGAAAAAAAATATCCTTGCCTGCAAGGACTTGATGCCCAGATGATTGAACTACTTGGCATCTCACAGTCGAATCAGTATTTTTATACCTCAAACCGAGTCAATGTCCACTTATACGATTTAGCCACCGGGCGTTTAGTCACTGTCTGGAGCGCCGGTGACAATATCATTAACGACATTGCGATGTCGGCTAATGAACGCAAATTGGTCTTTGGTTTTCGCAGTGGTCAGGCGAGCGTAGTTTCGGTAAAAAGCAATAAAATCAAAACTTTTAAACCCCACAGATTAGATATTAACAGCGTCGGAATTTCTGATGATGGTGACCGGGCATTTACCGGTTCCAGCGATAAAACTGCGGTACTCTGGGATACTCAGAGCGGAGCAGCTATTCACAGTTTTGAGCATCACTCCAGGGTCAATCACGTTACTATCAGTGGTGATGGCAAAGTTGGTTTTACCTTAGATGCGATTAAAGACAGAACGTTCTGGCTGCTAAAAATCGGCAAACCGTTTGCCGAACTGAACTCGAACATTAAATTTATTGAATTTAACGACTCACAATTTTCAAAAGATAATCAGTGGCTCGCCAGTGCTTCCCCCAAACAAAAGCTGCAACTGTGGCAAGTAAAAAACGGCCAATTACTTGGCAAATGGCGGGCATTTCTTCATAAAGATCGTCAACGTTCCTCGGTGATTGCCATTGAATTTATCGCTAATAACAAGTTAGCAACTATCACCAGCGATGGCGTTTTTGAAACCTGGCCGATTAAAAATCCAAGTTAGTCCTCTTCTTCATGAGTTCTTTGTGATCACTTGCATAATATTGCGTTGTTCATCCAGTAACATTTGCCAGTCTGCAACTTGAGGTAACT
>CAZUHQ010000065.1:9790-19992 GCA_964620605.1 uncultured Thalassotalea sp.
GTCAAGCGCTGAAAATGTTGGATAAAATGGCCGACTTCCACCGCTGACATGATTTTGTTATCGGCTAGTTTGTTTTGTCTGGCGAGCTTTTGCTCCTGCTCCTTCCGCCATTGATAAACGCAGGAAAACGATGGCGCTTTTAAGAACACCCAGTAATCAAAAAGCGAATATAGCGGCTGATAGTCGCGCGCCAATACGTCATTGGAATAGGTACGCCAGAGCGCTTTTGCATCCCGTAATTGCTCCAGCTCATTGACCGGCGTTTGCAGTACTTCACTTTCAACCGCCTTTGCCCCGAGACACCAGCCCTCGACAATTACCAGCTCGGCAGGTTCACTAATATAAGGCCAGTTAACGATATGCTCAGGTTCGTCGGTTGCTTTATTAAAACGCGGCAGACAAAAATCAGTTTCCCTTCGCTTTAATTTATTTAAGACTTGCTGAAGCAGCTGAACATCGTGAGTACCTGGCACGCCACGCGTGACAAAAAGCGGGTGTACCTTCACTGCCAGTTGTTTTCTTTGCTCACTCGATAAATAAAAATCATCAAGCGATAACACCACCACCTTAAGCTGAAATTGTTCGCGTAGATAGCACGCCAGATAATCAGCCAAAGTTGACTTACCACTGCCCTGACCCCCATTAATCGCAACAAAGTAAGCTTGTTCGAAATTTTCAACTTGCTTGGCAATCCGCTGAGCTAACGGCTGAAAATAATCTAGTGCTACCTCGGCAAAGCTTTCGGTTAGCTGATGTCGTTTAATGAATTCGTTCAGCATAAAATATCCAAACAATTATTTGTTACTACATAGAATAACAACTCTTATACCAGTAACGAGTTTAGTCGTTTATAAAACAGCTAGCCATTTGTTAATTAACAACAAGTAGTCTGGTTGATTATGATTGTTTAATCTGGTCAGCAGGAGCAAATATTGATGATCTGGAAATTGGGATAGCAGAATGCTAAAGAGGAAAAATGACAATTAGATGGAATCTATGTGACTGAAAGATGAAGCTTTTATTGAGAAATAGTGACAAGTCACTGAGTTGGCGTATTACTTTTATTGCTATTCAAGCTATCTTTTGCTCGGTTAGCGAGCAACAGACAGGTAGTAAAACAAGATCCAACAATTACTGGATCTTGCCAAACAGTGCTTTAAATTGGTTGATCAAAGAATCATTCGCGGTATTTTTCCGATAAACCATATAAATCGGCCGCTTGATCTGTAAGTCACTGTCGATCAAATAAAGCTCGCCACTATGAATATAGTCATCCACCAGCTCTTTCGGTAAATAGGCAAAGCCACCTTTGGTTAATAACACTTCCAATGCCATCATCGCAGTTGAGGTTTTAAAACAGGGGATTAATTTATGATGCAAGGCATGCTCGCGATGAAAAGTAATGCCCCAGTCTACTAAAATGTAATCATTGTCAGTCGATGAAAACTCCGCACGGCTGCCGACTAATGCTAGCTCAAAATGGCCGATAAGTTGGTTAACAAAATCATCGTCTTTGATCGGATCAGTCAGTAAACCAACATCGACAGTTCTATCATAAAGCTTGCGCTGAATCGCCTCTCGTACTGAGATTTCCGTACCTAGCACCAGATTATCAAATAGTGCCAAGGCCTCATGGATGCGCGAGCTAAAAAACGCATCCCACACATTAGGAGTAGCGGCAATGTTAAACGAGGCTTTTTGTCGATTGGCAATCGATAACGCCACTTTTGACTGCTCCATCTGGCTAACCATTAAATGGGCATGCGATAACAGTGCCTCACCCGCTGGCGTTAATCTGAGGTTGTTTTTATCGCGGATCAGTAATCGGGTTGTGTAAAATTCTTCCAGTTGTTTGATGCGGGCACTGACCGCTGCCTGGGTAATGTAGAGGGTTTCAGCCGCACGGCCAAAGTGCTTATTTTCAGCAACTGCAATAAATGTTTTAAAAACTCGAATATCCACTAGATATCCCAAAGAGTAGAGAAAGCTTAAATTTAAATAAAAGTTATCGTGGCGACAAATATTTTTTGTTTTTCATTTAAATTTTTTTCTCTTACATTCGAGCCGTTTCAAACTTTATTTGAAATCGGCGCATATTCAGTTATTAGCTGTCGTAATTAAACCTAATGCAATTAATTATTATTGCTGAGTAAATTTTAGGAGCAAGCCATGCAAACTGAAATCAGAAAAGGAAAAACTTTATTCTACGGCGAACAAGTGTTTCCTCACGGCCTATCCAGAAGTGGTTATTTTAATAAACGTGAATCCATGGAGCTGGAAATTTACGGTGCAACCTTTGCCGCTCTTACTGACGGCACTTTAATGCCTGAAAACGAAGAAGAGCAGCAATTTGCCCTGTTGATTAATACCAACACGCCAGACGCACCATACAGCGTTAAATTATGGCAAAAATACCTGAATGCGGTAGCAAGAAGCAAAATCCATCACGGGTTTGCGAAAAGTAGCCAGAAAGATCTCACGCCAATTATCGAAACGTCTCACGACAGTTCGTTAGAGGCACTGTAACTAGCAGAGGAATTAACTTTTAAATAAATAATTTTTTTCTTATCGACAAAAATTATTCGCAAGCTTTGATTAGTTGTTTTCTGTATGCTCCGCGCAAAATAACATATTCGAAATAATCAAGGCGTAGCGCATGAAAATTTGTTTTATTATGTATCCATGGCATCGCGTAGAAGCAGAGTCTGATTCTACGCTCAGGCTTATTCATGAGTGCGTTAAACGCGGTCATACCGTTGCAATTTCAACGGTCAATAACCTCACTATCAGAGACAGTGTCGCCAGTGCTTTTTGCGATGTTTTTAGCAAAACTATAAAAGTCTCTGACAATATTCCAAGTTTCCATAAAAACGCCAAATTCAAGCGGGTGCAACTGCCACTAGCCGGTTTTGATGCCATTATTATGCGCGCTAATCCACCATTGGATACTCTGGCTCTGAACTTTCTCGATTCAGTACGCGGCGATACCTTTATCATGAATGATATCGATGGCCTGCGAGTCGCAAACAATAAAATTTATACCGCGTCTTTTCAGGATACCGAAAGCGAGTTTATTCCGGCGACCCATGTTTCGAAAAACCGCGAGTATCTTGAGCGTATTTTTAACGAGTCTGACAGCGATAAAATGATCCTTAAGCCTCTGGACGGCTTTGGTGGTCGCGGCGTGATCGTACTGGAACAAAGTGCCCGTCAAAGTTTCCGTTCCCTGCTAGATTTCTATATCGGCGGTGATGAACACGGAAAAGGCAGCAACTATGTAATTTTACAAGATTACGTGCACGGCGCAGAGGAAGGTGATGTCAGGATCTTAATGCTCAACGGCGAACCGATTGGCGCGATGAAACGCATACCGGCGTCAGACGATGTTCGTGCTAACGTTCACGCCGGTGGCCGGGTAGTGAAACACAAGCTAACGGCACAAGAGAAAAAACTCTGCAAATACATCGGCCCGAAACTGGTACGCGACGGCCTGTACTTTACCGGCATCGATGTCATTGGCGGCAAACTGATCGAAGTCAACGTGCTAAGTCCGGGCGGCATTGTACGAATTAACAAATTAAACCGGGTGAAATTGCAATCGCAGGTTATCGACTTTGTCGAGAGCGTTGTCCATGCCAAGGAATTGGTGATGAGTCGTAAAACCCAATTTAGACAGGTGATCGAAGATGCTAACGCTGTCTGAGCAGGAATGCATTGCCAAGATCAAACAAGCCCAGTGTTTCCATGCGGAAGTTGCTGACGGTGCCTTTATTGTTAAAATTGACGAATATGCGCCGATAATCTGTGCGGCTATCCATAATGGTCACCGGTTAAGAAGCGAGCTACAAAAGTCATTCTTACTCAGCAAAGAGCAGCGCTATTACGAGGAAGATCCCTATACCGACGAGCTGATTTCATCATTTCCTATTCAGCTTATCGGCAATGATTCACGCTTTGAATACGACCTTAACCGGGCAAAAACCCTGTCAACTTACTTTAAAACCGCATGGAACAAGCAGGTTTGGAGTAAGCCGTTAAGTACCGCGCAGCGTAACAAAAGCCATAAAAAACATCAGGCATTTTACAATGTGCTAACGGCAATAGTCGCGGTAGTTGAACAGCAATTTAAAAATGCCATCGTATTCGATATTCATTCCTATAATTACAAGCGCATTGAACAAAACACGCCGACTTTTAATATCGGCGCTGGTCAAATCGATATTGAACGTTGGGGCAAAGTCGTTCAGCATTTTGAGAAGCAGTTAAATCGCATCAGCTTGCCAAATATCGATGTCAGAGCCGCTACTGACGAAGTATTTCATGGCCGTGGCTATTTGATCAGCCATATTAACGCTCATTTTGATAATACCTTGGTATTGCCAACAGAAGTTAAAAAAGTTTTTATGGATGAAAACTCCGGTGAATTATATCCATTAGTATTGGAAGGATTAAAGGCAAGCTTTAAAAATGCCATCAGCGAAACCGCGGCATTTTTCATGCGCCGTTATGGCAAGCGCCGACAGACGCAAAAAGCCGATTTATTATCGTCAAATATCGGCCAGGAAGTACTAATCCTGGATAATAAGCTGTTTTCATTATGCAAAAATATTGAAACCCTAAATTTTATCAACCCGATCAATTTAGTGGCACAGCGTAATAAGTTCTTGAAGAAAAACAGCTATATTGCGCCAAACTTTAACTATAAACAGCTCAATATCAACCCTTATAAGTTTCGCGAGTTGCTCTATAAGCTACCGGTTGATGAAGTACTCGACGCCGACATTCAGCAGCTATATCGCCATGTTATCGATAATCTGGCGAGTAAAATCGACTTGTTAACCACCATAGGCAGCGATGAGTTTTTATATAACTCGCTGAAATATTATGGTGAGCCAGACCAAACCGATATTGCCAACGCCAGATTTTTGCTGCACTTAAATCATCAAGCAGTTGCCGAGCCGCAGCCGTTATTTAATGCTGACGATGCGATTGATTACTTTAAAACTCAGGCCGAAGCCTGGGGATTAAAATGCCGGGTTGAAAAATCGAGCAAAATTGTCGCTAAAGCTATGGTGAACAATGAAAAAGCCCAGCTATTAATCAACAAGAATGCCGAATTTACCGAAAAAGAACTCCATGCCTTTGCCTATCACGAGCTCGGCATTCATATGTTGACCACTTTATACGCTAAACGCCAACCCTTAAAAGTGTTTAGCCTGGGGTTAACCGGCAATACCCATGCTCAGGAAGGGCTGGCACTTTACAGTGAGTACTGCTCCGGCAGTTTAACCTTGGAGCGTTTGCAAACCATCGCGCTAAGGGTAGTCGCGGTAAAATACATGTTAGAGCACGGCGATTTTGTTAAAACCTTTCATACGTTAATAAATGAATTTTCCCTAGAAAAAAACGCTGCGTTTACCCTGACGACTCGAGTTTATCGCGGTGGCGGTTTTACTAAAGATTACCTCTATTTGCGCGGCTTTAGTGATATAGTGAATTTAACCAAAGAGCAGCCGATCGATAATTTACTGATCGGCAAAACCGGCATTTTGGATTTTACTATTATTAATGAAATCGTTGAGCGCGGCATGATAGCAAAGCCTAAACCTTTGTTTGATTTGACCTATCGGCCTGCTGGTGATCCTGTGCTGAATTTTATCGTTAACTCAATTAAGTAACCTATCAGCAAGTGTTTTATTGGATATGGTACTTGGTATAAATGGCATCGATAGTACCATCCTGCTTTAAGCGTTTGATCACATTATTCACTTTATCTCTAACCGCTTGATCTTTAAACGCCATATGTGAATAGACATTCGGCCATAGATAATGAATATCAAAATCGCTAATATCACTGGGGATTTTTGAGCGAATATGCGGATTTTGCAGATCGTGAAGAAATATATTGATATCACCCACCCGGACATCTTTAGCGCCAGACAACATTAAAAAAGTAGTATCCTTTGGGTGGGCATGCTCACTATATCCGACATTAGCATTGGCCATTTCTTTAAACTCATCACCTAACAGGTCTTTCGCTCCCTGATAGGCGGCGATGGAATAATTTTTTAAATCATCAATAGTATTAATCTGATAGCCCTTACTTTTATGAGAGATGGCAACATCGATATAGCGAAATAGCGGCTCGGAGAGAAAGGCACTCACTTGACTATCCGGAAAAATATTACAGGCAATATCCAGTATCTTACCGCTGTTAATTTCATGCACTAAGCGATGATTACTCATAAAAATGTATTGAATATCGTATTCGGGTAGTTGCTTAAAAATGGCACTGGTAACTTCCAAAAACAATCCCTTTTCCCCTGTTTCAATAAAAAACGGTGGAAAATTACCCACACCTATTTTCAGCTCTTGCTTGGCAGCAGCTGATAGTGCCAGTAAAGCTAACGAAGCCAGCAACAAACATCGCCTGATCATAGGCACAAAGCCCTCCATTTCCTGATACTGTTTTTTATAGCCTAACTCCCTGGGAAAAATTTGCAAAACAAAGCGTCGCTATAGGCCTTTTCATCTACAAATACAGCCAACTTAATAAAAAAGATAACGACAGCCACATTAACACTATCAGTGGCGTACCCACTTTGATGAAATCGGAAAACTGATAGCCACCAGCATTCATTACTAAAATATTGGTTTTATAGGCCATTGGGGTGGCATAACTTAAATTCGCACCAAAGAGTACTGCGAGAATAAATGGCTGTACCGGTAGTTGTAGCTGATTGGCCACCGAAATGGCGATTGGTGTGCCGATAACCGCGGCAGCGTTGTTAGAAACAATGTTAGTTAAAATCGCCAGCATTAACATTAATGCGGCAATGATTCCGCCAGGCGGTAGATCAAACGCCAGCGCGACAAAAAGTTGCGCGATATATTCCGCACCGCCAGTTTGCATCATTGCCGAGCCTAGTGCCAGTGAGGCGACAACAATCAGCACTACCTGACTATTTAACGCTGCGGACACTTCACTCCAGTCGATACATTTGGTTAGTAGCAGTACTAAAATGCCGCAAATCGAGCTAATGGCGATCGGTAAAATACCAAATGCGGCAATGCCGATAACAAATAATAATACTGCCAATGCCATCGGCGCTTTTTGTGAATAAGGTAAATCAGAGGCGCCATCGATAACCAGAAACCCCTGTGTTTCTTTTAATACGCTTACCTGCTCGGCATCTCCCTGCACCAGCAATACATCACCGGTGTGGATCACAACATGACCTATGCTACGACGGCCAATTTCCATTGCTTTACCATCACGGTGTAATGCCAATACGGAAATGCCATAACGCTTGGCAAATTGCACATCACGCAAGGTTCGGCCAACCAGCTCAGATGCCTGAATGACCACGATTTCAGCGAGTTTTTGCTTCTCTGCATTAAGCGGATGCTCATCATCGACCTTATGGGAGCCAGAAAACAAAGTCGCCTGCAATACCGCTTCAAACTCTTTCAACTGCTCTGGATTATCCTTTACATGCAGGCGGTCGCCTTCTTTGAGGACAGTGTCGGGAAACGGCCTGATATTACGATAATCCGGGCTGCGCTGAATCGACTCTATCGTCATCTGGTCATCAGTCATTTTTAAAATTTCGGCAACGGTTTTGCCATTCGCTGAACTGTCTTCATTAATATTCAAATAGGCACTAAATAGTCGCGGAGAAGTATCAGGTAGAGATGCTTCCCGTGCCGGTAATAACTTGGGCGCAATCAACCACAAGTAGATAATAGCGATACAGGCGGCAATAATCGCCGGCAGACTAAAATCAAACATCCCCATTCTCGGCAATCCCATATCACTAGCAACACTGACTACCAGCAAATTAGTTGAAGTACCAATTGTTGTTGTCATGCCGCCAACTAAAGTCGCCAACCCCATAGGCAACAACATCGGGGAAGTATCGGTATGAGTACGAATCGCAACACTGGTTAAAATAGGCAACAGCAGCACAACAATCGGGGTATTATTGACAAACGCACTTAGCGCACCTGCGATTAGCAAAGTAATTAATAAAGAAAAAGTCGGGCTGATTTTCCACAATTTTGCCAGATGTCGACCAACAGGTACTAAAGCGCCGGTACGCACCAAGGCATGGCCGATAATCATCAGCGCACAAACGGTAACTAACGCTTCATGACCAAAGCCAAAAAACAACGAAGAAGGTTCTAAATGCTTACCATCAAGTTCAAACGGAAATACAGTAAAGGCTAAACATAAAATCACCAATACGGTTAACGAAGACGTTTCGAGTGGGATATCATCGCGGCGAAAAAAATATAACGCCAACATTGTGATAAAAAGCATTGCCAATGCATGGTAATTCGGCAAGTCAGGGATAGCCACAATACAATTTGCTTCACTACTTAATAACTGCTTAAGCTAAACGTTAGCACTAGCAATGAAAAAATGCGATTTTTATCGACAACTTAACAATACCCTTTAAGGTTTTAGTCAGTTCTTCTCACCGCATTGGCAAGAATTTCACCACCATTTTCCAACATAAATTGCTGAAATGCTTGCGCTAACAGGCTTGGTTTACGAGTGGCATTTTGCACTAATCGCCACTGGTTACGAATAGGGAAGTGTTCAACATCAAGCACTCTAACGCCAGGAAGCACACCAAAATCCAGGCTATAGCGGCTTAATACTGAAATCCCAAGCCCGGCAGCAACCGCCTGTTTTATCGCTTCACTGCTGGTAATGGTCATTTTTTCTCGTAGCTTAAATCCGTATTGCTGAAACAGGTTAACGGTTGTTTCCCGGGTGCCAGATCCCGGCTCGCGTAAAATAAATGGGTAATGGCTTAACCGCGCCAAACTGACATTAGGCAACAAAGCTAACTCATGGCGTTCTGGCACAACAACCACTAACTCATTATCGAGAAACGGCGTTTCTATCACTTCGACATCTTGTGGGATCTGGCTGAATAAATAAAAATCATCGTGATGTTCTCTGAGCCTTGAATAAACATGCTCGCGATTGCCAATATCCAGTTTAACATCGACTTGCGGATAACGTTTATAAAATGCCGCCAGCAATAACGGCAAAAAATACTGCGCAGTAGTAACTACAGAAATAGATAAGGTACCTGTTACCACGCCTTGCAAATTATCGATATCGGTTTGCAAATTATCTAACGTCTGAAAAATTTGATTAGCGCTGCGCAAAATAGCATAACCGGCATCGGTTAACTCAAGGGTTCGTCCTTGCATTTGATAAACCGGCAGGCCAATCAGCTCACTTAAATTTTTTAACTGAATCGATACCGATGGCTGAGAAATAAATAGCTTTTCCGCCACCACAGATAAACTGCGATAACGGGCTAACGCTTGAATCAATTGTAATTGCCTAATGGTTGGCTGCTTAGTTCTCATATATAGAAATTTATCTATACTTAAAATTAAAAATATATATTAGATTCTATTTTAAATCACTTTTAAGATAAAAAGCGATTATTTATTCAGCAAAATGAGCACCTAATGTTAGAGACAATTTCACAGAATATTCGCGCACTCGGTACCGTATTAGGGCAAACCATAGCCAATAAAACCGACCAGCAATGGTTAGATAATATTGAACGAGTGCGTTTATTAGCAAAAGACGGGGTCGCTAATGACGATTATGCCATTGAAGAACTAAAGTCTTTATTTCACTCCTGTGACGAGCAAAAGCTGCTAATTTATGCCCGCGCCTTTAGCCAGTTCCTAAATTTGGCAAATGTTGCAGAGCAACAACATACCACCAGTGAGCAGGGTCTGGCTGAGCTGGATTTACCCCATCCACTGGAAGCACTAAAAGAAAAGTTAAACGATGTTGATGCCCAGGCATTTCTTGCTGCCGTTAATAAACTACACATAGAGTTAGTACTTACTGCGCATCCAACGGAAGTCAATCGGCGGACTTTTATCCATAAATATCACGAAATTGCCGAACAGCTGGCACTGACAGGTGATGCACTCAATGGTCGTATCGAAGAATTGATCGAGCAAGCATGGAGCACTAATGAAATTCGCCAGCAAAGGCCGACACCACTGGATGAATCACGCTGGGGCTTAAATGCCATCAGCAACAGTTTATGGCAGGCAGTGCCAACTTTTGTCAGAGAGCTGGATACTTTATGTCAGCAAATAACCGGGCAAAACCTACCACTGGATGCCAGACCTATCACTATGGCGAGCTGGAT
>CAZUHQ010000066.1:0-19364 GCA_964620605.1 uncultured Thalassotalea sp.
ACGCAACGGTAATACCATTTGATGATAATGATGGGCATGACGGGTAGCTTTAGTACTGTATGAACGAATAGATAACAGGTTACGCATAGTGGTTTAATTTATTGCTCTGTTGTTTGCTACATGGTTTGCTTTAGCTGACAAGTTTTATTCGATGTTAATGCAAAAAACGCAGTATTGAAATGTTCATGGCAGTGCAAGTGAGCATTGGAGATTTATAGAAAATGCTGCATATATTTCTATATCAGTACAAGACATAAAAAGGCCTGCCATAGGCAGGCGGCTTAGATCATTGCAGCGAGCAATTTTATCTAATTAAACTAATTCAGCGAGCATGGCTTCGTTATATTCCGTCACTTGTTGGCCTGTTTTGATTTTGGCAACATAGTCTGGATTAGCGATAAACGGGCGGCCGATTGCCAGTAAATCAAAGCGATTATCGGCGATTGCTAAACTGCCGGTTTCAGCGTTATAGCCACCAACCCCCATCAGGTTACCTTGATAACGGCTTCTGACATAATCAGTAGCGTTACCACCGAGATAATCAAATGCCATGGAATCATCAAACAAGCCGAGATGCAGGTAAGCCAGGTCTCGAGTATTTAATTCGCCAATTAGGTGATCAAACACAGCTTTATCTTCCTGATGACCTGCCATATTGAAATAGGCACCAGGGGAAATGCGCAGTGCCACCCGGTTTGCACCAATGGCTGCGATAATGGCATCAACTACTGCTAGTGGAAAACGCGCCATGTTTTCAGGACTACCGCCGTATTCGTCACTGCGTTTGTTACTGTCATGGTGTAAAAACTGATCGATCAGATAACCGTTGGCACCGTGAATTTCTACGCCATCGAAACCTGCGGCTATGGCATTTTCTGCTGCCTTGGCGTAATCGGCAATCAAGCCTTGGATATCTTCTTTGGTAGCTTCTTTCGGTATCTGGTATTCAAGTTCACGCATTCTCGGTACTGTGCCTGCTACTTTTACTGGTGATGGCGCTAATACCTCAGTGCCGAAAAAGTAAGGATGAGCGACCCGGCCTGTGTGCCAAAGCTGAGCAAAGATCTTGCCGCCATTTTGGTGAACTGCGTCGGTGACTTTTTTCCAGCCGTCAATTTGTGCCTGGCTAAATAAACCTGGTGTGTTCGGGTAGCCCTGGCCATCGGGGCGAATGATCACCGCTTCTGAAATAATAAGGCCAGCCTCTGCACGGCGGCCGTAATAGTCAGCCATCGCCTGAGTAGGCACTAAATCATCGTCTGCCATACAACGGGTTAATGGCGCCATGGCAATACGGTTAGCTAATTGAATGTCGCTATTGAGCGCAAAAGGTTGAAATAAATTATCTGTCATGGGAGTACCTGCTTTGTTTTTTAATACATGCTATATCTTGAACGTTTATTCAAGATATATTTATTTGAACGATCATTCAAGTACTTTTTTGAACAATCACTCAAATTAGCTTACAATGCGATTAATTCAGTCCGGTTCAGTTCAGTGAGATTTATAATGCGTAGCGCAGAGTTTGACAAAGAAAAGGTATTACGTGCTGCGATGCATGCTTTTATGAATAAGGGCTATAACAAAACCAGTATGCAGGATTTAAAGCAGGCAACTGGTTTGCACCCAGGTTCAATTTACTGCGCATTTGAAAATAAACGTGGCTTGCTAATGGCGGCGCTCGCTCAATACAACAAGGACAGGGCGGAAGAGTTTAATTATCTTTTTCTTCAGCAACCATCGACGCTGGCGGGACTAAGAGCCTATCTTGATCAGGTGGTCGAAGAATGCCTCAGTTGTAATCCACAAAAAGCCTGTCTGGCACAAAAAGCGCTTGGTGAACTGGCGGAGCAGGATGAAGAAGCACAAGAGTTAATTAGCGGCCAATTAAACCTGTGGCAGCAGGGAATTACGGGGAAGCTCTTAAAGGCGCAACAGGCGGGCGAACTCAGTGACAAGCGTGACGCCGAGCACTTAGCCCGATATTTTGTTTTGGGGATCTATGGCCTGCGCAGCTATGCCCATACTCACCCAACACCTGAAGTATTAAAGCAATTAGCGAATCAGCTGTTTGCCGATATTTGTGCCTAAAGTCATAGTTTCTTTGAGATATTAGGCAAATAAAAACCACACTAACTATAGTGATAATGTGATACAATGCGCGGCTTTAGTGTGTTCGATTAACATCCTGTATTAAAGAGAAATTATTATGAGTTCAATCCCTGCGTGCCCTAAGTGTAGTTCTGAGTATGTTTATCAGGATCAGGAAATGCTGATTTGTCCTGAATGTGCATACGAGTGGAACCCGGATCAACCGGAAGTTGATGAAGATGCTTTTGATATCAAAGACTCAAATGGTAATCAATTAGCTGAAGGTGACAAAGTTACCCTAATTAAAGATCTGAAAGTGAAAGGTTCTTCTATGGTGCTAAAAGTGGGTACCAAGGCGACGATTAAACGCTTTGTTGATGGCGATCACGACATCGATTGTAAAGTTGACGGTGCCGGCGACATGATGCTGAAATCTCAGTTTGTTAAAAAACAGAACTAATTAACCCAGTTAATTGTTGATATAACAGAAGTAATTATTTAGCCAGCACGGGCTTACCAAGCTGGCTTTTTTGTGTCTGTAAGTTGTGTCTTTACTTAAAATGAGCATATCGCTAGCGTTTTGCTTCATTGACTAACCAGCTGACAAACTTTGTAATAGTATCTCCGACCAGACTGTTGGTACGAAAATGGACATGGTAGTGTCCCCACGGGAGTTCATAGGCTAATTGTGGCAAAGCGGCTAATGTACCTTGTTTGATCAGGTCATCAACCATAAAACCACAGCTTAGTGCAATTCCACGACCGCCAATTGCGGCACGAACTGCGAGTATCGCCAGTTCAAATTGATGGATATGGGGCTGCACCGGTTTACGTACCTGATGTTGTTGCATCCATAAATTCCAATCTTCGGTTTTTTCTGACGAATATAACGGAAAATTTAATAAACTTTCTGCATTGTAGCTATCGATTTTATTAATTAAAGATGGCACAGCAACGGGGAACCATTTTTCATGTCGTAATTTTTGCGTGACAAACCCATCTGGCGCCGGCCAGGTGCCAATGATAACGTCATACTCATTGGCATCAAAATTAGCGGCGTATGATTCCATCCCCAGTTTTAATTCAATATCCGGATAGAGTTGACCAAACTGTGCCAATCTAGGGGAAAGCCAATCGGTGGCAATCGATGTTTGTGCCATGATTTTTAAGCTGAGTTTTTCCGAGCTTAGTAAGTGATTGGTGACTGCGGCTAAACGGTGGAAATTATCGATTACTACGGAGAGCAACATATCTCCTTCCTGAGTTAAGGTGGTTCTTTTTTTATCCCTATGCAACAGCGGTTTACCGAAAAATTCTTCTAACTGTTTGATTTGATGGCTGACCGCACTTTGAGTAAGACAAAGCTCTTGTGCTGCACGACTAAAACTTTTATGTCTGGCGGTAACTTCAAAAATCTTGAGTGGTTTTAATGGAGGAAGTTTGTTGGTCATATTTAGATAATACCGCTAAGCTATTAATTTTATTCATCATGTGATTATTTTATATCATTATTTTTAATGAACGGTCTAGTTTATAGTCAATTGCAAATACACAGAGATTGATTGAGGATGTGGCTGATCAAGCCAACAGCGTAGCAAATGATGATTGAGAGCAAACGATTAAGATTACGGCAATGCCAGTTGAGTGATGATAGTTTTGTTATGGAATTGTATAATCAGGCGGAATTTATTGAATTTATTGGTGATAAAGGCTTAACCACCTTACAGGATGCACAAAATTATCTTAAGCATAACCTGATTAAAAGCTATCAAACATTTGGCTTTGGTTTATATGTGATGGAAGTTAAGGCATCGGGTGAAATTATTGGTGTATGTGGTCTAGTAAAACGAGATTGTTTAAATGAGCCAGACTTAGGCTATGCGTTGCTAAATGACTATACTGGTAAGGGTTATGCATTGGAAGCGGCCAAGGCAGTGCTTGATTATTGTCAACATCAATTAAAGTTGGATTCACTCTATGCGCTCATTAAACCTGATAACATTCGCTCAATGCAACTGTTAACAAAGCTGGACTTTAAGCCGATTAATTTGTCTGCAGTGACCAATGAATTACAAGAAACGCAAGGCTTTCATCTTAACTTATGCTAACAAGTCACTGTATTTGTATTGATGAATTCTAGGGCATGTAGCATCTTAATTATACTTTTACTTAGGCTATGTTCCTTTTAATTGTGGTTGTTACGCTAATCTATTGATAAATAAGGATGTTGCTATGGTGTTGAGCATCCATGGATGGACTTGCGCGTCTTGTTTGTTTACCTAGCAACAGTTATCGGGAACATAGCCTTTACTTAACATGCCTTAGCTGGTTTTTAGTTTATTCAATAGCTGGATAAGCTCATGAGCCGATTGTTGGATATTGGTTGCACTTAATTCTGATGCTTCTGATAGCGTGGCGACTTCATTGGTCGCATCACCGATAACCACCATGTTTTTATTTAACTCTTCAGAGACCTGGCTTTGCTGTTCTGCCGCCGCGGCTATTTGAATAATATGCTGATTGATCTCTTCTATTTGCGTCACGGTTTGCTGCATTTTTTCAAACGCGTCGCTTGCACAAGTTGCCGCGCTGTCGGCTTTAGTGCTTCCTTTTTCAATAATATTTACCGTATTGGAAACCTCGCTTTGTAATGCGTTAATCACCTGCGATATTTCATCGACAGATTCCGCGGTTTTTGACGCCAGCGCTCGCACTTCGTCTGCTACAACACTAAAACCTCGGCCGTGTTCACCGGCGCGCGCCGCTTCAATCGCGGCGTTTAACGCTAATAAGTTAGTTTGCTCGGCGATAGAGCCAATAACATCTAGTATTTTTCTGATATCGTCACTGCGCAGTGAAACCGCCTTAACTGCTTCTGACGCTGAGCCCATTTCACTTGAAAGTTCTGATGCGTGCTGAGAAGCAACAGAAACTTCAGCTTCTGTGTCCTTCACTGACTGGGTTGCGGCGTTAGCGTTATTGGCAGCAGAGGATGCCGTATTGGCGACTTCTTGTGCGGTGGCAGACATTTCGGTAATGGCGGTGACAATAGTGTTGACTTCACTTTGCTGGGTGGATATTTGCTGATGAGTTTTTTGCGCGTTATCTTTACTTTCTTCGCTCATTTCCATGACGCGAAATCCTGATTGTTTTGCCAATTCCAGTAATTCGCGTACTTTTTCTCTAAATTGATTAAAGCCCTTGCTAAGGTTGATCAACTCTGCGTGAGAGTGCACTTCTATCGCCTGGGTTAAGTCGCCACCTTGCCCTGCCAGTTCTGTCATACGATCGGCAACCAGCTCTACCGGTCGAACAATGCTACGGGTGAATAACTTGATTAATACCAGTGCAATAGCAATTAAAATTAACGCAATAATCAGGGTATTCCATAAAATATTGCTGACCTGATCAGAGATCATCGCGGATATGTTATCAACCGGTAGCATTGCAGAATTGATGTCGATGCCAACTACCAGTTGCCAATCGACAGCGGCGGTTACAATTTTTATCGGGCGCACAACATAGAGGTAATTATCCATAGTGATGGACTTATCCTGCCCTGAAAGCGAAAGCAGCGTATCGCTATTTTTATATATATTGCTAAAGGGTTTGGCGAGGTACTTTTCCTGCTCGGTTGCCGCTGCTAAAAATCCCTTGTGACTGACGATAAATACTTTTGCTTTGCCGTTATACAAAGAGGCCTGGAGGCTTTTTGCCAGGGTTTGTAAAATCGGCAGGTTGAGATCTGTCCCAACAACGCCCCTAAAACGCCCTTGAGCGACGACAGGCACCACCAAACTGGTCATTAATTCATTGTAACCTGGGCGTATTTGATAATTGTAAGGATTGGCGGCACATGGCTTGAGGCTGTCCATCGAGCATAAATACCACTCGGCGGCGCGGAAACCATATTCATCAAGGGTGGTATCATGTTTTTCTTCAGTACTTTCGATAATTTCTTGAGAAATATTGCCGTTGTCTTCTTTAACAAAATACACTTCAAAGTTGCCACTGCCTGCGACGGAATGACTATAGCCCTGAATGTAGTCGCTATCTTTGCCATCAAACTGGTTACTTTCAAATTGGGCATATATTGAGGAAGTGTTACTGGATTTTAATGCGTTTTTGACAATGGCTTCTACTTGATTGCGATTGAGAGCAAGCGGAATGTCGCCTTCAATATTATTGGTAATTTGGCTGGCTAATTTACTGGGGATTGAAAAAGATTGCTCAAACAGGTTGGATATTTGCCCTGCTATGGCGTCAGTTTTAGCACGTACAGTACTTTCAATTTGTTGCGCTACTTCATTACTGACTTGGGTGACTATGACTTCTTCCGTTTTGCCAAGCGAATAGGTGCTTACTGTCATGTAGCCGATAGACATCAGAATAAATAAGGTGCCAACAACCAGCAATAGTTTTAACGATAGGCTTTTTTCTTCAAATAACATAGTATTACCTGCAATTATTTATTGTCTTTATAAGTCAAAGGTATAGCTTACGGTGCCCAGTACTTTGACATCATCATCGTAATCTAAGTCTGTTTTTTCCAGTGCTAAACTGAAGGCGAAATTTTGCCAACTAAACGCGGCTTCAGATTTCAGGTGAATATAGCTATCGTCATTAACGTCCCAAACAAATTTGTTCTCGTCCAGGCTGGTTGAACGATCAATTTGCAAGCTTAGTGTTAGCTGCTCTGAAATATCTATGCTGTGAGAAAGCGCAACAATGTAGTGTCCGGCATCGGTACCTGCGTAGTCACTGGTATACCAGGCTTTTAATTGTGTCGATTGGTAACCTAGGGCAAAATACACTTCGGTGTAGTTAAGGACGCTGCTGTTACCACCGCCAACATAAGTGTAATGGGCAAGCCCAGCATCATAGAAAAAATCCTGATTCAGGCTTTGTGAAAAACCCGCGTAATAGTCAACTTCGGCGTCGGTATCGTCACCAAAGTCAACGCTTGAGCCCCAGCTACCTGCGTACCAGCCTTGTTGATTTGCCCAGTCAATACTGCCTTGAATTGCGGGCTTTTCATCGGTTTGCGATACGCCGTTAAACAGATAGTCTGAAGCGGCGGTGACGGTGGCGGATAAATCGGCAGCACTTTGAAAAGAAATTAACGCTAAAGCGGTGCAGGGTAAGTACTTAATAAATAGACGCATACTTTATTCTCAGGAGTGTCATTATTATTAATATAGCTAACAGTTTGAATAATACTAAAAAATTAGCACTTTACTATTGTTCATTAATACCAATTAAATATTTAATTGGTATAGTACCTTTTTCCAGCGTATCTATAGCGAACTGGAGCCTGCATTCTCTGCTTGTTCGCAGAGAAACCTTGTTTTCCACCAGCGGATGGTCAGCGGTACAGAAATATTGAGCATAAAGCAACTGAGCATTAAGGTATAAAATGCCGCGACTGACAGGATCTGGTATTGAACAAAGGCAATGTTCATCACGACAAATGCCAGCTCTACTCGGCCTAACATGCCAAAACCTATCATTAAACTATCCTGCCAGCTAAAGTTGCCGGTATAACGGGCGGCGAGGCTGGCAGAAGCAATTTGACCGATAAACAGCGCAATAAATAACATTACAGATTCAGGCAGTACTGAAATGAAAATATCAAAATTAAACAGCAGCTTAGTGCCTAGAGTGATAAAAAATATTGGACCTAACCAGGTAAAAGCGACATTATCGATAATTTCCCGTGCCTGACGATAAAAATCAACTTTTTGCTCGCGATGAAAATCAAAGTACTCCTGATGAATGACTAGGCCTGCCATGTAGGCACCAATTGCCGGATGAAAGCCAAACAGGTGGGCGAGTAAGCCAACGGACACAGCAATCAGCAATAAAGATAAAATGGTATATTTACCTTGTCCCATGGATAAAATTCCGCGCAGGTTTATCTCGCTCAGCAAGGGGATTTTACTCAGCATCCCTTGGCTGATTGGAAACAGCCAGCGGCCGATAACAATGATGATAATAAAAAAGATGATTGCATCCAAAATGGTTAATGCTATGCCTGTGATACTTGCAGGTGCTTCTCCGGTAGCAATCGGTACTAGAATCGCTACTAGCGCTAGCGATCCTATATCATCGAGCACCGCAGAGGTCATGATGCCGGTTGCCGCTGGTGTTCGGCTTAACCCTTCGGTTTTTAATGACACCATAGTTAATGACACTGCGGTTGCCGTCATTGCCAGGCCGGATAACAGGGCGATTTTACTATCGTGCCAGAAATAATCGGTGGCAAAGTAGGCGATAGTAAAAGGGATTACTGCACCAAATAGTGCTATGCCCCAGCTGCGTTTCAGACTCGTGACAAAGTTGCTGGTATCTTCTTCAAAACCTAAGGCAAACATAATAATAATGATGCCTAGTTCGGCGCAATTATTGATAAAGCCTGGCATTTGGGTCGGTAAGATACCTGTGTTTACTAATATCATGCCGCAAAACAAATACCAAAGCACCGGAGTTAACCGGGTTTTCTCGGCAAAAAAAGCGGCAATAAACACACTCGCCCAGATGATGGCGAGAATGGCGAGTTCCTGCATTGGTCAATTCATCCTTAAAGCTTGTTACTTTAAAGCTACACTGTGATCTCCTATTGTGCCAAATGCCAGTCGTTTTTGTTTCAGGTCAAATAACAGACAAGCTAGGCGTTTTATCAAGCATTAGAACAGTGCTTCTTTTAGTGAAGGATCTTGCTCTAGCAAGTTTTTTAATATCACTCATGCCTGTAATAATTGCTCCCGGCTATTAGGACGGCTTAAACATAAACAGTTATTACAGGGTGTAATATATGAGGGTAACGCAGGAGCAATTACTGAGAATAACCATTACCTGTAATTAATGCCTGCCTATAAGCTTTTTAATTCTCGCTAAACATTCACGTGTTTGGTTTAATTGGTATTAGTCCGATATGCCTGATACCAGCCACCGGATAAGACAAATTTTGGGAAGGTATAAAGTTGTTCTAATAATATTCGTACGATTGCATTCTGAGCACTGGTAAAAGGTTCCGCTGGAATTGCTTCTTTTTTATGTCCTATACCTTGTGCACCCATAGAAAGTGCCATCAGCAAAAGCGAAAAAATCACTGATAAAAACTTAAAATATAGTAAAGCGAATAAGAACTGTACCACGCCGAGGATAAATACTGGCACTGCAATAACGTGAATTAGCAAGTTAACACGAGATTGATGAAACTTTGCGTACCCTTGCCACTGCCTTTTTATTATTTCTTTGACTCGCATAATGTTTCCTTAAATTCTGAGTTTACTCTGTTGGTTATCGGCTAGGTTCATTTTGTTTGCTTGATAATGATTTGCTCGAAACTGATAATATTTCTCTAACGCTTTTGGCAAGGAAATATAGGGATTTTCAACATGCCCGGCACCTTCACTATAACTGTGATCCCAGAAAAGGTTTGCAGGGGCTTTACTATTGAGAGCATTTAACAGGCCTTTAAATGAACCGGTAATGATGTCATTTTCTTCGGCGCCCAAACTTAAGTAGATAAACTTCGGCTTACCAGCCGTTTTGTGAATATGTTTCTCAAATTCTTTTACTACCACTGAATTGTCGTACCAGGCTGCCGGACTAAAGGCAAAGTAACCGGTGAACAATTCAGGCTTAGTGGCAATAGTGTAAAGGACAAAGCTACCACCTGCGGAAAAACCACTTAATAGCCGGTTATCATTGATAGCGTAATTTTTCTCAATATAAGGAATAAGTTCAGTTTCAATAAAAGCTAAAAATAAATCTGCTTTGCCAAATATTTCCGGATCATTTTCTTGTGCTGGTCGTGCGTCAATATTAACGTCTTTGCGGGCGTATGGTGGTACCAGATCCCGGTTTCTTGAATCAATCCAAAAAAGATTTGGAATAGCAACCAAAATAGAGTCTTGTGCTTTATTGGTTTTGGAAAAATTGCTTAGCGTTTGATGCCATCTATCAAGATTAAAATTACCATCAGATTTGATCACCAGCGGATAACTTTTTTCGCTATCGTAATTCTCCGGTAAGCGAATAAATATTTTTCTGTCTTCATCCAGTACTGCTGAGTATATCGTTTTATCGATGAAACTTGAGGTATAGTCCTGTTGGTATTCTTGTACTTTAGAATAGGTGATAAATCCCACACCAATAGTAATGATGGCAGCTAGTAGTTTTGTAATTAATTGCATGGGATAGTATAAAATTCAGTAAAAATAATACGTTACCTGGCTTTCTTTGACTGGGCAAGCAACATGGAGGATTAAACATTTTACAAAATGTTTCAGTCGAAATTTATGCTTGAGATTACTAATTTTAAGGGAATGCAAAAAGGTAATAAGCAGAGGCTATGTTCCTTTTAATTGTGGTTGTTAAGCTAATTCATTGATAAATAAGGATGTTGCTATGGTGATAAAAACAAGCATCACCAGCAGGGATGCTGGTGTTGAGCTTCCATGGATGGACTTGCGCGTCATGTTTGTTTACCTAGCAACAGATATTGGGAACATAGCAAAAGCAGAAAGTAGCTAAAGATAAAGTCAATATGAATTCATTAGTTACTTTCTGCTGTCAGTTAAAGGTTAATTATTGCCGCTATTTGCTTGGCTCGCTACAGGAGCCGCAGCAATAATCTGCGCCGTGGACTAACCCAGAGTCTGCTTCTGTTACCGCTTCAGTAAGCCCAGCTTGTAATGTGGCAGCTTCGGTATTTGTAGCCCCGATATTAAATACGCCTTTTACCACCTGCCAGCTAACGGCTAATGCACCGATGATAAACACGATATCGCCTAAGGTGCGCACCCAACGTAATGTGACTAAAATATCACTTTGTAGCAGTGCTTCACTGCGAGCATACCATAGACCCTCATTAGCGCTGGCGAAAAATTGAATAATTCCAACCGGTAATAAGCTGGTAAATAACATTAGCACCAGACCGCCGTTGAGCCACCAAAATGCAGTTTTCATCAGTTTTTCATCAAAAGTCAGCTGTGGACGGATATAACGCAGTACCAGTAAGCTAAAACCAAGGGCAAGGAAACCATAAACACCAAACAATGCAGCATGGGCATGAGTTGCGGTGGTGTTTAATCCCTGGATATAGTAAAGCGCAATTGGCGGGTTAATTGAAAAACCAAGTACTCCGGCACCTAGCATGTTCCAAAATGCCACGGCGACAAAGAACATTAATGGCCATTTTACCTTGATCATCCAGCTTGCTCTGTCTTTCAGGCTATAGTGCTCCCAGGCTTCGTAACCAAGCACGATCAGCGGTACTACTTCCAAGGCACTGAATGTCGCTCCAACCGCCATTACCGGTGTTGTGGTGCCGGAAAAATATAAGTGGTGGAAAGTGCCCGGCACGCCGCCAAGCAAGAATAATGAGGCAGACGCTAGTGAAGCTGTGGTCGCCATACGCTTAGATACTAACCCCATATTGAAAAAGATAAATGCCAGGGCGGTGGTGGCAAATACTTCGAAGAAACCTTCTACCCACAAGTGCACTATCCACCAGCGCCAATATTCCATCACTGAGATATGAGTGCGTTCACCATAGAAAAATCCGGCGCTATAGAATAAACCAATAGCAACCACAGAGGCAGTAAACAGCGCCAACAGGTTTTTATCGCCTTCGGGTTTTAATGCCGGTACGATACAGCGCAGCATTAATACCAGCCAGAAAACGACGCCGATGAACTTACCGATTTGCCATACTCGTCCAAGATCAACAAACTCATAACCTTGGTGACCAAGCCAGAAGTTAAGCTCAGGCGGCATGATTTGTGCGATCGCCAAATAGCTGCCGATAAAGGTGCCTGCTACGACAACAATTAACGCCCAGAATAAAATGTCTACGCCAAGTTTTTGATATTTAGGATCTTTACCGCCATTGATTATCGGTGCTAAAAATAAGCCCGCGGCAAGAAAGCCAGTGGCTATCCAAAACAGCGCCGCTTGAATATGCCAGGTTCTCACCAGGCTATAAGGGAACCATTCAGAGGTCTGAATGCCGTAAAAACCTTGGCCTTCAACGGTATAGTGAGCTGTAAATCCACCGAGAAATACCTGAAAACTGAACAGGGCAACGACGATAAACAGGTACTTGCCCAAGGCCTTTTGTGATGGCGTGAGGGTAAATGAGCTAATAGGATCTTGCGCTGGCGCTTTTGGATGTTGATCTTCTTTACGCAGGAACGACCAAGCCCAGACTAAACCACCGATACCAGCAATAAGTAATACGATACTCACTATCGACCAGACGATGTTTTCTGCGGTTGGTTTATTGTCTATTAACGGCTCATGTGGCCAGTTATTGGTGTAGGTTGCATCACCAGAAGAACGTTCGGTTGATGCTGCCCAGGAAGTCCAGAAAAAGAATTCGGTTAATCTTGCCCGGCGCTCGTCATCCGGCAAAGTCACTTCTTTCATCGCGTAATGTTCACGAGTTTGCTGAAGCTCAGGTGCGCCACCAAATAACGCATCATAATAACTGGCGGTTTGTTTAATGGCAGTAATTCTGCGCTCGGACAGCAATACGGTGTTATTTTGGGCATTAAAGGTATTGGTGCGATATTCCTGTTTGAGGGCATATTGCAGTGCATGTTGCTGCTCGCCGTTTAGTGCCTGATAATTGCTGTGGTATTCGGCTTGTGCTGCCAGTTCCAGCCAATTCATCAGCTCTCGATGTAACCAATCAGCAGTCCAGTCAGGTGCCTGATAGGCGCCGTGCCCCCAGATAGATCCTAGTTGCATGCCGCCAACCGATTGCCAAGCGGTTTGCCCATCTAATATCTGCTGTTCTGTGGTAAGCACAATATTTTTTTCTGAAATAAATTTTTCAGGGATCGGTGGCGCTTCCCGGTAAATTTCACTGCCGAAGTAGCCGAGGATCGAAAAGGTGACGGCAAGTATGATAATCAGCCCCCACCAGAGTTTTTTGTATTCTCTCATGGTTTTCTCCCGTGTAACGTTATGCTCGAGCAAACAAGACGTTGTTTTCTATGTGAATATGTGTGTTGATGTCGTTAATAAATTGCTGTAAACCCTGATACAGGCTACGCCAGGTATTACAGGCCTCCTGGTGTGGGATTAAGTTTGGACAAAGCCGGTAAATACCTTCTATTTCGGCAAAGTGATCTTGATGCTCGGCTTTCATCACGCTGATTGGGCCAAAAACCATTGCACTGGCATTTTTTGCCAGCATCGGAAACAAAATCATTTCTTCTTTTTGCATATGCTGTTCGAGCTCAAGGGCAATATTGGCTAAATGATCAGCCAATCCTTTCGGGCATAGCGGGTGAGCACTGTGAACATTTTCCACTTGTTGGGCAAGTGCTTGTAATTCACTGAGCTGCTGGCGATGTACCTGATGGAAATTTGTTAGAATATGGTCGATCAACTGCTGGTTATTAAGCGCTTGCCAATCTGTCGCTGGTGGGATTGATTCAAGCGCCATTAATGCTGAGGTTAGCTCTGTTTGCGCTAACTCATTCTGGGCTAATATTTCGCCAAGCGTTTGTTGATTGCTTACGCAAAAATTAATCTGGTGTTGAAAAAATATTGCTGAAGCGCCCGGCACTTCTGCAGCAATCTTGGTTATCGGCCAGTTAAGGTATGACATCTTAAACTCCTTCCTCGGATAAAAAATAAAGATGTATTTTATATGCATCTTTTAAGGGGATTTTACATGGTGTTTTTAAAGATGTAAACTAAATGCATGTTTAAGTTGATGGCGATCAAATTGTTATGAATATCACACGTTTTACCGACTATTCACTTCGGGTATTGATTTACCTGGCAATAGACAACAAAGAATCTATCACTATTAAAGAGGTTGCCGAGCGCTATCAAATTTCGAAAAATCATCTGATGAAGGTGGTGCAGGAACTCAATGCCAAAGGTTATCTAATTGCGACTCGGGGAAAAAACGGCGGTATTCGTTTGGGTCGGGAAGCCGGTGATATTAATATCGGTGAGTTGGTGAGATCGATAGAGCAGGGCTCGACCCTGGTTGAATGTTTTGGTTCGGATAACCGCTGTGTCATTACCCCAGCCTGCCAATTGAAGCGAATGTTTGCCGAAGCGATGGAGCAGTTTTTCCTGTCTCTTGAACAGTACAGTTTGCAAGACCTAGTTAGTACGCCACAACGAGGGCAACTCTATCAATTGCTGAAACTCGCTGAACCGGCTTAACTGTCATTCGTTGATGGATTTTTTGCTTAATTATTCGAAAGAATTCTCTCGCTGATTTTTTCTACTATGTGTTTATGTTTAAATTTAGTTAATTCTGCGTTTAGTTGGTCAATTACAGTGCGCAACTCCGGTCGTTTGGCAAATTGAAATTGTAAAGGCGCGGTATCAATAACTCGCTCGGAAAACAGGAAAGTATCCTGAAATTTCGCATGAGCCTTGATGATCCATAAGGCGACATCTTTATTCATTACTGCCACCCTTTTTACGCCAGGAGTTGGCCTGGCCAGGCTTTGTAACATCGCAAATTCGGAAGAAAAATCTGAACGCTGGATAATGTTTGCCTCAATCAAAGGTTGTAAAGTCGGATAAAAGTAACCTAAGTGAGTGATCAATTCGGCACCGGTTAATGCCTGGTCGGTTTCAAAGTCAGTCGTCGAGCTCTTATGGTAAATCAGGACATCATCGAGCATGGTAATCGGTTCACTCCACCAGTAATCCTCTGGGGTTTCCACCCAGGCTGTTGATTCCATCCGAGTATCTACGTCGTGAGCATCGAGCATTAATTGTGAGCGTTTTTCCGGCGCATAGCGATAAGTGAGTTCTATACCTATATTGTGCGCCGCCAGTTGCAACGGCTTGAGCAAGATGCCAGTAAACTCATTTTTGTCGATAATGATAAAAGGCGCATAACCATGTTCAGGTATCGCGACGTTCAATTGCTGCTGTTTACCATAACTAGAAAAAGTAAGCGGCACTAAGATTAGGTATAGCCAGTTTTTAATTGCGCTAACAAGCTTAGTTAGTTGCATAATACACCTGTATTTAGCCTTTAATGACGTGCTTTATCTCATGAGTAAACGAGAATAATAGCTTAAGTATAATCACAATTAGCCAGAGCACACTGTTAATTGATTGCGTTCTGGTATAGGTTACACCTCGTCGGTTATTGTTAGATAAACAAACGCAATACTACTTGTATTTAGTTGTTTTTCTCTTAATATTAACAGTCTTTTTATTTGGCTAAAGTGACTAAAGCTCTAGTTATGGATTAGGAAAAAATCATGGAATTGCGAAACCTTAGTGAAAAAACAGTGTATGGCTTATCGATTCGTACTGACAATGGCGCAGAAATGTCGGATAAAGGTAAAATCCCGGCGTTATGGCAGCAATTTGATGCAAAAGTGCCGGTCGATTATCGCGGCGGCGAGCGAGTTTATGGGGTTTATTATGATTATCAATCAGATCATACCGGCCAGTTTAATGTGTTAGCCGGTTTTGATGGTCAACCGTCAGTTGCAAAAGTCGAACTGGAAACGATAAAAATTCCGGCGGGTAAATATTTGGTATTTAGCCATCAGGGAGAAATGCCACAGATAGCTATTGATGCCTGGACTGAGGTTTGGCAGTATTTTTCCAATGAGGCTTGCGATCATCAAAGGCTCTATACCACTGATTTTGAATATTACCCGAATGGCAATGCCATTGAAGTGCATATTGCAGTTAAATAATCAATTGGTGTCAGGCAGTTTAACCTCTGGCGAAAACTCAGCCAGGCTAAGTTTTTTATGGCGTTTTTTCGAATCAAAATCCAACCAGAACTGGTAAAAACGCAAAAATTCCGGTGCAGCCCGGTATTTGGTTAATATTCGGTTGATTTCATTGATCGCATTTTCGCCTGCCGGAGTTTTGCTGCACACGACATAACTGGTTAAAAAACGGGGCATTTCACTGATTGGGATAAACTGCATCTTGTTTTCCAATACCCCTAGAGAGGTGTGATAAGCGAGTTCTTCTGGAAAGCCAAAAATGTAGTCGACCCTTTCTCGGTCTAACATTTGCAGCAGCCCGGAAAAAACGTCGGTACTGCTGCGCACCATAACATTATCTTTGTTTCTGTGTTTATCCAGCTCAGCATCAATAAAGCTCTGGTATTTTCTACCATCGGCAATACCAGCAATTAAACGCTCGTCGTTTAATAAGCGCTTTACTGAAATAGCATTATCGTTTTCAAGGTATTTGGCAAATTGTTTAAATTGCGACTCTTTAATGATGACGCCATTTGGAAATGTCAATAAGTAAGGGATTGAAAAAAATAATTTTTTCTCTCTTTCAAGGTTTTTTGAGATGCCAACTGAGCAGCCTTGATTGAATTTTAAACTATGGATGATCCTCTGGTAACTGGCAGTGATATAGTTATGTCGATAATTAGGCATATGGCTGGCAATAAATTTTTCTGCCTGATCATTGTGTCCCAGCCCTTCCATCAGACCTTCAACAAAATTAGCCGGAGGGAAATTAGGGTGATACCAATTAAGGGTTTGCTGCGCTAATGCGGTATTTTGGTAACAGCATAAACAAAGCAATACGAAAAAGTTTTTCACCAGTTATCCTTTTAGTAAGGAGGGTAGTCCCAGGGCAGTTTTGTTTAAACGAGAGCTGGTCATAGGGAAAATTTACCTGCTATTTCAATTGTGCCAGTTTTATAATTTTAGCATTCCAATGCAGATTTTCCGC
This sequence comes from uncultured Thalassotalea sp., assembly GCA_964620605.1. Taxonomy (GTDB): domain Bacteria; phylum Pseudomonadota; class Gammaproteobacteria; order Enterobacterales; family Alteromonadaceae; genus Thalassotalea_E. The sequence continues at coordinate 16,807 of CAZUHQ010000066.1, forward strand.
TTCTGATTGTTCCAGATCCAGGTAAAATGTTGGCTTGCCAGATTTTATACCTAACCCTAACGAACCTGGTTGGTTCTTGCCAGTAATTTGCGGGTATAGTGACATTGCATTGAAGTTTTGAGCATATTCCATTGCCGGCGCTTTTGCGGCAAAAGCGCCAATATAAATAATATCGTATGCTTTATCCGGTGGCATATCTCCCTGATCAACGGCGGTGAGTATACTGTTACCAATAGGAAAACCTATATCGTGTTTTAATAATTCATATATTTTCGGGGCACCTAAAACATAAATTGAAATTTCCCGCTTAGCCGCTAGGTTGTGTTCCATGGCGACAATTTTTGATATTAATGCAACTTGTAATCTGACTGGCAGCTCTTCGGCAACACTGATGAGTGGGCAGGAAAATAAGCTGATTAATATCAGTTTGCAAAGTGTTGTTATTAGATGATGTTTCAATGCGTTCATTAACTTATCTCCTCCCACCTAGTAATGTAGGATGAAATAAGCCATTAATGTCGGCTTATTAACTTGGGGGATCAATGAATTATCAAACCCTGCGCTCGGCTTGGAAAAATCATCACCACTGTTGCCACTTTCGGCGCCGGGTAATAAATAATCTTCACCAAACAGGTTATCAACCCTAAGCCCTGCTTCAAAACCTGTTGAGCGATAACTCAGGTTAGCGTCGACAGTAAGATAAGACTTAGCTTTCCTGTCTTCACTATCAGCCCGGTATTCATTGTATTTGGCGCGCAATGGGTTTTGCGAGAACAAGGTTTGTTCGCTGAGCCAGTGAGCTTGCAAGTTCAATGTCCATTGTTCAGAAAATGGCACATCGACAATAACAATGATTTTGTGTGGTGCAATACCGCCGGCCTCATCTTTGATTTGTACCCAGGCATCACTGCCGTCATCATTATAACCTTGGATATATTGATCATCAGATTGGGCATCGGTATAGGTGTAATAAAGCTGGGCGGTAATATCTTCAGTTGGCGTGAAAATATTGTGAATATTCATCTTACCGCGATATTCTATGCCCCAGATATCTCGGTCATGGAGATTGCCAGCCCCTGCGGAAACAATAACACCTTGGTATTTTGCGGTGAAAACAGAGATGTCGTGTAAAAAGTTTTCCGTTTGATGAATGGTGATAAATTCCAGGTTTTTACTTTTTTCCGATTTAAGATCTGGGTTGGCAGCGCGTCCGGTCCAGCCGCCGTATAATAGCCTGGCTGAAGGTTCCTGAAATGCTTCACCATAAACCAGTTTAAAGGTAGTGGTTGGCGAATAATGATAAATTGCTGCGCCGCGTGGGCTTACCATAGAACCATAGATACTGTTTTTATCCCAGCGTAGTCCGCCGTTAAAACGCCAGTCCCCGGTATCAAAAATTGCTTGTGCAAACAGCCCTTGATCTCTGGTGGTTACTTTCGAATTAGGGTCAAATTGATAGCGGGAAAATTCATCCGGCAAGGGTACTGTATCTCTATTATCGCCTGAACGAATGGCTGAGCCATCGTTGACGCCGCCTACCACCGTTGGGCATAAACTTCCGGCCCAGTAACCACAAATGCGATACGCTTTAGTGAGATTTTTCTGCTCGTATTTGATACCGCCGCTAACTTGTAATTGTTTGTTCAATTGATAGCTATAGTGCTGGCGAAAACGTGTCGCATTGTTATAGGTATTCCAATTGGATAAACTGACTGAACCATCGGAGTTTTCAGCCCAATAGCCATAAACTTTCGCTTCACGGTAGAGTAGTTCACTGCTGATATCGAGCTTGTTAAGGTTAGCCGAATGTTCGAGAAAATACTGATTAGAATCGTGAAACCAGCTGACGTTTGGTTGAGCTTTATCAAACGGGTAGTAAGGGCCGTAGCCTTCTTCCAGTTTCCAGTAAATAACACCGGCTTTCCAGTTGTTAATACTGGCTTCGGCAATGACGCTTTCTGCTAATGTGGTATCGCCGTAGATACCGGTTTTATTGCCAGCAAACTTATCGATAACGCCGTCGTTATTAAAGTCACTGGTGGCGATTGCTTTACCCCAAATCGCTTGTTCGCTGAGCATTTCAGCACGGTTAAAACCCCAATCGGAATAATCGTCCACTCCAGGGCCATCGCTTTCATATAAACGAGCGGAAATAACAAAATTTAGTGCTGATAAATGCCCTGCGCCGGTAAAATCTATGCTGTGGGTATTAAAGTCGCCAACTACGGTTTGTGCGCTAAAGTAGCTTTCTTCCGAGTCTAAACTTCTTGGGTCTCGGGTGATGATGTTGATCACCCCTAAAAACGCATTCGGCCCATAAACAGCACCTGCCGGGCCGTATAACACTTCAACCCTCTCTATCGCTTGTACCGGGTATTGTTTTGAGATGATAGCGGATTGATTCCATAGGTGATTATCAACCTTACCATTGATTAAAAGTAAAGTGCGCTGAGTTCTAGAATTACGAAAACCGCGCTGGTAGGAAGCGATAGGGAAAGTACCATTCGTGGTGACTGTATCAAAGCCTGGCAGATCCGACATCATCTCTTCAACGGTTA
>CAZUHQ010000067.1:0-18712 GCA_964620605.1 uncultured Thalassotalea sp.
CTTGATCTGATCAGTGAGCATGCTAAAAGTTCAATTTATAATGATCTTGCCGTGGCTTGCCACAGCAAAAATATCATTACTGGCTGGGAGAGATTTTTCATAACAACATTAATGCCGGTAAACTCTTGGCAGATACTTTAATTGAGCAGGCAGTTAAGGTGTCAAACAAGCAAGCATTAACTGCCGTTGGTATTGCCGGAAGTTTTAGCGGCGAGTCTAATCAGCGTACCTTAGGGTTAGAACAAAGTATTCAGACACATAATAATGTTGAATTATTGCAAGTTGTGCCAGCAATTTGGAGCCGCGAGCGCAGCCGTCATATTATTTTACAGCTAACTGAACGTTTTGGAGAAATCGATATCGCCTGGGCAGCATCTGATAGTATGGCATTAGGCGTGCTGGACTCATTAAAAAGCGGTTATCCTAAAATTAACCCTAAGCTGGCCATTGGTGGCATCGACTGGACGGTTGAAGCAATACAGGCAGTAAAGCAGGGAGATTTAGCCGCCAGCGTTGGCGGTCACATTATGCAAACTGTATGGGCGCTGGTGAAAATTTACGATCACCACCACGGCATTAAGGTGTTTGCACAAGGTGAAAATACTCCCAGCTATGATCTGGAGGTGATCCTCAAAAATAATATCCTTCGCTACTTTGTTTTAGCAAACAAGGTGAACTGGCAAGTGGTGGACTTTACCCAGTTCACCCGTTTACATACCAAGCAAGATCATTATCAGTTTTCTTTTGATTTGATCTTAAAGGCACTCAATAATGCACCGAATAAAGCGCCTGACAAATAGCCTGACTAACCGGTTAATTCACCGCGTAGATTTTTGACAAACGCCTGTTTTATTTCATTATTACTGAGCTTTTGGCTTAATAAATAATGCAGTTTAGTTAGCGCTGCTTCTAACGTCATGTCCTGGCCACTGATCACCCCGCAGTGACTTAACGAGGTACCTGTCGCATAGCCCTCCATGTTGACTTTACCTTTAATGCATTGACTACAATTAACGATAATGATCCCTTGCTGATTGGCTTTTTCCAAACAGGCGAGTAAATTTTTATCCTGTGGCGCATTGCCGACCCCATAGCTGCGAATGATCAGTGCTTTGACCGGCTGTTGAATGATATTTTCGATTAATCTGGTATCTATTCCCGGATATAAATGTACGACTCCGATAGGCTGGGGCGTAATGCGAGACAAAGTTAACTCGGTGGTTTTCGGCTCGCTGATTTTGCCTTCGATCACTTTAATATTAATACCAGCTTCCAGTAACGGAGGCATATTCGGCGAATCAAAGGCATTAAAACCATCGGCATAGGCCTTAATTGAGCGGTTACCGCGAAACAGACGGTTATTAAAATATAGTCCGACTTCATTGATTGGATAGTTAGCCGCGATATAAAGCGAATTTAATAAGTTGACCTGGCCATCTGAACGCAATTGACTAAACGGGATCTGCGAGCCGGTGACTATGACCGGTTTGCTGAGGTTCTCAAACATAAAAGATAATGCTGAGCTGGTATAGGCCATGGTATCGGTACCATGCAAGACAATAAAACCGTCATATTCATGGTAATGCAGCGCAATATCATCGGCGATGCGTTGCCAGTCAGCTGGCGTCATATTGGATGAGTCTATCAGCTGGCTATATTCGTGGATGGTAAATTTTGGCATTTCATCCCGATAAAAATCCGGCATCTTTTGAATAGATTCAGTTAAATGACCTGGCACTGGGATATAACCCTTAGCGCTTGCTTTCATCCCGATAGTACCGCCGGTGTAGGCAATGTAAATGCGTTTTTTCATAAATAGCTGACCAAATTATTACTGACCAGAATATTACTGGTCAGAAACCCCAACCTCATTGACGTTAAAGAGGTTAGGGTAAAGTTGAGAATTATTCGTAGTGTAAGGCGTTACTAGTTGATGTCGCAACTTAAACAATGTGAATAGATCCCCTGAGGATCGTTTAATTGGCTAAAACGTTGATATTCCAGCTTAAGTGTTAGTAATGCCTGCTCAAGACTATTTAATTGGCGAGCCTGAGTTTGAGGAAAGAATTTAACCGCTTGACCAAACAGGTTTTGTAAGAACAGATCTTGTGGGGTAAATTCTTTTTCAATTAGTAAAGTATCATAATCTGCTAACTTAGCCAGCTGTGCCGCTTCATTAATAGCATCGTCTAAATCACCGAGTTCATCCACCAAGCCGAGATCTTTTGCCTTAACACCTGACCAAACTCGACCTTGGGCAACGGCATCCACTTGTTTTAACGTCATGTTTCTGTTTTGCGCCACTAGCTCGATAAAGTCTTGATAACCGCGCTCAATACCTAATTGCAATATATCTGCCATGCCTTGAGAGAGTGGGCGAGTAATACCAAAACCGGCAAAATCAGTGGTACCAACACCATCTGTATGTATGCCTAACTGACCCAGTGAGTTTTCCAGGGTCATAAAGAAACCAAAAATACCAATCGAACCAGTAATAGTGGTTGGAGCTGCATATATTTTATCGGCGGGGGCTGAAATCCAGTAGCCACCAGAGGCGGCGACACTGCCCATCGAGGCAACCACTGGTTTGCCTGCCTGTTTCAATAAATCGATTTCCTGGCGAATAATATCAGAGGCATAGGCGCTGCCGCCCGGGCTGTCTACCCGTAGCACCACCGCTTTCACTTGCTTATTTAATCGCGCCTTACGTAAATAGCTGGCGGTGGAGTCGCCGCCGATAGTGCCAGGAGGTTGAGTGCCGTTTAATATCGTGCCTTTTGCCACGATGACTGCCACTTTATCGCTAGCGGGATCTTCAAAAGGAAAAGCTGGCTTAACACTGCGCAGGTAACGCTTAAACGCGATATGGTTAAAGCTGTTATGTTTGTCTTTGCCAACTAACTCTATTAGTGAATTTTGAATCTGCTCTCTGGTTTTAAGCGCATCAACCCAATGATTGTTCAGGGCATATTGGGCAATTTTGCCATCGACTTTTTCTAGTTTTTCCAGTAACGCAGCCGAAGTTTCATCAAAATTGTCGGTACTAAATTGGCGCTGCTTAGCGACATCGGCTTTATATTGCTGCCATAAATCGCTTAGCCAGGCGATATTCGCTTCTTTAGCCGCCGGTGACATATCGTCGCGCATATAAGGCTCAACCGCAGATTTATAGGTACCCACCCGGAAAATATGCTGGCTGACCGATAGTTTTTCCAATGCCGATTTAAAATACATCTGATAGCGGCCATAGCCGTCGAGTAACATCCAGCCGTTAGGATTGAGCCAGATTTCATCCGCATAGGCGGCAAGATAATATTGATCTTGTAAGTATTGATCGCCGATGGCGATTATTTGTTTGCCACTGATTTTAAACGCTTCCAGGTGCTTGGCAATGATCCTAAGCTTAGTCAGACCAGCGCGTCGCATATCCTTAAGGTCTAGTACTAACAGTTGAATGCGCGGATCATCTTTTGCCGCATCGATAACATCGGTAATGTCGGAGAGCAGCACTTCTGGGCGCTCATTCGGCTGATCGAATGCTTCGTTTAAAAACGCGTCCATGGGATCAATTTCAACTTTTTGCTCAACGATATCGCCGTGAATATCCAGTACCAGCGCGGCACGTGAGGGTACTATGATCTGCTCTTCCTCGCTAAACAGCGCGACTAACACTAGCGCCAACACAATGAAAAACACTAAGTTAATAATAATTTTGCGAGAAATATTTAATAGTTGAAACAGGCTTTTGCTTATACGGCTTATCGCACTCGGATGCTCATTCATATCAAAAAGTGATTAATTAATAGTAACTTCATTTTACTCAATACTTTGTTTGATCAGTAGGGGTAAATGTAAATAAATTTGTCGCTGAAATAACAAAGCCATTTCTCGGTTCTTATAACTAATAATCATTAATTTAACTATCTTATTAATCATGAGTATTTTTTCGTTTTATTTTTCTGCGGTTAAACATGTCAGAGCATTCGATGGCATCACGGCACTAATGATCCGCCTGTACTTAGCGCCGATCTTTATTATCGCCGGATATAGCAAGTTACAATTATCAGACCCTGAGAGCAGTGGTTTAAGCTCACTACTGGCCAAGCCGGATATCGTTGCCTGGTTCGGCAATAGCGAGTGGGGCTTAGGCCTGCCATTTGCTGATCTGTTAGCAAATCTTGCTGCCTGGACAGAATTTTTTGGTGGTTGGCTGTTATTAGTTGGTCTATTGACTCGTCTAGTGAGCATTCCATTACTATTTACTATGGTGGTTGCCGCAACCTCGGTGCATGCTGATAATGGCTGGTTTGCCATTACGCCAACCAATACCGATACCAGCCCGGCAAAAGTACTGACCTGGCTTGGCAGTGAAAGCGCAAAACAAAGTCTGAAAAACAGTGAGCAAGCAGCTGAGCGCCTGGCAAAAATGAGAGAGCTAATCGAAGAAAATGGCTATCCTGAATGGCTTTACGAAAAGGGCAATATTGTTATATTAAATAATGGTATCGAGTTTGCCACAACTTACTTTATTTTATTACTGGCGTTAATATTAATTGGCGCTGGACGATTTACCAGCTTGGATCATTACCTGTATACTTATTATTTAAAGCCTAAATTAGAAAATAATAAGTATTTATGAATGCAGTAGAATTATTACTAAAGCGACAATCTAATCCACAATTAACTACACCATCGCCAGGCAGAGAAGATCTACGAACTATCCTGACTGCTGGGATGCGGGTGCCGGATCATGCGGCGCTTAAGCCGTTTCATTTTACTGTCGTACAGGGCAAGGGCTTAGATAAGCTCAGCGAAATCTTCGTTCAGGCGGTATCTGCCAATTGTAATGATCCGGCAAAGTTAGAAAAAACTTCGAATATGCCATTTCGCGCGCCGTTAATCATAGTAATTTCCACTTGTTATCAAACACATGAAAAAGTACCCGCCCATGAGCAATTGATCACCGCAGGCTGTGCGGCTCATGCGATGCAGATGGCGGCGTTTGCCTTAGGATATGGCGCAATCTGGCGAACGGGTGATTTAAGTCTGAATGACAAAGTGAAGCAGGGACTGAATATCAAAACAGAAGATGATATCGCCGGTTTTTTATACCTAGGCACACCATCAAAGCAGTTACCGGCTAAAGAAACCAAGTTTTATCCGGAAAAAGTGAGTTATTTGTAGTTGATTATAAATGGCTATGTTCCCAATAGCTGTTGCTAGGTAAACAAGCAAGATGCTTCAAGTCCGTTTATTGAAGTTCAACCCATTATTTATCAAGGGATGAGAGAATAATCACAATTAAAGGGAACATACCTTAGAAATTATGTTAGGCGGATTTCATTACATCTGTACATTCAGGTAATAGTTCATTTCAATATTAGCTTCAGTGCAAATCAACACTGGTTATAAGTGCAATGTTGATTGCTATTACTATAGTCAGGAAGCGAAGGATTGAGTTATTTTTATCCAATGATGGTGTTTGATTACTTCATTTATTACTTCATTTATTACTACTGGGTAGCAAGTGTAAAATTGTTATAAATATGTTAAAATAAAAGATAAAGAAGTTGATACAATTAAAATGTACATAACCTTAAATTATTCGGCAACAGTCAATCAGTGGAGGATTTATGACAAAATTAGAATTTGCCATCAAACTTGAAAACTACCAAAAAAGACGGCGTAAATCTAAATGGGAGTTTTATATCATTGGCATTGTCTCTCTAGCGCTTGCATTTACCCCAAGCTCAATTCTATATTTTAATGACAGTATGTTTAATTATTTTGCTTTACTTGGTGTATTTTACATATTTAAAGCATTAGAAATTACAAATGGAACAGAGGAACAGGAACTTTTAGTTAATGCAATAGACTTACTTTCCCCTAAACGCGAGACCTAATAAGTTACAATGATACCAACGGTTGAATTTAAGCTCTTGGCATTTGCTACATTACTCAGTCTTTAATACATCATAATGATGTTAAATGTACATATTTAAAACAGTGCCTTTACTTTTTACCTGGCGATATAACCCGCTTTAATGCCGGGGTTTAAATCAAATTGATCGCCAACTAAGCCAACGACAAAGACAAACAAAAAGCCCTCAAAAATGAGGGCTTAGTATTATTTGTTATGTTAGTGAAGATCTAAGTGTAATTATTAGTACGCGGCATTTTTCGGGGTACGTGGGAATGGGATGACATCACGTACGTTTTGCATGCCGGTTGCATAGGCGACTAAACGCTCAAACCCTAAACCAAAGCCTGAATGTGGCACTGTGCCATAACGGCGTAAATCACGGTACCAAGCGTAATCAGCCGGATTTAAATCAAGTTCCGCCAAACGTTTATCCAAAACGTCTAAACGTTCTTCACGTTCACTACCACCGATAATTTCACCGATACCCGGCGCTAAAATATCCATCGCAGCAACGGTTTTTCCGTCATCGTTTAAGCGCATGTAGAAAGATTTAATATCTTTCGGGTAGTTCTGGAGCACAACTGGGCCACCAACGTGTTCTTCAGCAAGGTAACGTTCATGCTCAGAATTTAAATCAACGCCCCAAGCAACCGGGTTTTCAAAGTTTTTACCGCAGTTTTCTAAAATAGTGATCGCGTCGGTGTAATCCATACGAACAAATTCACTATTAATCACTGAATTTAAGCGGTCAATCACGGTTTTATCAACGCGTTGCTGGAAAAATGCTATATCGTCAGCGCGCTCTTCCAATACAGCTTTAAAGACATACTTAAGCATTTCTTCCGCTAGGTCTGCCGCATCAGATAAATGTGCAAAGGCAATTTCCGGCTCTATCATCCAAAATTCAGCTAAATGGCGGCTGGTATTAGAATTTTCGGCTCTAAATGTTGGGCCAAAAGTATAAACTTTTGATAACGCACAACAGTAAGTTTCAACATTTAACTGGCCCGATACCGTTAAAAACGTTTCTTTACCGAAGAAATCTTCGCTGTAGTCGATATCACCTTTATCGGTGCGCGGCAGGTTTTCCATATCCAAGGTACTAACACGGAACATTTCACCGGCACCTTCACAGTCACTGCCAGTGATCAGTGGCGTGCTGATCCATAAATAGCCTTTTTGATGCAAAAAGCGATGAATAGCTTGTGCTAAGGTATTACGCACACGAGTTACTGCACCGCCAATGTTGGTACGCGGGCGAAGGTGAGCGTGTTCACGTAAAAATTCTATCGAGTGGCGCTTCGCGGCCATAGGGTAAGTATCAGGATCTTCAACTAAGCCTAACACTTCAACCTTGGTCGCCTGAATTTCAAATGACTGACCCTGGCCAGGAGATTCCACAAGAATACCAGTGATTTTAACACCGGCACCTGTGGTTAATTTTAAAATTTCTGCTTGATAATTGTCTAAATTATTTGGTGCAATCGCCTGAATAGGATCAAAACATGAACCATCGTGAACTGCTAGAAATGAAATACCGGCTTTTGAATCACGGCGGGTACGGATCCAGCCATGTACGGTGATTTCTTTATCAACAGGGTATTTACCTGCCAAGACATCAGTAATTGCTATAACTGACATTTATCAACCTCTTTACTTTAAAAATTTATTCTCGATTAAGGGAGGGATATGTTACCGTGATCACTAGGTTTCACAAGTAAAACTTGAGTGATCCGCTTTAATTTTTAACAAAAATGCAAATTTTTGTCTAAAGAGGTGATTAAGATGCAAGCAGCGCAGCATGAAAGGCGAAAAGCAGAAGATTTTTGGCATAAAGCCCTTAAGGTTTTGGCCTTGCTTGCTTGGGGAATTTTTAGCATTGCGCTTGTACTTTCCTATTACGCGGCGCCAGACAGTGATTTCGGCGTGCTACGTTATCATCAAATTACCATACGCAAGTTCTGGTTAACGCCAATGACAGGTTATCTTTATATCCTGCTTTGGTGTTGTGCATTGTTAAGTTATCTGTCGTTGATCATCAATAAATATCGCAGCCGACGCAAAACCGATAATAAGTATTTCAACTTTTGGCTGCTATTTGTTATCTCGGTTGCCTGGGTAGTCTATATAGTGATCCAGTTAATGTCGGCCAGTTCAAATTAACTAACCGATAATACCTTGGATTTACTTAAGCATCGCAAAGCTAGCTTGGTAAGAAACATTCTGGCTCGGTTAACACGATTTGTATCGCACTGGTTAGCTGGCTGAGTTCGTCAGTTTTGATGATCAGCGGCGGCATAATATAAATCAGTTTGCCAAATGGTCGGATCCACACGCCAAGTTCGACAAAGCGTTTTTGAATATGGGCAACATTAACGTTCTGTTTGGTTTCAACCACACCAATACTACCTAAAACTCTGGCATCAGCAACTTGTTCGAATTCATTAAGAGGTAACAACTCAGCTTGCAGCTGCTGTTCAATAGTTGAAATACGGCCTTGCCAGTCTTGTTCTAGTAATAACTTGATGCTGGCATTAGCCACCGCGCAGGCCATCGGGTTGCCCATATACGTAGGACCATGCATAAAACAACTGGCTTCACCATCGCTGATGGTTTTGGCAATATGCTCGGTACATAAAGTGGCTGCCAGAGATAAATAACCACCGGTGAGCGTTTTGCCTAAACAGATAATGTCCGGGCTGATATTTGCCCACTGGCAGGCAAACAGTTTGCCGGTGCGTCCTAAACCGGTGGCAATTTCATCGGCGATAAACAGCACCTCATATTTATCACACAGCTCACGCACAGCAGTTAAATAATTCGGATGATAAAAATTCATGCCGCCGGTGCCCTGGACAACAGGTTCAATAATAAAGGCGGCAAGCTCGTGATGATGCTTAGCAAAGAGACGTTCCAGCTCAGCCGTTTCACTGTCGTGCCACGGCTGATTGATTTTAATGCTTGGCGCCGGGGCAAAGACATTTTTCATTAACACTTGATCAAATATCTGATGCATGCCGGTGACCGGATCGCAAACCGACATCGCGGCAAAGGTATCGCCATGATAACCATTTCTGACCGTTATTAATTTATGCTTTTGTGCGCGTTGCTGGCTTTGCCAATATTGCAACGCCATTTTTATCGCCACTTCCACCGCTACCGAACCGCTATCGGATAAAAAGATCCTATCCAATCCATCGGGGGTAATATCAATTAAGGTTTTAGCCAGTTCAATTGCCGGTTGGTGAGTAAGGCCGCCAAACATCACATGGGAAAATTGCTGCATCTGTGTGGTTAATGCCTTATTTAATACCGGGTGGTTATAGCCATGAAGTACCGACCACCAGGAAGACATGCCATCAATTAATGACTCACCACTGGCAAGATTAATATTGACCCCGTGCGCCGACTCAACCAGATAAGCGGGCAGTGGCTGACTCATTGAAGTATAAGGGTGCCAGATATGCTGACGATCAAAGGCTAAATTATCTGTGTGATTTTTATTCATTTGTAAACTTAACAGCGAACAATTTGTTGACAAGATGGGATTTGCGCATAGACTACCCGGTAAAATAGTCAGATGCAATTGCCTCAGCGTAAATCACTTAAGGAAAAATCTAAGTGTGCAGTAATAGCGCAATGCCAATCTCTTATTAGGTAGATAAATGTCACAACTTATGTCACAACTTAAGCAATCTTCAATTCAAGCAACTGAGCAAACAGCCGGTAACGTTCGTCATAACTGGACATTAGATGAAGTTAACGCACTGTTTGCCTTACCATTTAATGATTTAATGTTTCAGGCGCAAATCGTACATCGTCAGCATTTTAATGCCAATGAAGTTCAGGTCAGCACTTTATTATCGATTAAAACTGGTGCCTGCCCGGAAGATTGCAAGTATTGCTCGCAAAGTGCCCGTTATAAAACCGACATTGAAAAAGAACGGTTAATGGAAGTTGAAAAAGTGCTGGAGGCGGCAAAACGTGCCAAAGAGCAAGGCTCAACCCGTTTTTGTATGGGAGCTGCCTGGCGTAATCCGAAAGAGCGAGATATGCCATATGTCGTTGAAATGGTAAAAGGGGTGAAATCTCTAGGATTAGAAACCTGTATGACGCTTGGCATGTTATCGTCGGATCAGGCGAATGAACTACAGGAAGCCGGGCTTGATTATTACAACCATAATCTTGATACTTCACCCGAGCATTATAATCAGATCATCACCACTCGTTCTTATCAGGACAGACTAGATACCTTAGATAATGTCCGTAGTGCAGGAATGAAGGTCTGTAGTGGCGGAATCGTCGGTTTGGGAGAAAAAGCAACCGATAGAGCTTCACTATTAAAGCAACTAGCAAATTTAACGCCTCAACCGGAAAGTGTGCCGATTAACATGCTGGTAAAGATCGACGGCACGCCGTTAGCGAATGTTGAAGACTTGGATCATTTTGATTTTATCCGCTGTATCGCGGTGGCGCGTATTATGATGCCAAAAAGCCATGTCCGCTTATCTGCTGGTCGTGAAGCGATGAATGAGCAAATGCAGGCGATGTGCTTTTTAGCTGGGGCAAATTCGATTTTTTATGGCTGTAAATTATTAACGGCGGCGAACCCGGAAACTAATCAGGATATTCAATTATTTAAAAAGTTAGGGATTAACACAGAAACCGTTGCTAATGATGTTGATGAAACTTTGGAAGCTCAGCAGCTACAAACCAAGGTTGTCGATCAGCAACACAGCGATCTGTTTTACAATGCCGCTAACTGATCGGTTAACAAATGAGTTTTTCATTTATCGGCCAGCAATTAGCGCAGCAACAACAGCAATATTTATATCGCAAGCGCCAGCTGGTGGAGCAACAGGCTGGCCGCGAAATTACCGTTGCCGGGAAAACTTACTTAAATTTTTCTTCTAATGATTATTTAGGGTTAAATCACCATCCGAAAATTAATCAAGCATTGCAACAGGGGGTTGATAAATTCGGCGCTTGTTCTAGCGGTTCAAGTTTGATCACCGGCTTTCACTATGCTCATCAGGCGTTGGAAGCGACCATTTGCCAGTGGCTGAATAAGCCAAAATGCCTATTATTTAACAGTGGTTTTTCCGCCAATAGCGGAGTATTAAAAGCGCTGGCAACAAAAGAAAGTTGTTTTTATTTAGATAAACTCGGTCATGCCTCATTAATTGATGGTGCGTTCGGCCTAAAAAATAAAGCAAAGCGTTTTTTGCATAACAACTATCAACAGCTGAACAGATTAATGTCACAGCAGGGCGCAGATAATCAGCTGATCATCTCGGAAGGGGTGTTTAGTATGGATGGTGATCAGGCAGATATTGCCCAATTACGTAGCGTCGCAGACAATCACAGTGCCTGGCTTTATCTTGATGATGCCCACAGCATAGGGATTACCGGTGAGCAGGGTCAAGGCAGTGCATCTTATCGGTTACCGGTAGAAATTATTATGGCGACCTTTGGCAAGGCGATTGCCACCAGTGGTGCTTTTGTTGCCTGCGATAGTGAGTTGCATGAGTATTTGATCAATTTTTGTCGTGACTATATATATTCCACGGCGATGTCACCGGCAATCGCCTGGGCGACAAAAGCGAGCATCGAACTTATCCAGCAGGAGCAATGGCGACGGGATAAAATTTCCGCGTTAAGCGAGTTATTTTCGTCTACACTTAGCGGATCAGTAAAATTACTTCCTAGCACATCGTCAATTCATGCCATTGTTTTAGGAAGTGAACAAAGTGCGTTAGAAATTTCAGAAAAATTAAAATCACAAGGCATTTGGCTAACAGCGATACGTCCACCGACGGTTGCAAAAGGTACATCCAGGTTACGCGTTACTCTGTGTGCGAGCCACAATGATAATGATATCAAATATTTAGCTGAATCTATTAACAAGGTTATCCATTAATGCCAGATGTAAAAATGCGCTATCAAATAGCGAAGTCTTTCGGCTCTGCCAGCCAGTCTTATGATGTTTCAGCGCGTCTGCAACGTTTTAGCGGCAAACATTTAATGCCTTGGTTGCCTAATCGCAACGATCTGACAGTATTGGACTTAGGTTGCGGCACCGGCTTTTTTACCGAGATCTTGGCGCAGCGATTTGAGCAAGTGATCGGCTTGGATATTTCCACCAAAATGCTTAACTTTGCCAAAGAAAGTCGCAGCGATGAAATAGTCTGGCTAGAAGGCGATGCCTACAAGTTACCCTTTTTGGATAAGTCCATCGAACTGGTGTATTCCAACTTAATGATCCAGTGGTGTGATGAATTATCGGAGGTAGTTAATGAAGTCTTGCGGGTATTAAAGCCAGGTGGCCTGTTTATTTTCTCGACCTTAGTCGATGGCACGCTGTTTGAACTTAAATCTTCATGGGCGCAGGTTGATCAGGATAAGCATGTCATTGACTTTAAAACTGAACAACAGCTGGAAACAATACTTAACTCTGAGCGCAGCAAGCTCATTGACCATAACAGTCAGGACATCATTTTAGAATATGAAAATGTCTTACATTTAGTGCGTGAATTAAAAGGGCTAGGTGCCAATAAAGTGCCGAACAAACGTGCAAAAGGCCTGGCGGGCAAAGATAAGTGGCAGAAGATGATGCACAGCTATCAGGATTTTCTAGAGCCCAGCGGTATTTATCCTGCAACTTATAAAGTCTATTCCGGCATACTGGTTAAACTCAATAATTAACAAAGTGTTAGTGATCAATTAGTGATAAAAAACAATGAAAAAGATCTTTATTACCGCGACCGATACCGATGCCGGTAAA
Organism: uncultured Thalassotalea sp.; assembly: GCA_964620605.1. Classification (GTDB taxonomy): domain Bacteria; phylum Pseudomonadota; class Gammaproteobacteria; order Enterobacterales; family Alteromonadaceae; genus Thalassotalea_E. Next base: position 12,708 of record CAZUHQ010000067.1, read on the forward strand.
ACTCATATCGCACAAAGCATTATCTTTGGCCTGACCGAGCAAAATAACAAAGTTGCCGCGTTTAAACCAATCTCCGCCGGCTGTGAATTGATCGATAATCAACTGATCAATAGTGACGCGCGTTTATTAGCCGAACAGGCAAATTGCGGCCAGAGTATTTCAGCAGTGAACCCAATTGCCTTTTTAGAGCCGATTGCACCGCATATCGCCGCACAACAAAACTTACAAGCGATAGCAATGTCTGAGATTAATCAGCATTATCAAAATATTGTTAATTTACAGCCGGATATCATTATCACTGAAGGTGCTGGCGGTTGGCGACTGCCACTGGGGAACGGCCAGTTTCTCTCGGATTTTGCCATCGCCTCAGAGCAAAGCGTGATTTTGATAGTTAATATGAAATTGGGTTGCTTAAATCACGCATTATTAACTTATCAGGCAATAAGTAATGATGGTTTGTCTTGCTTAGGCTGGATCGCCAATTGTCAGACGGAAATGCCATATCTTGAGCAAAATATTGCCGAGTTACAGCAGTTAATTAGTGAGCCTATGCTGGGCAAAGTGCAATTTGAGCCGGATATAAAAAAAGCAGCGAACATGCTGGATCTTACGCTGCTTTAAAAAATAAACTGTTTTGCTATTATTTGTTTACAGCAAGTAATCCAATGAATCTTGAGTGGTTAGCCGTGTTTTTTGACCGTTGCTAAACACCACGGCATTGACTTCAATATTCTCTCCCATCACTAACTGCATATCATTATTGATAATTTTTAGCGCTGAACCTTCTTCAATGCCAATAATCTTAGTCTCAGGTTCAAGCACCATAAATTCCGCCAGTCGTTGCTCTCGGGTTTCACCGTTAAAACCTGGCGGTTGGTATTCAGTGTAATGAGGATTGAGCTGAAAATTTACTAAGTTTAATGCGTTAAAACTTGGCGGTTCAATTATCGGCATATCATTAGTGGTTTTGATGCTGAGTCCGGCAATGTTAGAGCCGGCACTCCAGCCAATGTACGGCATGCCCGCATTGACCTTGTTTTTAATTTCAGCTAATAAATTAAAATGATAAAGCCGCTCTAATAGTCGAAACGTATTGCCGCCGCCAACAACTATCGCTTGTGCTTGCTCAATTGCTTGTTTGGGTTCATCAAACTCAGTAATAGAGGTAACTTTTATATTAATTGCCGAAAATGCTTGCGCTACTTTTTCCTTATAAGCTTGATAACTCAGTGTAACGCCTGCATAAGGAACGAATAGCACCTCACTTACATTAGCATCACAAAGTTGCTTGTTAATTAATGGCAGTGCATGGGCTAAATATTCAGTTTCTCCAACACGAGAACTGCTTAACAGTAATAAGTTTCTTTGCTTCATTTAATTTGTTCCTTATTTACTGGTTAACTTTTACTAGTTAATTGGGCGATACATGCCGAAGCGATAAAGCCGGAGCGCGTTTTATAATGTTCGGATTTATTGACCCGATCATCAATTTGCTTGATCAAGAGCTCAGGCAAAGTGACGTTGATTTTGTGGCTTTTTCCCAAATAAGGTGTGATATCAAAATCGACCAGCGCCCAAATCACATTCGGTTGCTCGGCAATTAAATTATCAATCATTGAAGCATGAGGGATAGCTTCGCCATATTCCGCCAATATTTGTAAATGTTCGGCAATCGCCTGCTTAACTGAGCTCATGACAAACTCAATGCTATCACCTTTGATTTGACAACCGGGCAGGTCGGGAACACTAAGCTCATAGCCGCTATTGATTTTTGAGCGGGTAATTTTAACCGGGTATTTCACTAAAATTTCCTTGTTTTTATTTTTTCTTATTATAACCCTGACAACCCCGACACTGCAACTATACAATAACTCCAGCAACTCTTAGTTCGATCTCTCAATAACCCTAACAACTCTATAGATTGTTAAATCGATAACTCTTGTAACCCCATTGTTAGTGTGAGTAGGTAGTCACTTATTAAATTGACAGCTAAATTCGTGTAAAAGAAAAGTTAGCTTTGTATAGTTAACCAATAACCCTAACAACAGCTTTTTGAGTTATTAGGGTTACAACTAACATTTAAACAAGCTGATAGTGGTAACTTGTGTAAACTCACTGTTAAATAAAATGGTTGACCTTATTACCCCAATTTAACATATTGGTCATACCAGTTTAGAATGGCCAGGATAAGCTATTATTAATAAAACGCCGGTTATTCTTTTCGAAAGAGGCAATCTACAATTGCCGGTATTTAAACTGTTAGTGAATTAAAGAGAGTGTAATGACAATTAAAGTTGCCCATAAAGTGATTATTGGATTTTCAATCGTGTTATTGATGCTGTTATTGTCAAGCTACAGCTCGATGAATATTCTTCGTAGCATTGATAGCGCGGCGAAGCAAGTCGATAGCTACGCGATTCCGGTAAAACAGCATAGCAACCAAATGCAAGTGCATTTACTTAAACAAACTACGGTGTCGTTGTTAGTGCCAACGATAAAGAATTTAGAGATCTTATCGGCAAAACGTAGTGCCTATCAAAATCAGGCTCAGGCATTGGCCGCACAACAGAGCCAGCTAAAAGCCTTGTTAGTCAGCAATAAAGCAAAAGTGTTGTTGCAGGAATTTAGCCTCAACTATCAACACTATGATAACCAGGTTCAGCAGATGTTTACTCTTAAGCAACAGGAGCTAATGAGTAGCGCACTTGTTAATGAGCAATACCAAAAATTAGACCATTTACTAGATACTATTGAGCAGGCGTTAATCGAACTTTCCTACATTGAAGATGACAATAATCCGGATCTGGTTGAACAATTATCCTCGATGGCGATACAAAACGAAGGCTATATTATTAATTTACGAGATTCGATTAAGTCTGTAACTAAACTGCCGAGCACCGCCGAGGTTGAAGATTTACAAGGCACGATAGAATTGGCGTTAACCAATATCGAACAATTACTGGCGTTTTTAAGCCGTTTAGGCAGTGGCCATCAAAGTGAAGCGGATATCACGGCGATAAATGAGCAGTTTAGTCGTGCCAAGCAGTTATTTAATGCCGAGCAAAACTTATTCGCGACTAAAATTTCCCAGCTAAACCACACTAGTGAACTCAACTTGGCGGCAGTGCAATCAACACAGGCTGCCGATCAGGCAAATGCCGTGATTGAACAGCTGTTAGCGGCCTTTGATCAGAACTTTAGCCAATTGCAAACTCAGGTTTTTGACCATGTCAGCCAAGGACAAACCACGAGTTTAGTGATTTTAGTGGTGGTATTTATCGCAGGGATCAGCATTGCTTACACCACAATACGCGCCATGATAGTGCCGCTTCGTCGGATCAACAATGCCTTGTCTTATATCGCCAAAGGGGATTTATCCAGACAACTTGCCATTAAAACCGACGACGAATACGGCGAATTATCGCGTAATGTCAATCTGGTGGTTGAAGATTTAAGACGTTTAATTGGCGAGATCAGCACTAATGCCGGGCAGTTAAATCAATCTGCGCAGCAATCGAAAACGGAAATTACCGAAGTTGCCGAGTCGTTACAGCAACAAAAACAAACGGTTGAGCAAGTAACAGCCATTACCAGTGAGTTAAATAGCAGTGCCGATAATATTTTAGCTAAGGCCAATGATACCGAGCAGGAAATGGAAAATGCCATCAGTCAAAGTAGTGAGCTGGAAAACCTCGCGAACACCACTAATGACAGGATCGCCCATTTAGTGACTCGGCTAGATGCCACCGCAGGGGTGATGACATCATTACAAAATGAAGCGAGCAATATCGGCGGTATTTTGGAAACCATTCAAAGCATTGCCGATCAAACAAATTTGCTGGCATTAAATGCCGCCATTGAAGCTGCGCGCGCCGGTGAAGCGGGTAGAGGTTTTGCGGTGGTTGCCGATGAAGTGCGTTTATTAGCGAGCCGTACCCAGGAGTCGACCGCAGAAATCAATGCCATGATTGAGGCGTTGCAAAGCCAAACCAATAAAGCGGCCAGTGATATAGATAACGGCAAGAATCAAGCGAACGATTGCCAGCAATATACCGATCAGTTACTGCAAACCTTATTATTAATAAACCAGGCAATTGAAAAAATTCATCATATGAGTTCAGACATTGCCAGTGAAGCGAAACATCAAAACAACCTGAGTAACGATATTAATCACAGAATTATTGATGTAGCGGAGCAAAGCGCTATCAGCAATGATAAATCACTTTCGACCATTACCCATAGCCAGCAAGTGACTAACTTGGCGCAACAACTCGATCAGTCGGTCGATCAATTTAAAATATAATCGTTAATACTTTTTCATTAGCTGGCGATGCACTGAAAACCGCGCGTGAACAACTAATTGCTGGTGATTGGTATAAGTATTTAAAATTCCTGCAAACCAAGTTAACTCAGCAGGGCGGTGAATACTTTGTGGATCACTGACTGACAATTGCCAATCTTAAAGTGATGCCATTAATCGGCTTGTTAAATAAAGGGGCACTAGACATATTCCAAGTACCTGGTAGTCGAGGTCGCTCCTGAGCTCAACGCCCATGCCGAGCGGGTGTTAATCAAGGCGTATTATCAGGCTCGTCAACAATAACTTTTTTAAAGGCTTAAAATGAAAAACGCTCGGTAATTTTATCAATTACCGAGCGTTAGGTTTGTTGGCGATTAATTGAGTTGTTTAACGACTTTTGAATCTAACCCTATTTCAAGTAATGCTTGATTACGCTATTTATCTGTAAGAATCGGGGACTAAAATGCACCAGTTGATATTATCTTCCATAGTTTATTTAATTAAATATTGTATAGTGCTTAAATTATTTCCGTCATGATTTAAAAAACAAGGAAATGGCTTTGAACCACCATATCCCCCATACCCATTTTTAGCATTTATATATAAAATTAACGTTCTTCTTGCACCACTTTTGTCTGTTAACCACTTAGGCTCTGTTTTTTCTACAATAATTGAAGAAGGATCTTTAAATGAATATTTTTTTAAGATTGCATTACGACAGGATTTTATTATTTCTGAGCTAGTTTTAGGTGTTGTGTTAGTAGGTATTGTATTTTTTATATTTACTTTTTCTGGCATTGTGCCACAGGGAATTTGACTATACATAATATTGCCATTTTTTATACATTTATATACTGAATCAGCTAAAGCCGTGTAAGAAAATAAAAAAAGTCCATAAAAAAGATATTTCATTTGGCCACCTTAGGTTTATTCTTGTACGTAATAAGTAAATCCTTGAGTTATTATTTAACCTGATCAAAGCTAAGCTCTCTATTTCTGATAAGGTTTTATGTTTTGATGCAATTAGAAACTACTTTTTCAAATTCGAACTGGCTAAATTATTGATTTACGCTTGGCAATGCTGTTGAAGTATCTGAAATAACACGATTCTTTTCTTCTAAAAGCCGTTCTAATTTATTATTAGCAACTTCAATTAATGTGTTGTATTTTTTAGTAACTGCTTCCATTTGTGTTGTTAAAGCATTTTCATAAGTTGCACCTGCTAGGTTATTCGCAGCATAACTAGCCCTGATTTCAAGCCTTTTAATCTCTTGATTCATTCTCTTCTGATAATTTTTTATTTTTGATTCTTGACGCTTAATTTCTCTGTCAATTTTTTTGATTTCAATATAATCATTTACATCTTCTAAAGTTTGTCGGTGACTATCGTTCTCAATGCCTGGTGTGTTAGGTTTTCTAATTTCAATAGTAATCTTTTTTGCAGTATCAGAGCAGGGCATTTGGCTAAATGTAACGACACCGTCCACTTCACATTTATATATATCTGCCAAAACTACGGGAGTAAAAACAATATAAAATAAAGATATAAAAATTATATTCATTTATCTTCCTTGAATGCTTTCAATCAAGGTAAAGATTATAGCAGATGTTAAACCATTAGCTGCATTATGTTGCTGATCACAGTGAGACCGAATTGACTCAAATTAAATGTAACCCTAGCGATTGCTAACACAGTCGGAAATTA
>CAZUHQ010000068.1:0-11372 GCA_964620605.1 uncultured Thalassotalea sp.
TTTCGCGCCGTCAACAACATCGCCAACCATTTTGGTAAAGCCAATAATATGAACTGTAATATTGCCCTTTTCATACGGCTTTCTAATTTCGTTTTCCAAGACATTGGCCAAGGCGATAGAGTCAAGTTTTTCACCGGTATTCGGGTTATGCTCCATTAAAATCGCTTTAACCATGGCACAACTGTAATCATCAGCAACAATTCGGCCAACAATGCCCGCTTTTTCAATATTAGCCTTAACTGTCGCTAATCCCTGCTGATTAGCGATAAAATCTGCGGGTACCACAGGACCACCGGCAAAACCGTCTTCCACCACTTCAACAAAACGAGTGCTAGGTGAAAACAAGGATTTTACCTGAGTACGGTTAACGCCTGGAATAAAAAACAGCTGATCATGTACCCCTTTTAACGCAGTAAAAAATTCCTCATTGAAAATATCGCCATCCTGGTGACAAACGGAAATCAGGACATTATTTGCTCCACCAAAGTTCTCCCTATGTTTTAAATAGGTTTTCATATATTCATGATTTAGCGGAATATTTTTAGTAAATGCCGCGTCGAGCTTAATTTGTGACGCCTGAAATACTAAAAAGACACTTAACAGGGCAAATACCGCGAGTACAATGGCGCGATGCCTAAATACTGTGATTTCTATGCGATCAATTAATCCATCAACATTCATACTATTTCACTACCTTTAACACTTTAATACCCACCTCTGAAGCAACCACTAGTTGCCCGTTAAAGGTAACGCCGGCAATCAGAGCCTTGCCATCATTTTGAATTCGCTTAGTAAAGCTGATGCCATCATCCTGGCTTTCCAGTAACACACCGTTATTACCGAGCAAGAAAACCTGGTTATCACCCGCCAGCACAACGCTGTTTAGCAAGGTAGTAACATTTGACTCGCTTTTTTGCCATTGTTCGCCATTAGTCAAACTTCGGTAAACATTGCCGCGCAGGCCAATTGCTAATAAATTACCGTGCTGAGTACGCACCAAATCAAAAAAGGAACCCTGGTAAATTTCATCGAAACGCTGCCAGTGACGGCCAAAATCATTGCTTTTCGCAATCAAGCCTAATTCACCAATTAAATAGGTGGTTCTGCCATCAATAACGATACGATTAAAATGCGGTAAAATACTGGCGCGCTCATCGAGGTAAGTCTGTTCGTCTTCTTGTCTTAGCTCTTCGAGGTATAGCAAATCTTCTTCTGCCAGCAAGGAAGTATGAAACTCCTGCTGCCAGCTAGCGCCGCCATCTAAGGTGCGATAAAAAAGACCATATGCCCCAACAGCTACCCCTTCTTTTTCATCTTTAAACGCCACATCTAACAATGGTTTTTGTGTACTGGGTAAATATTGTTGCAGTTGCCATGACAGGCCGCCATCTGTCGTTTTTAATATGCTAGCACTATGACCCACAGCCCAACCGGTTTGTTGATTAACAAAGGTTACCGCTGTTAATGTCGCTTGCGTCGGCACTTCAACTTGCTGCCAGTTATCAAGGCTACTGGCTCTAACGATATGGCCTCGTTCACCAACGGCTACCATAAAGCTATTATCGACATTCGCAATATCGAACAGCATAGAATGTGCTGCCAGTTGGGATTTAATCGCCGCAATTGGCGCCTGTTGAGCCGACGCGGGAGAAAAACAACACATGACACACAAGATGCCAATTAATACTCTCATCTAACCATTACCTTAATACTTGACCTTAACACATTGGCGTTAATCAAAAAAAAGGCTGGCATCTGCCAGCCCTGTCTTTTAGCTTTTTATCTTAGCGATTATCTCGCTGTAGCGCACGAGAAGTAAACTGAACGTCTTTAAGTTTAGCTGAAAAATCATACATTTTGTTTTCATTATCTAAACCAATCGCAATATAGCGCTTAGACTGAAAATCATAAAATACATCTAAAGTTGACCATTGGGTCGGTACTTCATAATAATTCAAGCCATGCGCCATACCGATGCGGTACAATTCATCGCGATCATCATAGATATCGGTAATGGCAATTTGCCAGCTATCTTCATCAATATAAAACACACGTTTTTTATAGATATGGCGAGTATTCTCTTTCAAATTGGCTTCAACGACCCAAACACGGTGTTTTTCATAACGCACCAAGTCTTGATTAATATGACCTGGCCGCACGATATCGTCGTAAGTGATTTTATCACTATGCAGGCGATAGTCGTTATACGGGATATATAATTCCTGCTTACCTTTTAACGTCCAGGTATAACGGTTTGGTGCCCCGTTAAACATATCAAAATCATCTGTAGTTCTTAAACCATCTGCCGCTGTACCCGGGGCATCGTAAGCAACCGTAGGCGCTTTTTGTGCGCGGCGAATGCCCTTGTTATAAATCCAGGCCTGACGCGGTGTTTTGATCTGATCCATGGTTTCATGCACCAGTAACGCGGTACCGACCAGCTTGGATGGTTCGGTAACTTTTTGCTTAAATTTAAACAAAATATTGGTTTTTTCAAGTTCTTCCGGTGACGCACCTTTCACCCCGTATGGCAACATCAACTGCTCATCAAAACCAATATAGGTATAATCGCCCGATGCCGTTGGTGTGACTTGACCGCCTTCACGAGTCAAGGCTTCACCACGATAGCGTAGAATATGGTTCCAAATTGCTTCCAAACCATTTTTTGGGATCGGAAAAGGCACACCCACTGCCGCTTGAGTAATGCCGTTACCATCCTGGATCAGTTCAGAACGTCCGGCATTTTTAATGGTTTCCTGATAAACATGCTCAGGATAAGACGCAGAACGACGTGTTGGATAAACATTCATCTTGAAAGTATCCGGGTAGGTTTCAAACAACTTAACCTGACCCGGAGTTAAAAACTTTTTATATTGCGCTATATTTGCTGAAGTGATAGTAAATTCAACTTTATCCTGCGGATACGGATCCGGATGATGCATACCTACCTGATAACCAGCGGGTACGGAGGTAATACCGCCTGTCCACTCAGGGATACTGCCATCGGCATTCGCTGCACGTACAGCCCCCATAGGAGTTAACTCAGCCGATAATTTTTTAACTTGCTCTGCATCAACCTTGGCGTGCGAAATACCAGAAAATGCCAGGCTGACAGCTAATGATAATAGGGTTATTTTTTTCATCTTATTATGCCCTTATAAAGAATATTTTACGTTGAAAGATACATAGTCGCGATCTTCCACCTTATTAGTGGTGCCAACACCACCCCAGAAACCGTTATAGCTAATGTCTGCTGACCAGCGGCTTTGATAATCAAATGAAATTCCGGCAGAAATAGACTTTCTATCTTCAACAAATAGGAATAACGGATCCGGTGTTACCCCACTGACATCATGAGAAAACACGATACGTGGCGACATATTCACCCCGGAAAACACATTGCTGTAATCAAGCTTAGTAACAAAACGATAACCCCAGGCAAAATCATCCGGGAACGGATTGGTTTCTACCCCACCTTGAAGCGCCAGCGCTAAACCTTCTTTACCGGCAATACCGCCGTTTCTATCGGTACCTGGGCCATTTAAGCGTAACTCGTCTTCGCTTGGCATATCGTTAATTTGAATACCACCGACTTCCAATAAAGTAGTCGTTTGACTCGCTCCTAACATAGGACCCCAAAAACGGGTCATCGTCATCTGTGCCTGCAAAGTATCCGCTAAAATAAAGCCATCGGCAGTTTCACCCGGTGCAAAAGTCGGCATTTGCGAAACACCGTCGAGATCCGGGCGATAATTCACAGAATCAGGGTGTGCTAATTGCTGCGGCATAGCAGCAAACAACAATTCAACATCATCAATTTGTAACGGCTCGTCTTGACGATAAGTGATCTCACCAGCTAAAGCAGTACCCGCTACTGTGGTATTAAAACTCATGGCATAAAGTTTAATATCTTCAGGGTAAGTCAATAATACTTTAGAGAATGCATCTAACTGATAATAGTTATCTTCATCAATAGTATGGTTAGCGAGATAATTAATATCACCCATCACTGCTGATTGGGTAAAGTTTGAAGTGATCCCTGAGAACAATGGGCGACGACTATGATAATTAATATGGTATAGGCTTAACTCAGTTTCATTAAACTCAGGCAAATACCAAGATAAGCGTACCCCGTATTGCCCGCCATCATCCGGCTCAACCTGACCTTTTGCACCTGGTGCTTTGAGTGTCAACTTAGTTGGATAAGCCATATAAGCAGCGCTCGCTGCAGCGATCATTTGAGGGTCACCGGTTTTTGCCATCGCACCCAACTCATTTAAACCTGAGATCAAAAAGTTTAAGTCGATGTCCGGATTACCGGTAAAGCCTAACTGAACATTGTTATAATGACCGCCGTCACCGGCAAAATCATTGGTTGAAAAGTAACTGCCAGGTGCTGGTAAAATCGTTTTTTCCCACTGATACTGGTAGAACATTTCAATATTAAAGTTCTCTGTCACTCCAAGTGATGCCCAAACAGCACCAAATGGAATAAAGGCTTCGGTAAGTTCTGCGCCAGGTGCTTTTAAGCGAGCAATATCAATAGGGTTAATTTCACTAATACCATGGGAAATTAAGCTACTTTCACCCCAGCCAATCACCTGCTGACCAACTCTTACCGAGAATGGCATTTCACCTAAATCGAAATCACCGTAGAAATATGCATCTAATAAACGAACATCATGACATACCTGATCACTGGCTTTACTGTCACGACATGGGTCATTACGTTCACCAGTAATCGCATTTGACCACGAACGATCGCCATCTGACATTTCGAAATCATAAAAATACATGCCACGTAAAAATACCCCGACATTATCTTTGCGAATATCTAGCTCATGAGTGCCTTTAAAGAGCTGAGAAAACATCTCACCCGAGTCATAATTTAAGTTACCCAAGTCGCCATTATTTGAATAGCTACCCTGGCCGCGCCAGATATCGACATTAACCGGGTTAGCATTTAACGCAGGGTGATAATGAGAGAAGTCAAAACCATTATTTAAATTATTAGAAATACCGACATTATCCTGCCAGTTGCGGTCTTCCACCCGCCAGCTGGCACCGATTGAAAATGTCGAGTCAAAACGAATATCGAAATCGCCAAATTCAAAATTTGCTGCAGATGCCTGTCCAAATGTGGAACACATCAAGGCAGCAGTGATCGCGCTCGCCAACGGCTTTTGATAAAACCTTTTAGTAGGGCTTTGTTTCATTATTCTCTCCCCAGACCCGAAACAATTTATTGTTATAACTTGTTATTAATTTCTTTAGTAATTCTGTTTACTGCACACCAATAAGCATAACTCATCAACCAGTTACTAGTATTAATGTAGTAGTATAAAACAATAATTGCATCATTTTTAACGCTAAGCAAGAGTTAAAAACAATTGTTAAGACGCTGTATTTTAATGACTTGCGCACTAGATAATCAGGAACAAAAATCATTGTTTAAAACGCCTGTTTAAAACAATGATTTTTATATTAACGAAACTTTTATGCTGTTACTGCTCTAGGCTATTAACAGGCTATTAGCATCTGCACCGTTAACCTCCAAGATGGTCTGACCACTGTTTAAAGCTTTAACTCTAATCTGCTAATTTTTGCAGTGATTTAAATTTATTATTTTCCGTTTCCAAGCAAAAATAGCCATAGATACCGCTGGCAGATAGAAATTTTCGCAAGTGCATTGCCGGAAACTGTACCCTTTTACCTAAGGTTGAAGTGACGACGATTGCCTGAACCCGCCCATGATAATAAGGCATAAATTCCTGGGTAGTCATGGCAATCGAAAAATAATACTTCATAACAGCTTAACGTCCTGTGCTAATTTAACGCCGCATCTAATTTTTCTTTTAAATCTTTCGACAAGTTATCTAGCTGAGATAACTGCACTAACTCTGCTTTTATCATCGCTTGACGCTCAACATCAAACTTTTTGAACTGTATTAATGGCGTGATCAAACGAGAGGACACTTGCGGATTAATTTCATTAAGCGCGGCAACATGCTTGGCTAAAAAGCGATAACCGCGTCCTGAGCTGCAATGGAAATATCTTGGATTATAGTGACTAAAAGCACTGATTAATGATCGGGCACGATTTGGATTTCTCAAAGTAAACAATGGATGCTGCTCGAGCTCGGCTAATTTTTCAAAAATACTGCTGTCAGCATATAATGCCTGCATCATAAAACACTTATCCATCACTAATGGTGTTTCGTACCACTGCTGCTCAAAATCTTTGATCTGCTCACTAAAGCTAGCATGTGCGGTAACCGCCTGACAGTTAAGCGCTGCCAAGGTATCTGTCATATTGTCGGCAGCTTGATACTGACTGACACTAAGCGTTTGATATTGATCAAGGTGACTCAAGTATGCCAAACAAACATTTTTCAGCGCCCGCTCACCAATAGACTTGCCATCGTTTTGATATACCTCCCCAGTTAGTGCCTGGTAAGTTTGGTAAAACTCCGGTGCCAGCCCCTGGGCGATAAAGAGCTTCACTTGCTTTAATGCATCTAGTAAACGGATAGGGTCAATTTGCTCAAACTGTTCAGCCAGTTCATCAAAGCCAGGCAAGGTTAACTGCTCGGCTTTTAATGCCGCATCACCGTCTGACGTTAATATCTGGCGAAATGCCCTAATCAAGCTTTCAGGTAATTCAAAGTCCGCATTATCCACTAAACCATGGACATAACGCATTAACAACTGCTGCCCGGCATCCCAACGATTAAAGGCATCCGTAGCCTTAACCATAATAGTTGCCAGTTCCTGCTCCGATTGCGGATAGGCCACTTTGACCGGCGCAGAGAAACCGGATAAAAACGCCACAATAGGTTTTTTGCTATAGCCAGTAAATTCAAAGGTCTGTTGATGCTGACTGAGGGTTACTAAGTGCTGTGATTTATGCTCACCAGATAATAACTCTAACTTTATCGGCATCAATAAATCTTGCTTTTCTTTCTGTTGCTGACTCGGTTTATTGAGCTGCTGAACGGTTAGATTAAAGACTTTGGTTTCGGGGTTAAACTGTTCACTGACGATCAACTCAGGCGTGCCCGACTGGCTATACCAACGCTTAAACTGACTCAGATCAATGCCAGAGCCATCTGCCATGGCATCGACAAAATCATCACAAGTCACCGCCATGCCGTCAAAGCGCTGAAAATATAAATCCATGCCTTGTCTAAACTTTTCCTGACCTAACAAGCTATGGATCATCCGAATGACTTCTGCGCCTTTTTCATAAACAGTTAACGTATAAAAGTTATTCATCTCCAGCACTTTTTCCGGACGAATAGGATGCGCCATCGGCCCGGCATCTTCGGCAAACTGCTGAGCGCGTAACACCCGGACATTTTGAATACGGGTCACGGCCGCCGAATGCATATCGCCACTAAACTGCTGATCGCGAAATACCGTCAGACCTTCTTTTAAACTCAGCTGGAACCAGTCGCGACAAGTGACGCGATTGCCGGTCCAATTATGAAAATATTCATGGGCGATCACGGCTTCAACATTAAAATAGTCGGTATCTGTCGCGGTTTTTTGATCCGCCAAGACAAACTTGCTGTTAAAAACATTGAGCCCCTTATTTTCCATTGCTCCCATATTGAAAAAATCCACTGCCACTATCATGTAAATGTCGAGATCGTATTCTAGGCCAAAAGTTTGCTCGTCCCAATGCATCGACTTTTTCAATGACGCCATCGCATGATCGGCTTTAGAAAGGTTGCCTTTATCAACAAAAAGCTCTAACGCCACTTCCCGGCCAGAAACGGTAGTATAACTATCACGCAGCACATCAAAATCACCGGCCACTAAGGCAAATAAATAACAAGGTTTTAAAAATGGATCTTGCCAGGTAACAAAGTGTTTACCATCAGCCAACTCACCTTCGGCTATTTTATTGCCGTTAGAGAGCAAAAACGGATACTGCTGTTTATTGGCGATCACCTTAGTGGTGAATTTTGCCATGACATCTGGGCGATCGAGATAATAAGTAATGCGTCTGAAACCTTCCGCTTCACACTGAGTACAAAACGCATCACCGGATTTAAACAAACCTTCAAGTGCGGTATTTTTCAGCGGGTTAATTTCAGTAACAATCGTCAGGGTAAATTCCGCTTCTTCGGTATGAATACTGAGGCTGCCATCATTTAACTGATAGTCTGACTCGTTTAGCTCACTATTATTTAACTTGAGCGACATTAGTTTAAGCTGTTCACCGTCTAGTACCAGTGGCTTAACATCACCCGACACTCGCTGAATATGCATATGGTTAGTCACTTTTGTTGCCTGATCATCAAGCACAAACTCAAGCTTTGTCGATAAAATAGTAAAATCACTTGGTCGATAATCGGCGAGTACACGCGCACTGGAAGTTGTCATAGTAAAAATTCCGGAAAAGGCTTATAAACAATAAAGCCTGTTAATACAGGCTTTATTAATTAGAGAATGAATAATTATTTAATTCTAATAATAGTGTAATTAATTGCTCGATAATTTTCTAATTTTGAATCCCATAAAGCCATAAATGATCGCCAGCACAGGATTAATTAAATTAAAGAAGCAGTAAAAAATATAATCGTAAGAGGTTAACGCTAGCGCGCCAAACATAAAAGCACCACAAGTATTCCAAGGAATTAACGGCGATGTGATAGTACCTGAATCTTCCAAAGTACGACTTAGCATGGTTGGATGTAAGCCACGGCGCTCAAATTCTTCCTTATACATACGCCCAGGCATAACTATCGCCATATACTGATCTGCGGTGATAAGGTTTGTACCGATACAAGTAGCCACCGTGCTAGCAATTAAACTGCCGGTTGATTTTGCCGCGGCAAGAATTGACTGAACAAATTTTTTCAGCATGCCTAAATGCTCTAATACCGCACCAAAGCTTAACGCACACATCACCAGCCAGATAGTATTAAGCATGCTCGACATACCGCCACGGCTTAATAACTCATCGATTTCACTGTTACCAGTTTTTACCACAACACCGTCAAAAAACGCCGTCCAAATCACAGTAACATTCGCGGTCACAGTCGACATACCATCTTCAGCCATCTTATGAATTAATTCCTGCTGGAAAAATGCCGCCCAGATAGCGCCAATCACTGCACCGATAGCAACCGCGGGAAATGCAGGCATTTTTTTAAATGCCAAAAACAACAGTACAACTAATGGGATCAAATTAAGCGCGGTAATGTTATAAGTTGCTTCTAAGGTACTGGTTAAAGTTTCAATGCTTTCAGTACTGCCAACATTAGCGGAAGAATGATTAAAACCGATAATTAAAAACAGGATCAGCGCGATAGATATTGATGGTATAGTGGTCCATAGCATGGCTCGAATATGCTCAAACAATTCACTGCCAGCCACCGCTGGTGCCAGGTTAGTGGTTTCAGAAAGTGGTGATAATTTATCGCCAAAATAGGCGCCGGAAATTACCGCTCCGGCAGTCACGGCTGTTGACATTTCAAAGCCATTGGCAATACCGATAAATGCCACCCCAACGGTTGCCGCTGTCGTCCAGGAACTACCGATACTCATGGCAACAATACCACAGACCACACAAGCAGCCGCGTAGAACCAGCTAGGATCGATAATTTGCAGGCCATAATAGACCATGGTTGGTACCGTACCCGAGAGTAACCAGGTACCGATAAGCGCACCAACTACTAATAAGATTAATATCGCCCCTAATGAAATCGAAATACCGTGAACAATTGCTTTTTCAATCCCTTGCCAGCTATAACCATTTTTCAGGCCAATAACCACGGCTATGCCCAATGCGAACATCAGAGCGATTTGGTTAGGTCCATAAGAAGAATTATCTGAGAAATAGCTTACCGACGCCGATAACATGAAAACGAGTGCAATAAGCGGAATAAACGCATCTAAAAAACTAGGCGCTTTAACCTGATTATGATCTGACATAGGGTATTCTTACCTTAATACTGTGTTGCTTTATTATAATAATTTGTATAAGTGGCATGTAACATGCCCTTTGTTTGCAAGGGTTGCAAGTACTTTATTGATATATGCCGATAATTTAACCAAGCAAGTTACATCTTAGGATAAATAACTATTCACTAAATATGTCTAAAACTTCATGAATTAAATTATCGACTAAAAAAACCGCCAACACTGGCGGTTTTGATAAGCTTGATTGAACTCAATGTAATATTACTTCTTTGCGACTTTACCTAAGGCAACCAAATCAAAAGTAATACGCGCTGTTTCATCTAAAAACGGATCAATATCTTCTAACTCTTCCGGTAAATCATCTAAATCAGTTATCGCTTCTTTACCCATTAGCGCCAGTCGCTCGTTAGCACGTTTAAGCTGCTTTTCCTTACGTTGTTCGCGTTTTGCTTTACGCTCGGCCAGGTTAAGAGAAATAGACTTTTCATCTTTTTCCTGTTTATATTGCTCAATATCATCGAGCAAGTAGTTAAACTCTTTATTGTCCTTAATACGCTCTTTATATAGCGAGGTGAGATAGTCAATATCTGACTGTAAGTTGGACAGCGGAGAATAACGCGCTTGTGGTACCTGATCCCAAGGCAAGGCATTTTCTTCTTTACTCTCGCCCCATTCTTCTGGATCAACTGCCGTTGGAAATGCGATATCCGGCAAGACACCACGATGCTGAGTACTGCCACCGTTAATGCGATAAAACTTGGCAATAGTATATTGAATACTGCCAAACGGCTTATCAAACAAATCGTAAACCCGACCTAATGGACGATGTTGCTGCACTGTGCCTTTGCCAAAGGTGTGCTCACCTACTATGATGCCGCGACCGTAATCCTGAATCGCCGCCGAGAAAATCTCTGACGCTGACGCGCTATAACGATCGACCATAACAGTTAATGGGCCGTCATAATAAGTAATACCATCACGGTCACGATTGACCGAAATTCGATTAGCACCATCTCGCACTTGCACTACCGGACCTTTATCGATAAATAAACCGGTAAGCAAGGTTGCCTCGGTTAACGAACCACCGCCGTTACCGCGTAAATCAACGATAATGCCTTCAACATTTTTCGCGGTTAGCTTTTCGATTTCCTTTTTAACATCGCGCGATAAGTTATTGTAAAAACTTGGGATATCAATAACGCCGAGCTTTTTACTGCTCTCATCTCCGGCTTTTTCGAAAATCACTCGTGATTTTGCCGCCCTGTCTTCCAGAACAATTTTATCGCGAATAATAGACACGACCTTGATGCTCGACTCATCAACCGCTTCACCGGATAAAATTTGCAGCCGAACTTTGCTGCCTTTTGGCCCTTTAATTAAATCGACAACATCATCTAAACGCCAGCCAATAACATCTTCAAATTTTTCATCCCCTTGAG
>CAZUHQ010000068.1:11382-18491 GCA_964620605.1 uncultured Thalassotalea sp.
ATCAATAACGCCGAGCTATTTACTGCTCTCATCCCCTTGAGACACACCAACGATGCGATCTTTCGGTTTTAACTGATTAGATTTATCAGCGGGGCCGCCGGTCACTATGCTTTGAATGACAGTATAATCTTCCTCAGCACGTAACACCGCACCTATGCCTTCAAGCGATAAATTCATATCCATTTGAAAACGTTCGGCATTTCGTGGTGACAAATAAGAAGTATGGGGTTCAACCACGCGGGCAAAACTATTCATCACAATTTGGAAGACATCTTCACTTTCGCTTTGCGTTAACCGTTTAATCGCATAACGATAACGCTTGCCTAGCACTTCTTTAACCTTATCCCACTCTTTGCCCGCCAAGGTTAAGTTCAGTGCGTCGTATTTCACCTTTAAGCGCCAGAGTTCATTAAGTTCAGCTTCGGAAACCGGCCACGGCTGATCTTCGCGGTCATAGTTATAGACTTCGTCTTTAGTAAAATCGAACGGCTTATCCAATAGGGTTAGCGCGTACTGATAACGTTCCATCCTACGTTGCATATTTAAATTATAAATATCATAAGCGATATCCAGCTTGCCACGGGCGATAACACTATCAAAGTCATGGCGGTACTTTTCAAACCCTGCAATGTCTGAGGCGAGAAACACATTGCGGCCATAATCTAACTGTTTAAGATAACGATCAAAAATTTGTTCAGATAACACATCGTCCATTTGCACGGTTTTATAATGAGCGCGGGTAAACTGAGCGGTAATACGTTTACTGGAAGTTGCATGCTGACTCTCAGGGGATAATATCGGGAGAGTCTGAGTTTCGTCTATGTCTTTAATGTCTGAGGATGCGAGAAGACCAACCGAAGTCAGTGAAAGTGATACGGCAAGAGCGATACGACAAAATTTTTGCATGCTTGCTACTCCAATTATTCAGTAAAAATATTTTTGACTTGAGTTTTGACAACCATTCCAGAATTTAGTTGCACACTCACTTCATCTCCAGATATTTCAGTGATCACTGCCTCTAACGGTGCATTACCAAGCTGAACTTTGACTGCCTGGCCAACTTTTATTGCAGAAGACTCTACAGGTTTAAGTTTAGCAGCTACTTTCGCTTGTGCACGCTGGCTGCTCTTCACTGTTTTAAATTTAGCCTTGTCTTTGCTTTTACGAGCAGACTGTAAGCCTTTGTTTTCAGGCTTATTTCCCTTATACGTTTTTTTACCTGCACTGTCTTTGCTATTTTTGTTACCAAATTTTTCCTGGCTTTCTCTTAGCGTTTTTTCTGCGTAATCCGCTTGCTCCTGATCGATTTCAGCAGCTTGATTGCCATCAATATCAACCCGGAAAGCGCCGACTTTAATCGACTTTAAATAACGCCAGCTGCTAGTGTAATGTCTGAGCGCTTGGCGCAAACGTGTTTTACTCACCAGCTCATCATCAGCTAATTTCTCTGCCAGTTCTTGAAAAATACCAATTTTAAGTGGTTTTACTGGCCCTTTAATTGAAAAACATGCCGGAAATTTTTCTGCTAAATGCGCGATAATTTCTTTGGTGCTGATACGCTTTTGCTCAGTGGTCGATTGTGATTCACTGCTGTTATCAGTAGAAGCATCCACTGTTTTGGTGACATCAGTTTCTGTTTTAGTTTCCATAAATACAACTTTTTAAATAATCTAATTTTCCAGATATTGTTCTCGGTTTTGCAACAGATGTTGACACCAATCACTAATATCCTCACTTTCAATTTCGGCTAGGGCTTCTTGCCCTATCCAATGTTCCCAAACCAGATCTAACAATTGATGCAAGACCTCAGGCGCTATATCTTCTTCGGCATAATCATAAAGCGTGTGATAGATTTCATTTAAATTTTCAGCCACTTGCTCTTCTTGACCATCCCAGTCACCAACAACTGCTTCAGAGACTAAATAATCATGGACGACGACAAATTCTTTCATAAATCTTCTATATTATATGCCGCTAATGCTTGCTCAAACACTTGAACTATGTTTTCCAGCCCTTGCTGATCAGCCAGCTCAAAACGCTCAAACGCTTCGCTGTCAATATCCAACACTCCAACCACTTTATTATTAAGGCGAACCGGGATAACAATTTCCGCATTGCTGGCAGCATCACAGGTAATATGTCCGGTAAACTGGTGAACATTATCAATGCGCTGAGTCGCGTTTTCTGATACCGCCGTACCACAAACACCTTTGCCTACCGGTATGCGTATACAAGCAACCCTGCCTTGAAATGGCCCTAAGACTAATTCATTATCAATACAACGATAAAAACCAACCCAGTTTACCTGTTCCAGCGCTTCAAACAATAACGCACTAACATTCGCCATATTGGCAACTGTATCAGGTTCACTAGCAATGATTGCCTTCACCTGTTCGGCTAATTGCGCGTAAAATTGTGTTTTATCCATCACTCATTTTTAACTTCGCTAAAAACCGCATAACATACCGCGATAGCGTAACAAATTAAAGCTTTATCGCCGAGATATTAATAATTATTTATGGCGCTATCTGATAAATGGCGATAACTTGAGCAGATACTGCCTTTTTAGTGGTCGTTGAATTAAAACCGACACTGGCTTCACTCACCATACGATACATCACGGGCGCAAAATGCGAAGTTTCTTTTAATGAAGTCAGGCTACCCAACTGAACGCCTGCTTGCTGCGCTATCTCTGCCGCTTTACTCTTGGCATTAGCTATCGCCTGAAATAGCGCCTGCTGATAGATTTTCTCAGCATTTTGAAATGACATCTCCATAGGTGAAATATGACTGACGCCAAGTTTTACCACTTTATCAAGCACCTTGTCATAAATCGACCATTCGCTAAAAGAGACGGTAATAGTGCGGCCAACATCAAACCAGCTCACTTGTTGCTCGTTCGATAAAGCATGTTTTTGCGCCGATAATACCACTTTATCCTGATCATTAATTCGGGTTTTAATCTCGGTCGGTTGATAGTTGGCGTTTGGCTTTTCATAGATCGGATACATGCTAACTTGAGATGAATCTATTGCCGATGCATTAATCCCTTCTTTAATAAACATTTGGGTGATCAGCTCACTTTTGTGATCCACCAAGGCTTTGGTTTTACTCGCGCTATGTCCTCGCTCTTTAATACGTATGGTTAACGAAAACTGATCAGGCTGCATTTCAACACTCGCTTTGCCTATCACTTCAATCCCCTCATTGGCATAGCTAAACACGCTAAACAACCCAAATAAACTGAACAAAACAGCAGATAATTTCTTCATATCACTTCCCTATATAAGTTCAACTAAAATAATGACAACAATAACGCTTTTACCACCTAAGTCTATCAGTTATCACAACAAAATAAGCTATTAATATCAAATAAAAAACAATTTGATACAGATTAAAAATTTGTTTTTATCATTGAGAACTCTAGTTCATATCACGGTTACGTATAACCCAATGGTTATTTATAAAATTCGGCACGGTTTAGCGTTTGTAGTATCGATTACAATCAACAAATAAAAACGCCGTTAACTGAGATCAACGGCGCTTTTTCTAAATACAACTTGTATCATATTTGACATAGCATGTCGGATAATAAACTAAAAAACAAAATCTACTCCCATGCTAATGGTTTGTGAATCACCGTGATACGCCCAGTCTGTTGCTTTGTCCCCTTGATCAACAAAGTTATCAAATTGAACCTTAAATGCAGCATTAGGTAAGAAATTATACCGTAAGCCGTAACTCATAATGTAATGCTCTTCTAAGTCATCAGTTGGTATCTTAGTACGCTCATGATCGGCTTTTGAATAAGAAATATAAGGTTGAAAATCATCCCAGTTATAAACAACTGACACCAAATAGGTTGGGTATTCTGTTCCCAAACCATCATCGCGTGTCACAAAGTTCCAATCAAATAAAAGAGTAAAGGGATTCCAGTCGACACTGCCACCTATGCCAAAAAACTTTTGGCTGGTTTTAACGGTATCAGATGTAGCATCAATTAAATGGCGAATTCTTTCTAAATCATGCTGGAAATAGACGAAGCGTAAATCAAAATTATCGCCTGAAATATTCCAATTCACACCAGTAATATCGGTCCAATTCTCATCGACAACCGTGCTGCTAACTCCGCCAAATAGCACCTCATAATAACCCATTTCCTTATTATCTTTAGAATATTCGTTACCATAGAATGCGGTAATAGTATTAGCATAATCGCCAAAATCGAAGCTATACATAGCATGAACACCATTAAACTGAGTGATTTGCCACCAATACAAGTTTGATGGTGGGCGCATCCAAGGGTAGGCATAACCTACTTCTGAATATTCAGAGTAATAATACATAGGTATGTTTCTACGGCCTGCCATTAAGGTTAAACTGTCTGACGCCTGATAAGTTAAATAATACCAGTCAAATTCAGGCTCAAAGTCATCAACGCCCTTTGCCACTAGCTGTGCCGTAATTGACAGCTCAGACGATAAATCAGCGACCGCCTGCAATGCAAATATCGATTCGGCCTTAAAGATTATATCATTGGTATATTGACCAACATCGTAGAAATCTGCGGTTAATATTTCATCGCGCTTTGTGCCAGGGTTGAATGGATCTTCTACCGACCCCAAGGTTTTCCCAGCAATAATAGAACCGAAGCCACTAAATTTAATATCTGCTTTAGCTGATAAAGGCAAAAACAGTAATATAGTAATAACAATAATTAAATGTTTCATAATTCAGCCCTTATTAAAATGTTGCGACAACTTTCACAGCGTCGGTTGCAGCAGCGGCATCTATATAGGCAATCGCATCAGGATTAGCCGATACCGCGGAAATGATTTCACCATTTGACGCCATCTCCTGCGGCGGTGTGCCTTTGCCGGTAAATATCATTTTCGACCAATAGGCGTTCACCTGATTGCTCGATTTGCCAATGACACTTTTATTAAATTCATCGGTCACCGGATCTTTTGAAGAAGCACTGATCAATATTGCCGCACGCCCATTAGAAAAAGACTTTGTTTTTCCTAAGAATATTTTTTTAATGGTTGATTTATCAAAGCTTGAGTTGTTGGAGGGATGCACGACAATTGCAACTCCTGCCACCGCCTGGTTTATAGTTAAAAAACCAAAAGTGGAAAACACAAATACGACAATCCACTTAACATGTTTCGAAAAGCTTAACATAGGTTGTTCCTTAATTTTCAGTTAAAAGTGATTTTTGTATATTATTGTTTTTATAGCGTTTATAAATTAAAAGTAGCCATTGATAGTGAAAAAGCAATTTTTACCTGAGATAAAAACGCAATATCTGAGTAATATCAGGCTAAGCTTGGTAAAAATATCGAGACAACACAGCCTTGCCCTAGCTCACTTTTCACCTTAATGTCACCAGACATTTTGCCAAGCACTAAATTGTGTACTATGGTTAGCCCTAGTCCCACTTGTTCCGACGCACATTTAGAGGTGAAAAATGGTTCAAAAATACGGCTAATATTCTCACCACTGATCCCTTTGCCATCATCAATAAGATCAACACAGACACCAGAGCCTTGCTCATCATAACGAATGTTAATATTGATATGACCATCATGTTCGATACCGTGAATTACCGCATTGTTAACTAATTGAACAATTATTTGGGTATAACACATTGAATAATTACAAATTTTAACACTTTGCTCACCTGTGATTTTTGCTTTTATTCGCCGTTTTTCTAAAAAAAGTTTCAAACCGGAAAGTACCGCCTGGGTATACTCAACAACATCAAACTGAATGATTTCATTTTCTACATCGTTACTTGCCAGTAATTTAAAGTTATCGACTAAGATGGTAGCCTTGGCCAAATTATTGCCAATAAGCTGCGATGATTCATAGCCTTTCGCCAGCATAGCTTTAAATTCCGATTTTTTCAGGCCGGTGTCTACCTTCTCGGTCACTTTTAAAATCGATTCATTGATATAGGAAACCGCAGTGACTGCGATGCTTAACGGAGTATTAATTTGATGGGCCAGTCCGGCAACCACATCGCCTAATGAGGCAATTTTTTCTTTCTGGATCAGTTCCTGTTGAGTTTCTTCCAGTTCACTCAGGGTTTTAGTCAGTAAATGATTGTTTTTAGCCAGTTCCTCATCTTGTATTTTTATCCTGGTTAATTGTTTATTCACTAAACGTTCAACCAAAAAGCCAAGTACAGATAAAAAGGTGACAATCAAGACACCAAGCCATAAGCGATCTGAGGTATAAAAACTAAAAGAGTCGACGTCGGTTAAGTACACTAGGCGAAAAACATCAGAAATGGGTACAGATAATAAAAAATACTCCGGTGACTGATAAACCCATTCATCGATAGAGGCAAGTAGTTGCTGCAATTTTTCTGGCAACGCCTCTCCTTCAACCATAGTAAAAGCTTGGCCTATTGATTGCGCTTCGGCTTCATACTCTGTCGTCGCTATCAGTAAATGTGGCTGTTCAACCTCGATTAAAAACACCAGGGAATCAGGCCCGGTAGCTTGATCAATTTGCTGGTCAAAAATCTCATGGGAAAACAACATTTGAATAATGCCGACTAAGCCAATTTCAGGATCTAAAACACTAACGGTTAATGACAGCTTTAATCGTCCATTAAGCTTGATCAACTTCCAAAAGATATTGCTTTGTTGGTGTTTATCCCAGAAATATTGCCAGTATTGACTGCTTAATTCCTTCTGGTATTCAGTGTGTGCCGTTTCAGTATCATATGGATAAATCAACTTGGCACGCGGCTGCTCAGTATATACGGCGATTGACTCTATTTTTTCTTCAATGAGAAAATGAGGCAAACTAGCGCCTGTTTTTAATAGCAAGGCTAAACGATGAAGTTCTTGGTTGGTCGTTGGTGGCTTTGTAAATAAACTGCTACGATAGCTATCGTTCTCCTGCTTAAGCACCAACATGCCATCTGTCTGTTGCTCAAACAATTGCTCAACATCTAGCGGCATTGAAAAATCAAAATTATAAGTAAGTGATTGGGACAATATTGTCGCCAGTACTTCCAACTGGCTCACTGTGGTTTCTAATTGTTGTACTCGTGAAGAAAAGTCCGCAGCAGTGTCTAATTTGATCCGTTCAAT
>CAZUHQ010000069.1:0-18095 GCA_964620605.1 uncultured Thalassotalea sp.
TTTGAGTATTTGATCACAAATTGCGTCTCAATGGAATCTCATGATCTTACCCTGACACTAAACCAGCATTAAGCACATTTACGTTCCATTCAAGGATCTCATTGTGCAAATCTTCGACACTGGCTCCCGCTATGATGTATGATTCTTTAAGCTCATCGAGTGATTTGATTGAGCCACTGCTGACAAAAAACGCATCTTTATCATCAGAGTAATAGTCTAAACCTTTTAGGAATTGTTTATTATTCGACGCCTCAAAAATTTTGTTCACCACTGAAGAGGTAGTTTCTATTATTTTTTGCAGCTCAGCGTCATTTAATGAGTTGGCGGTCGCCTTTGTTATATCTGTCATAAAAAATTATTAAATTATAAATTCTGCTTAATATCGCTAACAATTGCTATGTTTTCAAGCTTTACTTGGGGGAATTCTCCCATGGATTTTTCGGCGGAGTATGCCCTTTATCAACATTATTTCGTTGCTTACGAGGTTTCTTATTATCGCTATACTCATTTATTACTTTAGGCTCAGGTGCTTGGCCAGCAATCAATACTTTAGGCTCTCGTGGTTTTTGATGCGCAGGGATTACTCTTTCTCTTGGCGGGATCTCAAATTGATCATCTGGCGCTCTCGGTAGGTTTTTAAATTCGTATAAATAGAAACGTTCTATTTTTTCCCGCGCCCAATCAGTTTTTTTGAAAAATTTAACACTAGACGCGATGCTTGGATTGTTTTTAAAACAGTTAATCCGCGTATATTCGGCCAAAATCTCCCAGCCGTAATGCGATATTAATTCTGCTAATAAGGTTTCGAGTTTTAAACCGTGTAATGGATTATTTTCGTAAATTGACTGTGCGCTCATGAAAATCACTTATTGATAAAAACTATGGCTATTATAACGGTTAATGATTTAATTAATTAAACTTTTCACAAGGTATTTCCCAGAAAAGGTGATTTCAGTAAAATAACCTCTAACACCAAATATTGATAGGTCTACGATGAAGCGCGTCGTTTTATATATTTCAGATAAATGTCCACATTGCCGTGAAGCGAAAAAGTATCTCGATGATAACGGCATTCAATACCGATTAACCAATGCGAAAATGCAGCGTGGCCGAAAAGAGCTCGATGCCATCGGTGCGCGTTCAGTTCCTGTGCTGAAAATTGGTAATGAGGTGATGATTGGTTGGAACCTAAAAAACTTTAAAAAGCTCTACGGTGCAAGTTAATTGGTTCGCGATAGAAAAGAGTCTATCCTGAAAGTATTCCATTTTAGGTATTTGCCAAAGTGTCAATATGAAGTCACTCTTTTATCGTTAATGCATTTGTCATTTCGGCGGCATTTAACCAGATTCGTGACTTTGCACAACCCGCCATTGATCATTGAGCTTTTGCAATACAGCTGACCAAAATATCTGGCCGGTATATTCTTTGAACCCTTAAGTTTCAACCGTAGTTTAACTGTCAAGGTAAAGGATACCAGCTCAGCGCTCAGTACTTTTATCTTTGAATATCTAGCCGTTATTAGCCTGTGGTTTTAGCATAATAATCATTGGTGTAATAAGCGGCGTATGCCAATGTACTAAGCAATGAAAACATTGTTATTAGCATGGATATGCCAGTGAAAACAAGGTGTGCAGAAGAAGTGATAGAAAGAAATGTGATAAAGGTAAATAAAATCGTTAATGGTAAAAACATCATGGTTTGGGCTAAATTTTTATTGTTAAATAAAGCCTCGCTTTTACCATCAAATCGCTCATTTGTATAAAGGGCGGCGTGGCCAAGGGCGCTTAATAAAAAATACAGCGCTAATAAAATGAATATGACTTGCAGTAACACTATGCCTGCGGACATCATAGAATTGAGCGCCAACATGATAAATAAAACAGCGGGGGCTAAGCTAACTAAGGCTCTGAACAAATTTTCATTTTCTATTATTTTATTTTCAACTTTTTCCATATATCACCTTTAGCTAATAGCACTAATAATAAATTTAATTGATTGTTATTTAAACATTATTTCAAGGAAAGAATCAATTGATTAATAATAAAACAGTTTGAAGAGAAAATAGCTCTATGGAGGAGTCGCTATTGCGTCCACTTATCGACGATTTTCTGCAATGTGCCATCTTGTCGTATTTGCTCTAGCGCTTTTCTAAATTCATTAACCACAGCATCCGGTGTTTGTTTGCTAAATGCGATGTTTAATGACTCGTCATAGCTGTGGGGCATTGACTTGGTAAACAGCTGTTTATTTAGCTTTAAATGGCGCAGAAACAGACCCGCTAAAAAGTCACTACCGAGAAAAAAGTCAGCTCTGCCGCTTAGCACCATTAAAATGCCTTGGCCATAGCTAGTGATCAGGTAAAGATTCTCCTGCTCTTTAAACCCCTGGCTGGCGAGTTTGATCGACTGGGCACCATTGCGTTGAGCAACCGCATAGTAGTTTTTCGCGTCTTGCCAGTTATCAATTTTAATATCACTGCGACTTTTGAGTGTCCAGATATAGTTATAGCCAATCGGTGTGATCGACCCTAGCCATTTAAAATGCGGTTCGCGCTCTTTAGTGCGTATAATAGTAAAAATTAGGGTGTTTGGCCGTGTCAGTGCTAGTTCATAGGCGCGTGCCCAAGGTAAGATTTCTATCTCGGTATTATTATCAGTCAGGGCAAGCAGCTTTTCTATGACATCAACTGCCATGCCGGTCAGTGTTTTTTGCTCTTTATCCCAAATCTGTAACGGTGGAAAATGCTCGGAAACAACCCGGAGCTTAAGTTCATTAGCGGCAAATAGGGCAGGAGTGCAGCAGCAATAAATAACAATAAAGATCGGGATCTTAAGCAAAACGGTATCACCTTTAATATATAACTAGCTGATTATAGTTTATATTTTAACTTAGTGGGATGCTCATTTTGCAATGGAACGCATGTGATTTTACCATCAGTGCTGACGGGAAGTTGCGCTTCCATGCGCATTTATTGTTACTTTAATCCATTAAAGTGAATCACCAAGTGATTCTTTACCCGTCAGAGTAAGCACAGAATACCGAGGCCTAAACTTGGAGGGAAACCATTGTCGCTAATGGCAACCTCGGGCTCTGTATGTCATGAAAACAAATAGGCGTTAATTGCATTCACCTGGTTAGTATACAAGCATATTTTATAAATACAAATAAAAATCATTATTATTTGGTGGTTTTAAAGAGAAAGAAAAATCAGCTAACTTGGATTTTGGTTTATAGTTAGTGTTAAGGTCACATCGCAATTTCTGTATAAGAGCTATCGATTTTGTTTTATCAGTTTTTTTATTTGTTGCCTAGTAATAACTAAGGCAGCGATAAGTGCTTAGCTATTTAAGCAATATTTTCCGGTACAAATTTATTCTGAGATTTGGCCACCGTTTCAAATGGAGAATGAGCAAGGTGCGTTGACTGGGTTGGCGACCGAACAAGTAAAATCAGCGTTTGACCAGGCTGGTGTAGCATATGAAATTTTTCCTATGCGTTGGGCACGGGCGCTTAATTTTATTAAACTAAAACCGAATGCCCTGATTTACTCGATTTCACGCACGCCGGAACGCGAACCTTATTTTCATTGGATTGCCAAATTAGGTAGGGTTAATACCAAGTTACTTAGCCTCGCCGAGCATAAAGACACTATTACTCACCCTAAACAGTTACTTAACTATGTCATCGCCTTAAAGCGGGCAGAAGCTGGTTTGGATTATTATTTATCATTGGGGTTAGTTCCTGGGAAACACATTATTTTCGTCAACAACTCAGAACAGGCGTTGAAATTATTAGATATTGGCCGAGTTGATTATTATCCGATATCCGCTGAGGCATTGGCGTCTTCTTTGGCAATTACCGGTTTTGCGCAAGCTAAATTTAAATATGTTTATTATTTTGAGCAGTTATCTTTTGATATCTATATCGCAGCGAACAAAGAAAGTGATCCCGCGTTTGTTGATTATCTTATCGATTTATTTAAGAAGTGCCTAACTTGTACTTTGAACAATAGCCCTGACTCTTAATTAACATACATGCAGGAAAACTCTGACCTACAAAGCAATTAGCATTTGTAGGTCGCTTTGAATCCAAGAGCATGCAAGTTTACCTAAGCCTAAGGTATTTTGCCTTTAATGGTAAACCTCACGGCTAAACCGGGTATGGCGTGCCTGCACCATCATTTTAATAAAGTCTGCTGTTGATAACCTGATCAGAGATTCGTGATCTCCTGCTTCAATATAGACATAGTCTAGCTCTTTAAGCTTGTCATCAAATACCACACTCATATTATACGCCTGACCAACCGGCGGAATAGCGCCGAATTCACAATCGTTAAACATATTGGCAATATGATCTTCTTTGAGCAGCTGATAGCTTGCCATTAGCTCTTCGTTGAGTTTGGTCAGCGATTTTTTGTTGCTGGCCGGTAGCACCGCCATCAGTTTTCGTCCTTCGTGATCGAGCAAAATCACCGCTTTGGCGATTTGGTTCAGCGGTATTTGAGCACTTATTGCGCTACCAATAGAGCTGTTACTATGCCGGTGAGGAAGCACATTAAACGGGATGTTTTGCTGATGCAGATAATTGTCGAGTCGAACAGAAATAGTCATGATCAACCTCCTTAAAAAAATCATCCTTTATCAGTGTAGACCCTGCACGCTAAATGGGGTAGTGGATCGGCCTGGTTAACTTAAGGCTATTGTAAAATTATTGTGACGGAGGTTAGGATGTTCGCTGATAAGAAGATAACTTGCGCTACTCTGGCGAATTAAACTGCCTGTTTCTATACTTAGCTCTCCATAATGGAATAACAGGAGATTAATGATGGCAACTAAGAATTCAAAGGACTGTAAAGAGTTAAAAGATATCCCTCGTGAAGTTGATGAGTTTGACCATGCTATTAAGGTAGCAAATAGCGCTAGAAGAGGTAAAGACGTACTTGAAATACTGGCTCCCATGGTGAGCTTAGTCGAAGTTGACGAGCATCCTCAATTAAGGATAGAACCGATAACTCCTGGTTTATTAACCTTAACCTCAGATGAAGTGATGACGATCAAGGAAAGGTTTAGCCAGGTGAATAGTGCTATTCGCAACGGAGATATTGGGGTGACTGCGGGGTTAACTAGTGTTAAGTTGATCAACAGAGAAGCCGCGATAAATGCTTTGACTCCTGGAGTCTTTACGCCACAAGCCTTACAGTGTGGCACTATGAGTCAGGGCATGGCGTTTGTTAGCCGGGTACTGGTGGAAGAAAACCTTAAGCAAGGGCAACTCATTAATGTGCTTGATTATGCTTATGACAACCCTAGAACCTTGTATTTAGTAGCGCCGTCTCATCATTTTTCTTGGCCTAAAGTCAAGCGTTTTGAAAGCTGGTTAAAATCTTTGTTTTTATCTCGGCGTGCGTCATAATCATAATGATAAAAATAACTTAAGGACAGGGCATGAAAAAATTAGTTATATCGGTATGTTTAGTATTGCTAAGCATCAATGCTTACGCTGAGCAGGCACTTTCAAAAGCGTTAATTGAACAGTATGTTAAATCAACAGATATGATCACGCCGATTATGAAAGCACACCCGGAACTGGATAAGCAGTTTGATGAGGTTATGCTGCTGGATAAATCTGAAATCATTAACAAGCTAAAATCTATGGATGTTTATGCCAAGGTGAAATCTGCGGTAACGTCTGTCGGCTTTGATGATGTTGAGCAATATCTCGATACTAGCTTTCGTATTATGGGTGCGATTTTTAATTCGCAAATGCAGCAATTACCTGAGGGAATGACACTTGACAGTTATCTGGATCAAATGCAGCAGCAGATCACTATGATGAAGTCACAGGGCATGCCAGCGGAGATGATCAGCCAGATGGAAAAAGGCATTACCGAGCAGTTGAAAAATATGGAGTTTATGAAAAAGGCGGCGGCTAATGCGTCAAAAGCCGATGTTGAATTTGTTACTCAGCACCTTGAGTGGATCATAAAAATTTTGCCGGAGGAAGATGGATCGGCAGATAGTTTTTCTAATTAACTGTTAGGTTAAGTTCCAAATCCTGAATTAATATTGTAAAAAGCCGTTTTGCGCGGCTTTTTTTGTTGTTTTTTCTTGGTGATTATTGCTATCGTCGAGCGACAACTCAGTCATTGCTGCAAAATAGAACCTAGCGTATCCAAATGACGAATAATCTTATTATAATAGTTTGGGTGAAACGCGTATTGGCACTGAAGCTGTCAGCCAAGTTTAAACAAACTTCTTTCATCGCAGTAAAGCCTTTATAATAACGGCTAAGTTAATTAATAAAGAGAAATTATGAATCCTATAATCCAATTACTAAAAGACGCAAATATCAGTGCACAACAAACTAAAGAAGTGTTCCAGGCATTAACGGAAAATCCATTAATGGCAATGTCTACCATAGGTCAGTTAGGCATAGCTCCGGAGAAGTTACAGGCAGTGATGATGCAAGTGATGACAACGCCTGAATTGATCAAAGAAGCGGTGGATGAACTAGGTTTGGATTTTTCTGCGGTTGAAAAAGCGAAACAGCAACTGGCCGAAGCGAAAGAATAATTCGCTTGACACTGGCGGTGGCGAAAAATGCTGCCTGTTCAAATTTATATTAAATGTTTTCTTGAGTTGCCCAGGTGTCTTTTTCTAACTATGCTTTAATATCAAGTTGGTATAATGTATCAATACGTGCCTTCGGTGTATAAGAGGTTGATTTGAGAAGCAGTGTATTAGTCTTGTTGTTTTGCATGTTACACGCAAGTGCTCAGGAACTGCCTAAAATCACGGATGAGCAATATGAGCAACTAAGAAGTGAACTGTTAAATAATTATCAAAAATTACCCATAGATGCTGCTAACCGAGCCGGTGAGTTGTTAGCAGAGTATCAGGGGCGACTTACCTTACGCCAGTCTTTGCGCTTACATTATACTAAAGCGCATTTTCTTATTCAGAGTGAACAGTACCAAGAGGCTTATCCGGTTTTAACCCAGTGTAAAACCTTAGCGGATCAATTAAAAGATCCCGGTTTAACTCATTATTATTTTAGTTATTTAGCCAGTATTCAGTCCGAATTAGCCAATTACGATTTAGCGCTTGAGGCTTACCTTAATGCGCTTGATTTCGCGCAGCAGGCACAAGATCAGGCGATGATCGCCAGGGCTCATAACAATGTTGGCCACCTGTTAATGAAGATGCAGGAGTATGAACGGGCAAAAAATTATATTGACTATTTTTACCAGTATGGGGTTAACAATAACCAACAAAGTTATATCGCGACAGGGCTTAATAACTTGGGGGAAATTGCGTTAGCACAAGGTGATCTTGAGCAAGCAGAAAGTTATTTTTTACAGTCACTAGCAATCAGGGAACAGCAAAACTATACCTTTAACTCATCCTGGTCACATTATAATTTAGGTCGAGTTTACTTTAATAAAAAACGGTACCCAAAGGCCGAATTTCACTTATTAAAGGCGATAGCCATTCGCGAAACTTCGGAGCGTTATTTTGTCGCCTTAGAACCTAAAATAATTTTAGCGAAAGTTTATTTGGCGAATCAGGAGGCAGGCAAAGCCGTAGCTTTATTAAATGACGTGATTAAGCTCGCACAGCAATTTGATGCCTACCAGTTACTTGCGCAAAGTTACTATTTATTGCGCCAATATCACGAAGCTCGCCAGGAGTACCAGCAGGCGATTACCATGACAGATCATTATTTGCTCAATCAGCAAAAAGTCGTTGAGCGTAAGAATAGTGTTTCTTTAATGCATTATTTAGCCAAACTCGAAATTTATGCCAAAGAAAAGGAAAATATTGAATTAAAGAAACAATCGGAGCTGGCACAGCAACAGAGCCGAGCTACAGAACAGCAATTGCTACTGATCCTTATTGCCGGTACAGTGATCCTTATTTTAATCTTGTGGTTTCTGCGGTATTTAGCTGCGAGAAATCGTCAATTAAAACGATTGAATGATGAGTTACATAAAACCCAACAAGAGCTGATTGAAGCGGATAAAATGTCAGCACTAACGACATTAGTTTCAGGGATGGCGCATCAGCTGAATACTCCGTTAGGCGTAATAGTGACCGCCAATTCTGTGATGCGGGAGAAAGTTCTTAATATTGAACAACAATTAGATGAAAAACGACTTAATCTTGCGTCTTTTAAACAATTTATTACTGAGGTCACGGATGTTCTTTCACTTTCAGAAAGCAATAGTGGCAAAGCTGCCAACTTGATCCAGCGTTTTAAAATGATCTCTGCTGAGCTTGAAGGGGCAAAACTTAGAGATTTTGAACTCAAACTCTTTATTGCTGAAAAGGTACACTTAATCGCAGAGCAATATCATCAGCGCTTGCTGGTTGATGTTACTGGAAAAGAAGTGATGATAAATAATTACCCCGAAGTATTGTTTAAAGTGCTGGAGCAGTTAATTCAAAACAGTGTTGAGCATACAAAACCTGAAGGATCTGCTATTTATTCATCGATAGATATTCAAACTCAGGACAGTAACGTTGCTATAACCTATCTGGATAATGGTGATGGAATTGAAGCCGATATTAGAGAACGAATTTTTGAACCATTTTTTACCACTAAAGGTATGCAGCAAAGTTTAGGTTTAGGGCTAAATATCGCCTATAACTCTGTGCTGCACTTGATGCAAGGTAAGTTATCTTGTCAGGAATCGGCGCAGGGGGCAAAATTTGTGATTGAAATCCCGAAGCAAATTGAGCGCTACGTCACCGAAAATGGTTAAATATTTTAGTTATTTGTGCTATCTCAATAGCGCATCTAAACAATCAATAACTTCCGCCCAATCCGAATCTTCCTGTAGACCTTCCTTTAGAAATTCTGCTTGTGCGTCACTCCAAAAGCTGGCTTTTGCCAATGGTACTTCTGGTGGAATACCGCGATGACTTTGAATAAATTGTTCAATATCACTTTCTTGATTATCAATACCCAGTTGAGCGAACAGGCAAGCTAAGGTGTGAGATGAACGATCCATAATAATTTCCCCAATCTTTTTTATCACAAGTATAGTCGCTTCCTGAAGAACGTCGATTTTGTTTACCATTGTATTACGCGCAGCTAATGAAATATTTACTTGCGAAATATTTATTGCGAGTAAATACAATTGCTTAGTAGGATAGTAATGAATTAATTGTTTATAAGGTCAATAGTTGTGTGTTGTAAAAAATTGATTGGTTTAATCAGTGGTTCCTTGCTTATGTGTTATGCAACGCTAGTGCAAGCAAATGAGGTGATTAATGCGCAGCAAGTCGCTGAAAGCTGCTTGTCGCCGAGTTGGAATAACAACGCATTAATACAGTTAAAGCAGGATAACTTTGTTGTTACTGACACTCAAATTAAGCAGCAATTGTTAATGCAATTAATGAATTGTTTAGCCAGCCCGGATCCTGAACTGAGGGATGAGCTCGCTTATACCGGCATTAGTCAATGGCTCAGGGAAAACAGCTTTACGCCGGATGTTTATTTAACGCTTTTTAATCGCTTAGTTTCAGTGCTAACCCAAACGGTGGATGATGCTTATGGTGTCTATCAGCCATTTGCCGCGTTAATGTTTGCTGAAGTGGTTAGGGTAGATCGCAAAACGCCTTATTTAACGGCGCAGCAACGCCAGCAAGCGGTGGATGTTATCACAGAGTATTTTAGCCAAATTGACGATTATCGAGGTTTTGATACACAGGTTGGCTGGCGGCACAATGTTGCTCATAGTGCGGATGTCATGTTGCAGCTGGCATTAAATCCAGCAGTTAATCAGGCGCAGCTTGAACAAATGTTAGCTGCATTGAAGCCGCAAGTGGTGGCGAAAAATAATCATTTTTACGTCTATGGTGAACCTAAACGCATGGCGATGCCGCTGGTGTATCTGTTTTTACGGGATGGCCTGAGCATCGAGCAGTGGCAAGCTTGGCTAAGTGAAGTCACTGCACCTGCGCCTTTTGCCAGCTGGCGCGAGGTCTATCAAAATCAGCAGGGTCTGGCAAAATTACATAATACTCGTCAGTTGTTAGCTGAGCTTTATCTGCTAATTGCTGACAGCGACAATGAGCGCTTGCAGGCCATGATGCCGGCATTGAACCTGGCAATTAAAGCGCTTGGTTAACGATAATTTAGCTTAACCAGCGGATAAAATCTGCTGAACCTGATGTTGAAGTGCCGGGAGCACTTGTTGCTCAAACCAGGGGTTTTTAGTCAGCCATAAGTTATTCCTCGGGCTGGGGTGAGGCAATACTAATTGGTGATGCTGCAGTAGTTGTTGCCAATTTTTTGCCAGGTCGGTGATCTTGGCATTCGTATGCAAATGCCAGTTAATAGCATATTTACCTAATATGACAGTTAATTGAATATCAGGTAATTGTGCCAGCAATTGAGCGCGCCAGGTTTGTGCGCA
Organism: uncultured Thalassotalea sp.; assembly: GCA_964620605.1. Taxonomy (GTDB): domain Bacteria; phylum Pseudomonadota; class Gammaproteobacteria; order Enterobacterales; family Alteromonadaceae; genus Thalassotalea_E. Next base: position 10,425 of record CAZUHQ010000069.1, read on the forward strand.
GATCGGCATGGGGGGTAAATCGCCGGATTTTCCTTTTCCTGGATAACAAAACCCCATCGGAATAATGGCAAAAAGAGTAGGGTCATAAAATTGTTTACGGCTCACTCCTAGCCAGTCTCGTAAACGGTCACCACTTTTATCATCAAAAGGTATACCTTTTTCGTGGGTTACTTGCCCTGGCGCTTGCCCGGCAATTAGTATTCTACTTTCCTTGCTTGCCTGTAAGATTGGTTTAGGAGGCAGAGGAATATCGGGGGCGCAAAGGGTGCATTGTTTTATCTTGTTTAGCAGAGTTTTCATAGGATTGTGGCTTGGATTGGCTAATTCTTGTTTAATTGCTTTATGGTGATGTCATTAACGTAATAGTCATTACCTTAGAGCAAGTATAAGCGATTTTTCCCCACCTGCTGTTTTTTATTAATTTTCTCCTTTAACTCGGTTAGACTAGCGCTAATTCTTTTTTTACTGATAGAAGCAATGAAATTTAGTCCTCTTGTTCAAGAATTGATTACTGCCCTTAAATGTTTACCTGGTGTGGGTGCTAAATCTGCCCAACGTATGGCGTTTCATCTGTTAGAACGTAACCGTATCGGTGGTAAAAAACTTGCGGAGTCGCTTGCCGATGCTATGAAAAATATTGGTCATTGCCGAAAATGTCGTACCTTTACCGAGCAGGAGCTTTGTGATATCTGCTTAAGTCCAAAACGTCAGAACCGCGGCCAGTTATGCATAGTGGAAACGCCTGCAGATGTTATTGCTGTTGAACAAACTGGTGAGTATCAAGGCTTATATTTTATTTTAATGGGTCATCTTTCACCATTAGATGGGATTGGCCCTGATGATTTAGGTCTGGATGTACTTGAACAACAGTTGGCTCAAGGCGAATTTAGTGAAGTGATCTTAGCGACTAACCCAACGGTTGAAGGGGAAGCTACCGCCCACTATATTGCTGAACTTGCCAATAAATATCAGGTCAATATTTCCCGTATTGCCCATGGTGTACCGGTTGGTGGTGAACTGGAATATGTCGACGGCAATACCTTGTCTCATGCCTTTTCTGGGCGTAAAAACTATCAGTTGTAATGGCGTTTTGATTATAAAATCTGTGCTAATTAATTCAATAGTAGGCGAATTTTTATTTTATTAGCAGCTTAAGCTTTCTTTAAGTTTCACTTTTTATATTTAACATAACTTAGCAACTTGGAGTGCGTTATGTTAAATAGCCCTGTTTGTCGTGATACGACCTTTTCTTATCAAATACCAGTTAGCCGACAAAGCGCTTTTTCGATTAAATTACTGGATTTGAGTCATTCCGAGCGTCGTCAAGTTGAGCGCTTTGTGTTAAACGGCTATCAACGTGCCTTGTCTTTAGCAAAGCCGGCGAAAAAATCATTAGAAAAAGCGATAGCTATCGATGATACTGTGCTTAGTGGCTCGGCATACACCAGTTTAGGTACGCTATATTATAAAGTACCTGGTTGGCCAATAGGTTTTGGTGATGATGATAAAGCCAAAGTGTTGCTTGAACAGGCATTAGTGATTAATCCACATGGCATAGATCCAAATTATTTTATGTCTGAGTATTGGTTTGAAGAGAGAAAGTATAATAAAGCGAAGATGTTTTTAGAGCGTGCACAACAAGCACCGGCTCAAGCAGAGCGATCACTGGCAGATAAATCGCGCCATATTGAAATCGCACAATTAATGGCAAAAATTGATGGCAAGTTAAAGAAGAAGCATTAAGGTTTTTGTTTTTTGGCCATTTACTTTTACATAGATATAAATAGCCACAACAAATGCATAATGAATAACCCGAATAACTTAAATTAATAAGCAGAATAATTGATGAGAATTCTACTGGTAGAGGATGACATTGCTCTAGCGCAAGGCTTACAGCAGTCATTAAGGCACGAAGGCTATAGTGTTGATTGCGTACACGAAGGAAAAATTGCACTGTCAGCAGTTGCTGGTGGCGTAGTCGAAATGGTGATTTTAGATCTCGGTTTGCCTGATATCGATGGTTTACAGGTATTAAAGCAAATTAAAGTAAAATATAAGCAATTGCCTGTGCTTGTGCTAACTGCCAGAGACAGCTCAGATGATAAGGTTACCGGGTTAGATTATGGTGCTGATGATTATTTGGTAAAGCCTTTTGATATGGCGGAACTTTTTGCTCGCCTTCGTGTGATCGAGCGTCGACTAGGTACTGCTGACAGTGCCTTGATTAAACATAATGGCGTAATTTTAGATACTAAGGCTAACCTGGTGTTTCTCAACGGCGAGCCGTTAAGCTTTTCTCGCCGGGAATACATGATCATTAAGTCGTTGATGGAAAACATCGGTCGTATTCAGTCAAAAGAGCAATTGGAAAATAAGCTTTATGAATGGGGGGAAGAAGTGGCCAGTAATACTATTGAGGTTCATGTTCACCACGTTCGGAAAAAACTGCCAAAAGATTTTATTAAAACGGTTCGCGGTGTGGGATATATAGTGAGCAAAAGCTAGATGTCGATCCAACGTTATCTGTTTCTGTTAATTATCTCTATCGTTACCTTAGCGACCTTTGGTGCTGCATTGCACGGTTATCGTGCGGCAATGGCTGAGCTTGAGGTGATACTGGATCAGGAACTGGTAAGCCTAGCCCACTCATTAACCAGCATAAAACCCGTGGTTCAGGTGGTCAGTCAAGATGAAGCGCCTTTTGCCTATCAGGTATGGCGAAAGTCCCAGCTGGTGTTTCGCTCAAGCAACAGTCCCAAACAAGCATTAACCGACTTTACCAATGACTTTAATTATAAAAATTTTTTAGGTGCCCGCTGGCGGGTTTACAGTCAGCAATTTGGTCAAGACTGGGTGATGGTAGCGCAGCGGCAAAATCAGCGAATTGACTCCGCCGAACGAGTATTGCTAACCTCGATCACACCTATTGTGATCACTATTCCGTTAATTGGCATTTTCGTCTTAATGGCGGTACGGCGCAGTTTGTCGCCACTGAGAAATTTATCCAATCAGCTAAAAGGCAAATCAGCAGATGCGCTTGAACCTGTTGTTTTACGTAAAAATTCGAAAGAGCTGGAGCCTATTGTTGATACCATTAACTCTGTGTTGGCACGGTTAAAGTCCGCGTTTGCCAGAGAAAAACGATTAGCGTCAGATGCAGCTCACGAGCTGAGAACGCCGATTAGTGTGCTTAACATCGCAGCTCATAATTTATTGTCTTCTTATCAAAGTGATAATTTAACAGCTCAATCATTTGATGAATTAAAACAAGGCGTTGAGCGGATGGCACATGTGGTGGAGCAAATTCTTGCCCTAAATCGAACCTCACCAGAAAACTTTGATCACAAGTTAGTGCCATTGGATATTCAGCCGATTTTGCAAAATGTCATTGCTAATTTGTATGCCAGAATAGAAAAAAAACAGCAAACTGTGTCACTTCAAAGCAACTCGCATTGGGTGAAAGGTGATGAATTTTCTTTGCAGACCTTGTTTGAAAACCTGCTGAGTAATGCCAATAAATATGCTGGTGATGGCTGTGAAATTCGGCTGTCAACTCAGTGTTTATCCGAAGAATTATGTGTCGTCGTTGAAGACAGTGGCGTAGGTATTGTTGCTGCCGAGCGAGAGAAAATTTTTGATCGTTTTTATCGGTTAGAGCGTGCTAGACAAAATACTAAAGTCACTGGCTGTGGCTTAGGGATGTCAATTGTTAAGCATATAGTGGAATTACACCAGGGACGTATTTTGCTGGAACAATCTGAGCTTGGTGGCCTTAAAGTACTGGTGTTTATTCCCTTAACGCTTGAATTAACAACAGAGTCAGTGTCCGAACCAACACCAAGTTTAATGCCGAAGGATAGTGATGTTAAAAGTTAAGAATTATGGCTATCAAAGGGGGTTCTATTTTTGCCTGTTAATTGCGGGGATTTTTGATGTCTGGGCGGCAAAAACCGCGGAATATTCTTTGACTCTGGAAAATCATTTATTTTTTCCGGCAGAAATTGAAATTCCAGCCGGTAAAAAGGTCAAACTTATTATCTTTAATAAGGATGCAGAACCGGAAGAGTTTGACAGTTTTGATTTAAATCGGGAGAAAGTGATTTTTCCCGGTAAAAAATCAACTATTTACATTGGTCCTTTACCGCCAGGCGTTTATGATTTTTTTGGTGAATTCAATCCCAATACTGCAACTGGCAAAGTGATCGTAAAAGGAGCGAAACATGCTCATTAATACCGTGATTTTAGTGTTAAGAGATTTGTTGCCACTGGCCATTTTACTCGTCTGGATCGCTGCCTGTATTAATCCTGGCTTTATTTCTGTCTCTCGTATAGCGGGTATTTTGCTGATCAGCATTGTTGGCGGTATCGTATTTTTTGAACTGGCACCGTATTTTAGTGAAACCTTTGAGGGGGCGGGCTTAGAATTGGCTTTTGTTGTGTTAATTAGCAGTTCATACCTAGCATTACTCTATGCCAGTCTTAGTTCATTACAAGGTGGCTATCAGCATTTATCTACCTATATTGGTCTGGTTCTTGGGTTATCTTGTCAGTTGATCATAAAAGGCACTAATTTTCTCATTTATTTTAATGGTTATATTAACCGTAGCAATGGTGACATGAGCTTAATGCTTGGCGTGTTAGTGGCTGCGGGTATCGGTTTAAGTTTTAGTATTTTATTGTTTTTTGTCTTGCGTTGGTTGGCTGATAACCATTATCAGTTTATTTGGCAAACATTATGGGCATGTTTTCTTGCTGGGCTGGCGGTGCAGATGGTGCCATTACTTTCACAGGTTGATTTAGTTAGTGATAGTTCAACCTTATGGAGCAGTACCTGGTTAGTAGAAGATAGCTCGGAATATGGCCATATGTTACAGGCATTAATTGGTTATGAAGCGACACCGTCGCTGAGCTATTTTCTCATTTATTTCGGTGCAATTGCTCTTTTTTATCTTGGTAAATTTACTATCAGTAAACATTCATTTAACAAGGTGACGTCTGTTGGCGTTGTTAGGGTGGACAAATGAAACCGCTAATTATTCTTTTGATTGTGTTATCCGTTTCATCACGCGTTTTAGCAGACGGCGTGGTGGTTGATAAAGTCTATTCCCCTTATTTGTTACCGCAGGAACAAAGGCTTGAGTGGCGTTTGATGTCGCGCCAGTCTGATACTGAAGGTAATCAGTTAGGCCAGCGTTTAGGCTATGGTTACTCCTTGTCTGAATACCTGATCATGGAACTCTATTTAGTCGGGGAGCGTGAACTTGGTAGTGATGATTTTGGTCTGGCGGGTTATGAGTTTGAAACCCGCTGGATGTTAACCGATCAAGGACAATACTGGGCTGATTGGGGATTATTATTTGAAGTGGAAAAAGAGCATACTCAAGATAACTGGGAAGCTGCGACCGGTATATTGGCCGAAAAAGAATTTGGCAAAACCAGTTTAACCGTTAATCTTTTGGCTATTTATGAATGGGGACATACCAAAGAAAATGAATGGGAAAGTGAAGCACGGATAAAACTCAGGTATCGCTATTTGCCAATGTTACAACCGGCAATTGAGCTCTACGCTGGTGAAGACTTTTTAGGAATAGGCCCAGCATTTCAGGGGATTCAGCGCTATAAAGGGCAAAAACAGCTGAAATGGGAAGCGGCATTTATTAGTGAGTTAACTCAGTCTGGTAAAGATCATACCTTGCGCTTTGTACTTGAATATGAGTTTTAACGGGAAATAAATGAAAATTTTTTGCCTTGATAGTTTTTACTCTTGAATTCAAATCCACTATCCCCATATTTATTCCTATCCTAAGGTTTTACTCGTGTTTTACCTTAATAAATAACTCGTAATTTTAAGATATTCAGATAGGAGATGGCTCAGATGTCTGAGACAGGTCAAAAAGAAGTTCATGGCTTTCAAACCGAAGTAAAACAGTTGCTTCAACTTATGATTCACTCACTTTATTCCAATAAAGAAATTTTCTTACGTGAATTAGTATCTAACGCCGCTGATGCGTCGGATAAATTACGTTTTCAGGCATTATCAAATGCCGATTTATATGAAGGTGATGGCGAGTTACGGGTGCGAGTGAGCGCCGATAAAGACGCCAATACCATTACCATTTCTGACAACGGCATTGGTATGACTCATGATCAAGTCGTTGAACATTTAGGTACCATCGCTAAATCCGGCACTGCGGAATTTTTCTCTAAACTTTCTGGCGATCAGGCGGCCGACTCACAATTAATCGGTCAATTCGGGGTGGGTTTTTATTCCGCCTTTATCGTCGCTGATAAGGTAACGGTTCGCTCTCGCGCAGCCGGTGTGCCAGCATCTGAAGGTGTTGAGTGGCAAAGTGAAGGTGAAGGGGAATTCACAACGGCGAAAATTGAAAAAGCGAGCCGTGGTACCGACATCATCTTACACCTTAAAGAAGATGAAAAAGAATTTGCTGATGAGTGGCGCTTAAAGTCTATCGTGACTAAATATTCAGATCATATCTCGGTATCGGTTGAAATGTTAACTCCGGAAGTTCCCGCGGTTGAAGCGCAGGAAGAAGTGAAAGACGAAGACGGAAATGTCAGCTCTCCAGCGGTTGAAGCTCGTGATGCCGTACCTGCAAAATGGGAAGCGGTTAATAAGGCGACGGCACTTTGGACCCGTGAAAAAGCCGATGTTACTGAAGATGAATATAAAGAATTTTATAAGCACGTCTCGCACGATTTTGCCGATCCGCTATTGTGGGAACATAACAAGGTAGAAGGTAAAACCGAATATACCTCACTGCTTTACATCCCAAGTAAGGCGCCGTTTGATTTATATAACCGTGAAAAACAGCACGGCTTAAAACTTTATGTTCAGCGCGTATTTATTATGGATGACGCCGAGCAGTTTATGCCAACTTACTTGCGTTTTGTTAAAGGCTTATTAGATTCAAACGACTTGCCATTAAACGTCTCGCGTGAAATTTTACAAGACAATAAAGTCACTCAGGCTATCCGTAAGGGCTGTACTAAACGTGTCCTTAAGATGCTGGAAAAATTAGGTAATAAAGACAAAGAGCAATACCAAAATTTCTGGAATGAGTTTGGTCAGGTGTTAAAAGAAGGCCCGGCGGAAGATTTTGCCAATAAAGAAGCGATTGGCAAGTTATTGCGCTTTGCCTCGACTCATGAAAATACTGCGACACAGAATGTTTCTTTACCTGAATATATTGAGCGGATGAAAGAAGGTCAGGACAAGATCTACTATGTAGTGGCCGATAGTTTTGATGCTGCGAAAAACAGTCCGCACCTGGAAGTGTTCCGCAAAAAAGGCATTGAAGTATTATTGATGTCTGATCGCATCGATGAGTGGTTAGTCAGTCATTTAACCGAGTTTGATGGCAAGCAGTTGCAATCGGTTGCTCGTGGTGGTTTAGATCTTAGCGATATGGACGATCAAGAGTCAAAAGAAGCGCAGGAAAAACTTGAGCAGGAATTCGATTCTGTCGTTAAGCGGATGAAAGAAGCCTTAGATGGTAAGGTTAAAGACGTGAAATTATCAACGCGTTTAACGGACTCGCCTGCGGTTATCGTGACAGCCGAAGACGATATGAGTATCCAAATGCAAAAATTGATGGCATCAGTTGGTCAGGAAGTCCCTGAGTCTCAACCAATTTTTGAAATCAATGGTGA
>CAZUHQ010000070.1:0-18035 GCA_964620605.1 uncultured Thalassotalea sp.
GCCGCATAAGGATTTACGTCGTGCCCGCGCTTGTGGTCAAAGCCTGATCCCAACCACTACAGGTTCTGCCACTGCGATTACCCATATTTTCCCTGAGCTCAAAGGCAAACTTAATGGCCATGCCGTGCGGGTACCCTTGGCCAATGCGTCGATCACCGACTGTGTCTTTGAAATGTCGCGCCCGGTAACGGTAGCAGAAATTAATCAGTTAATGGCGGGTGCGGCAAATGGCGAGCTTAAAGGGATTCTTGGTTATGAGGAAAAACCGTTAGTGTCGGTGGATTATAAAACAGACCCGCGCTCAAGCATTGTTGATGCCTTATCGACTATGGTGGTTAATGACTCTCAGCTAAAAATGTACCTTTGGTATGATAATGAATGGGGTTATGCCAATCGTACTGCCGAGCTGATGAAAAAAGTTGCATTTAGCTTAGTTTAACCGGCTGTTACTGATGTTTAGTAAAATTCAGGCGCTGCCAAAAAATATCCAGCAATATTTGATTATTACCGGTAATTATTGGTTTTTTACCTTAACCGATGGTGCATTGCGCATGCTGGTAGTGCTGTATTTTTACCAGCTTGGCTACCAGCCACTGGCAATCGCCATGTTATTTCTGTTTTATGAAGTATTCGGCGTGATCACTAACCTGGTCGGCGGTTGGCTCGGTGCCCGTATTGGCTTGAACAAAACCATGAATATCGGTCTTGGTTTGCAGGTTATTGCATTATTGATGCTGGCATTACCGCAGCAAATGCTGACTATGGTTTGGGTGATGCTGGCGCAGGCGTTATCAGGCATTGCTAAAGATCTCAATAAAATGAGCGCAAAGAGCAGCGTTAAGTCGCTGGTTAAAGATAGCAATCAGCATAATGATTCACCCCTGTTTAAATGGGTGGCAATATTAACCGGTTCGAAAAATGCGCTTAAAGGGGCGGGCTTTTTCCTCGGTGGTGTCTTATTGGCGTTAGTTGGCTTTCAATATGCGCTGCTGTCTATGGCCTTAGTGTTAGTGGTGATCACTATTGCCAGTTTCATCCTGCTTGAACAGGACTTGGGTAAAGCGAAAGCCAAGCCGAAATTTAGTGAAGTATTTTCAAAAAATGCAGCGCTTAATTATCTTTCTGCTGCACGTTTATGTTTGTTCGCCGCGCGTGATGTCTGGTTTGTTGTCGCCTTGCCAATATTTCTAATGACACAATTTTCCTGGTCACATCAATTTGTTGGTGGCTTTATGGCGCTTTGGGTGATCGCTTATGGCCTGGTGCAGGCAAAAGCGCCGGTGCTGTTAACGCATTTCGGGAACAAGCAGATAACAGGCAAGTTGTTAGCTTGGTGGGTATTAGCACTTGCCGCGCTGACCTTAGCCATTGCGTTAGCTGTGTATTTTGATGTTTCAGTGTTTTATATGGTGCTGATTGGCTTATTGATCTTTGGCGCTGTTTTTGCAGTTAACTCTTCTTTGCACAGTTACTTGGTGGTGGCGATGGCAAAAGAAGACGGCGTTTCTATGGATGTCGGCTTTTATTATATGGCCAATGCGATGGGACGGTTAATTGGCACTGTGCTTTCCGGTTACCTCTTTCAAGCCTATGGCCTGAGTGCCTGTCTAGTGATCTCCAGCGCATTGACTATAATGTCAGCGTATTTTATCCGCCGAATTTAGAGAATAATTTATGATTGCACACCGTAACTATCGCTCAATCTGCCACGCATCACTGGGCACTAATGATGTTGTCAAGGCAAAAGCATTTTATCAGCCGTTACTGGCAACCTTAGGTATTGAACTGGTGTGTGATTATTCGCATGCTGTGGCGTTTGGTAAAGGCTATCCGGAATTTTGGTTGCAATTGCCGTTTGATCAACAAATAGCAACAACCGGTAATGGTACACACTTTGGTTTTGTCGCCACCAGTAAAGCCCAAGTAGATGAGTTTTATCGTGTCGCACTCACCCTGGGAGCGACAGATAATGGTGCGCCTGGCTCGCGTCCTGACTATGGTGAGCCATATTATGGCTGCTTTGTTATCGATAAAGAGGGTAATAAAATTGAAGCCAGCTATTGGCATCAGAACCATGACCAGAACTAGAAATACTATGCAACACAATGTTTTACACAAGAAACTTTAATTTAGACTTTATCAATCAGATTATTTCGTTTTATACTGAGGCGGTTTTCATTTTGAAAATGCATAATAAATCTAATAATTAGCATTATAAGGATAGTCATTTGAACTTAGGTTTGTTCAATTTAATAAAATTGATCCCTTACCTAGTTATGACTGTTTTTTTGTTAATATCTTGTGAACTTTTCGCGCGGCAGGCCATTAACGATAGTAATTTTCCCCGGTTTGTCGAGCGGGTTGAAAAACTGCAAGATCAAGATTTAACTCAGGCTTTTCTTGAGCTTGATGCCCAGCGTGCCCAATTAAGCAAATTATCGGTTAATCATCAGCTAGTGTACTATCGCTTGCTGGCCGAAGTTTATGTTGAACAAGCTCAGTATCAAAAAAGCAAAGAAATTGCCACCCAGGGAATAACTTTGGCTGCGAGCCTGGCAAGTTCAGATATTGCAACGGCTGAACTTTTTTATACTCGCGGTTTTGCTATCGAGAGCTTAGGTAATTATCAGGCGGCGCGGGAAGATTACCTCAGCGGCGTGGAAATAGCGGATGCGTTAAACGATAAAAAAATCGTTGCTATGGGGCTGACTAACTTAGGTGCGCTTGATTATTTAACCGAGCAATTTGAACATTCGCTTACCATGTTTAACGATGCCCTGGCGATAGCAAAGCAGCTTAATGATGATGAACTATCTGGCTTTGTTTATGCTGAACTTGGCATCTTATACAGTTTTATTTCTCAGGAAGAAAAATCCCTCGCTTACTATCAAAAATCTTATGAGCATTATTTAAAAGCGGGCAAAACCTTCTATGCCTACAATACCTTACGTAATATAGCGGCTAGTCATATCGCGAATGAGCGTTATGAACAGGCGATCCCGTTATTTAAGGAAGTGATAGAGCATGCAGAGCAAATAGGCAATGATGAGCTGATTTCTTCCGTGTATTCAGGAATGGCCTGGGCGCAGGTTAAACAAAAAGACAGCGATCCGGAAGCGTCTTACCAATATATGTTACTCGCTAGTCAATATGCAGAAAATGCTGAGCAGGCGGATTTTCCTATTGCTCATGCGCTAGATAAAGGCTATTTGTTTAAGGAGCTGGGGAAAATTGAAGAAGCGCTTGAAAGTATGCTCAAAGCGGAGCAGTTATTACAGCAATACGACAGTAACGAACAAAAGGTGGTGTCGACGATTTCCCGGCTTAATGTACTGTACCTAAAAGCAGAGCTTTATCATCAGTTAAAAAAACATCAGCAGGCGTATTTGGCGCAAGATCAATTTTTGACTTTGGCATTGGCCTTGCCGGAAAAAAGTAATTTTGAAGAAGTTGAAGATCTGCGTATGCGTTATGAAAGTGAGCAGGCAGATATTGAGAAGAAAATATTGCAACATCAGGAATCGGTGCAGGCGCTGAAATTATCTGAAGCGAAAACGGATGCAAAAAATCGTCAGCTATTTAGTACCGGGGTTGCTGTGATCGCCCTTGTCTTGGCCTGGCTGTTGGTTAAAACTGTTAAAGGGCAAAGAAAACTATTGCTTGCCAGCCGAACCGATGAACTCACAGGGGTTACCAATCGGCGCCGTTTAGTCGAGTTGGGGGGAAGGTTTGCCAGGCAGGCACAGCTTAGTAAACAGCCGTTTAGTTTATTGGTGCTTGATGTCGATAATTTTAAAGGAATTAATGACAATTTTGGCCATAAAGCCGGTGATTTGGCATTGCAGCAAATTGCCAAGGTTGGCCAACAGCAGATGGAAAAACACCAAGTGTTTGGCCGTTTAGGTGGTGAAGAATTTATTGTGTTATTACCTGATACGACTTTAGCCGTGGCGACTGAATTGGCAGAAAAGCTTCGTTTAGCGATTAATCAGATTGATATCCCGGTTGATTCGGTCAGTGTCAGTATTGGCATTGCATCGAGTATCTCAGACGATATTCAAGATTTTGATCAGCTGTTGCAGCGGGCGGATCGTTTGATGTATCAGGCGAAACAACAGGGAAAAAACAAGGTCTGCTGTAGTGAATAAGTGTTTATCAGGATTATTACTGTTTTTCGTCGCCAGCAGCTTTAATGTTTTTGCTAGCGATAAGCAACAACAGGGGCGTTTTTCATTTATCCCGGAGCAGGCAAGTGGTGAGCAGAGCTTATTGTCTGATAGCCAGCCGTTACCGGTTAATGCCCGTATTTTATCCCTGTTAGCCCAGAGTAAAACTTCGCCAGAGCAGGCACGAGAAATTCTGCCGAGAATTATCGCCATCAGTGAAAACTTCAATCGCGCTGAACGTTACTTAATGAGCATAATTAAAGCTTTGCTATTAACCGATAACAGCAAGTTGTCACTGCACATTAATGAGCTGGAAGCGGCTATTGCGATGGAAGATAAAATGGCTAAAAGTCAGTTAGTCACGCCTGACTTTTCCCAGCTTTATTTAGTGCTGGCTGATCTTTATGTCAAGGCGGGGGATTACGACCAAGCGTACCAGCAAAAGGAAATCTACCTGGAAAAATATCAGGATTACCGCGACCAGCTACGTGACCAACGATTAGCAAAATTAAATAAAAAATACGAGACAGATCTGAAAGTTAAAGCGAATGAATTGCTTAAGAGCCAGCACGAACTTAAAGCACTGCAATTACAGGAAACACAAAAGAAAACCCAAGCACAACAACGGAATATTTTGATTTTTGTTATTACCGCCATCGTCTTTCTGGTTTTATTGATCCGACAATATCGAGTGCGTGCCATTTTACGGTCATTATCAAAAACCGATGCTTTAACTGGCCTCTATAACCGTCGAACCTTGTTTGAGCAGGGAGAAGCCTTTGCCGAACAATTTAAGCAAGAGAGTAAAACCTTAAGTGTCGTGATGCTTGATATCGACTATTTTAAGCAGATTAACGATAGTTTTGGTCACGATATTGGCGATCAGGTGATCAACAAAGTGGCAATCTTAGGCAGGGAAGTGATCAGGACACGCGATGTTTTTGCCAGGTTAGGCGGCGAAGAATTTGCGCTGTTATTACCGGCAACCCGGCTTGATGAAGCGAAAGCAATAGCCGAACGCTTTCGGGAAAAGGTTGAACAGGTATATTTGCCGGATATTGAGCAAATGGTAACCATTAGTGCCGGGGTCGCCAATATCAGTGATACAGCTGCCGATTTTGACGAATTACTGCAAGCCGCCGATAAGGCGATGTATCAGGCAAAAGCGGCTGGCCGCAATCAGGTCTGCTGTTATCAAAAGCCTGACTAGGTTCTAATAATTGGCCAACACTGCAAATTTCTTGCTATCGACTATTTTTTCTGGCCTAAGAATCAGCTAAGCTAGGGCTAGCTGAGCTGAAAAATTCATAATAAGATCTCACTTATTTGGCATTAACCGTTGATATTCTTGTGGATTGAACGTTGGTTAAGCCAGTATTAGCCAGTTAACCTAATGATAATAATAGCTTTAATCGGGAATCCCTTTCATGTCAGATGTGCTAGATTATAGTCTTGACGGTATTGAACAACGACCACTACGCCAATTTACAGAAGAAGCCTACCTTAATTATTCGATGTACGTCATCATGGATCGAGCCTTGCCGCATATTGGTGATGGTTTAAAGCCGGTACAACGTCGTATTGTTTATGCGATGTCAGAGCTTGGCTTGTCGGCGGTCGCCAAGTATAAAAAATCAGCCCGTACCGTCGGTGATGTCTTAGGTAAATTCCATCCGCATGGCGATTCTGCCTGTTATGAAGCCATGGTGTTGATGGCGCAGCCGTTTTCTTATCGTTATCCGCTGGTCGATGGTCAGGGTAACTGGGGCGCGCCAGACGATCCTAAGTCGTTTGCTGCTATGCGTTATACCGAAGCGCGCCTGTCCCGTTTTAGTGAAGTGTTATTATCGGAGTTGGGTCAGGGAACCGTCGACTGGATCCCTAATTTTGACGGTACCATGAAAGAGCCGCAAACCTTACCGGCACGTTTACCTCATATTTTGCTGAACGGTATTACCGGTATTGCCGTTGGCATGGCGACCGATATTCCGCCACATAATGTTCGGGAAATTGCCAATGCCTGTGTTCAGCTAATCGAGTCGCCCAAGACTGAATTGGCTGAATTGTTAGAGCATGTCAAAGGCCCGGATTATCCAACGGATGCCGAAATTATTACTCCGAAAGCGGATATCGAGAAAATCTATCAAACCGGCCGCGGCAGCATCAAAATGCGAGCGGTTTATGAAGTAGAACATGGCGAAATAGTGATCACTGCCTTGCCGCATCAGGCATCTGGCGGCAAAATCCTTGAGCAGATTGCCGCTCAGATGACCGCGAAAAAACTGCCTATGGTGGTGGATTTAAGGGATGAATCGGATCATGAAAATCCTATTCGTTTGGTGGTCGTGCCGCGTTCAAATCGTGTCGACGTAGAACAGTTAATGCAGCATTTATTTGCCACCACAGATCTGGAGAAAAACTACCGGGTTAACCTCAATATGATTGGCCTGGACAATAAGCCTGCAGTCAAAGATTTACGTACCATACTGGTGGAATGGTTGGATTTTCGACGTGAAACCGTGCGTCGCCGGTTGCAATACCGTTTGGATAAGGTACTGGCGCGCTTACATATTTTAGATGGTTTGTTGATTGCCTATCTAAACATTGACGAAGTGATCGAGATTATCCGCAATTTCGATGATGCGAAAGCTGAGTTGATGTCGCGCTTTAATTTATCAAAAATTCAGGCGGAAGCGATTTTAGAGATCAAGTTACGTCAACTGGCAAAACTTGAAGAAATCAAGATCCGCGCAGAGCAGGATGAGCTTAATAAAGAGCGGAATTATCTGGAAAAAACGCTGAACTCGAAAGCTCGGATGAATACCTTGCTGAAAAAAGAGTTACTGGAAGCCGCCGAGAAATACGGTGATGAGCGCCGCTCAATCATTATTGAGCGCGGTGAAGCTAAGGCATTATCGGAAAAAGATCTGGTACCGAGCGAAGCTGTGACGGTTGTGGTGTCGCAAAAAGGCTGGGCGCGTTGTGCCAAAGGCCATGATATTGATCCGAAAGCCTTAAGCTATAAAGCCGGTGATGATTATCTGTGTTCGGCGCGTGGGCGCAGCAATCGTCCTGTGGTGTTTATCGACTCTAGTGGCCGCGCTTATACAACTGATGCCCATAGTCTGCCGACTGCGAGGAGCCAGGGCGAGCCGTTAACCGGGCGTTTTAGTTTGTCGGCCGGCGAGAACTTTGAGCAGACATTGATGGCCGATGACGAAGCAAGTTTCTTATTAAGCAGTGATGCCGGTTATGGTTTTGTCGGTAAATTTTCCGATATGGTTAGTCGCAATAAAAACGGCAAGGCACTGTTGAGCCTGCCAACGAATGCAAAAGTGATGGCACCACAGGCAATTGATGATTTAGACACCGCATTAGTGCTGTCGATCACTTCAGAAGGTCGGATGCTGGTGTTCCCGGTGAAAGACTTGCCTGTGCTCAGTAAAGGTAAAGGCAACAAGATCATTAATATTTCTTCTGCCAGAGCAAAAGCCAGAGAAGAGTTTGTTACCTTGCTTACCGTGCTTAAGGCGGAGGATTCTGTGACGCTACATGCCGGCAAACGCAAGCTGACTCTAAAAGCAAAAGACATCGAACATTACCGCGGTGAACGTGGTCGCCGTGGCAATAAACTGCCTCGCGGTTTGCAACGGGTTGATCGCATTGAAATTGAGTCACCGGTTGCTAGCCCTGAGCCAAGCAATATTGACCAGCCGATTGTTGAAGAGTAATCGACTATTGTTTGCTATCAGGTTTTATGTTGATAAAAGTGCATAGACTTTATAAGTTAGATATGAGCAAGGTTTATTATAAAGTCTTTGTGCTCCTGCAAAGTGACCTTATCCCACGTCCATGTGGGGCAACATAGTAGAAATGACAACAAACGCGTCCGAAAGGTTCATCCTACTCTTGTTGCCTACATGGAGGTACTTAGCGTGAGTAGGAGCGGAAGCTGTACTTGAATTAATCATAGAGTGATTTACGCCCAAGGCTATTATACCAAACTGCATAATATTTGCTTAATGTAGAGCAACTATATTTGCACAAATCTTATTTGTTCTAATGGTGCTACTGGTATCCTAAATGATTAAGTACTTATACAGGTTGGTATTATTTGGCAAAACCAAGCGCAGAGCCGCTGCGCCGTTATCCAAATTGGTTAACCCACGATAATCTCTATTGCATGCAGGCGAATTTAATCTCTTGTCTTTAGCTGTTGCATTAGCCTGCAAAGCTGGCTGATTTTTTGATTGCTGAGCTGACGATAGTCAAAATACGGGCAGATGATCAGCTGAAGCTGAGGGTTAATGGCAAACTCCGGCGATAGCCACTGACATTGCTGTGCAAGTCCGAGCTCATTCGCATAAGTTTTCCCCATGACAATATTGCTTACTGGCTTTGCTGAACTTGAAAACTCTGGCGGAGTAAAAATTAATGCGGTCTTGCTGGAGGCGTTAAGCAACTCCTGATCGCGGTAGTCTTGCCAGCGGGTATATTTGGGCTGATTAAGTTCAAAAATAAATTTCGCATAAACATTAAAGACCTTGCGCCAGTGGTTACCGGTTTGTTCGGCGATATGATGAATATCGCCAGCCTGTAATGGCCGGTATGAGCTGAGCTCTTGATATTCGGCTAATGGTGGCCGGTTGGCAATGAAAACGCGAATCTTTGCCTGTGGATCGCCTAATGCAATTTCCTGGTTGTTGGTCATGAATCTAATGCTTATTTGTCCAGAATAAGGGGATTTGTGCCAATAAAAAACCCAGTAAATACTGGGTTTTTAATGAGGTGTTTTAATTAGCTTAAAACTCGTCCAACATGTACTCTAATGAGTCGTCATATGCCCTTAAGTCTTTTTCTAGTTGGAACTTTTCTTTCAGTTGTTCTATTTCACGCCACTTTCGTTTTTTGTTATTACTTGTTGTCGTTTTGGGTTGCTTAGCAAGTGAGCCCAATACTTCCTCGAGTTTATTCATGGAATGCTCCTTTTTTCTACAACTGCATGATTTTTTTATCATACTCTGTTGGAAAACTGAACCACTTTTTTCTCTTTTTTAATCAAGTAAATGAATCTTAAGTAATTTTAAATAACTACGAAAAACGACGTGTTTAATCAATTAGATTTAGAGCAACTCAGCGAGCTGTTTTTCCAGTTTTACCTGGTCGATGGCAAAATTACGAATGCCTTCAGCTAGTTTTTCCGTTGCCATGGCATCCTGATTCATTAACCAGCGAAATTCGCTTTCAGTTAGTTTTTCCGGGCGCTCTGCACTTGCTTGTTTGGCAACTAGTTTTTGCTCTATCGGCTGATTTGAGTTTGCTAATTCTTCCAATAATTGTGGGCTGATGGTTAAGCGATCACAACCGGCTAGTTCTAAAATTTCACCGCTATTTCTAAAGCTCGCGCCCATCACAATAGTGTTGTAATCCATCGCCTTGTAGTAATTATAAATTTTTGTCACTGACAATACGCCCGGATCTTCTGCTGCTGGATATTCGCTTTTGCCGGTATCTTTTTTATACCAGTCGAGGATACGGCCAACAAACGGGGAAATCAGGTAAACACCCGCTTCGGCGCAGGCCTGTGCCTGGGCGAAACTAAATAGCAAGGTCAGGTTACAGTTAATGCCGGCCTGCTCTAATTGCTCTGCCGCCTTAATGCCTTCCCAGGTGGAAGCAAGCTTGATCAAAATTCTGTCATTGCTGATGCCAGCTTCGTTATACATGGCGATTAGCTTATGGGCTTTTTCGATAGACGCCTGAGTGTCAAAAGATAAGCGGGCATCCACTTCGGTAGAAATACGACCCGGGATAATTTTTAAAATTTCGACCCCGATAAGTACCGATAGTTTATCGGCGGCATCGGTCACTTGCTGCTCGGCGTTATCTGACTGAGCTTTAGCCCATTCTACTGCTTGAGTTAACAACTGTTGATAGTTGCTAAGTGATGCTGCTTTTAATAGCAATGATGGGTTAGTAGTAGCGTCTTGAGGGTGGAATTTGGCAATCGCTTCAATATCGCCGGTATCGGCAACTACTGTCGTCATTGCTTTTAATTGTGTTAATTGATCAGTCATAACATCTGCCTTGTATTAGTGAAATTAAAAAGTGTACCGATTAAGCGTTGAGACAAGATGCTTATTTCTGGTGTAACTCCTTTAGCGCTCAAAATTTTGCAATTGAGCATCAACTCTAATTTGTATCAAATTCTAGTAAATTAGCAAGTAGCTTTAGTGATTTATTGATTATTTTATATAGCAAAGCGCTATGTGGGCTTTAAGCTAGGAAAAACAGTTGCTCAGCTAAGTTGTGGTTATGCTATAGTGAGCGGCAAAAATTTTTACTGAACAGGAAAGTAGGTGCCTTATGCTATTGGTTGTTTCACCAGCAAAAAATCTTGATTATGACTCTGTGTTAGCAACGGAAAAATATTCACAGCCTGAATTATTATCTCACAGTCAGTTGCTAGTGGAGCAATGCAAAACTTTGTCGCCCGCCGAGTTATCTTCGTTAATGGGGATCAGTGATAAGTTGGCCGGGTTAAACGCCGCGCGTTTTGGCCAGTGGGCGCAGCCTTTTACCAAAGATAATGCCAGAGCGGCGGTACTAGCCTTTAATGGTGATGTTTATACTGGGCTGGATGCCGCAACCCTTTCGGAACAAGATTTTGATTATGCCCAGCAGCATATGCGTATTTTATCCGGGCTCTATGGTTTGCTTAAGCCGCTGGATTTAATGCAGGCCTATCGTTTGGAAATGGGCACTAAGCTGGCGAATGAGCGCGGTGCTAACTTATATCAGTTTTGGGGCGAGATCATAACCGATAAGCTCAATGAGGCGATTGCTGCGCAGGGCGATGAATTGTTAATTAATCTGGCGTCTAACGAATATTTTAAGTCGGTAAAGAAAAAATCTCTGAAAGCAACGGTTATTACCCCAGCGTTTAAAGACTGGAAAAACGGCCAATATAAGATGATCAGCTTTTTTGCCAAAAAAGCGCGTGGTTTAATGGCACGTTATATCATTGAAAATCAAATCAGTTCGTTGGATGAATTAAAAAACTTCGCGGTTGCCGGTTACCAATTTAGTGAAGATCTTTCCAAAGGTAATGACTGGGTATTTACCCGTAAAATTGCCGAATAACTCGCACCTGTTAGTGAGGCGATTAAAAATGGTAATTAGCGCCTAAATAGAAATAACTGCCATTAAAGCCAAAAGGGGCAGAGCGCCGCGAATATTTAAACACGCCATTGCTGCTAACGATAGTGTTACCTTGCGAGTCGACAATAGTACCTGCATGTGAATTACCGATAGCGTTTTTATCCGGAGTGATACCAAACAGGTTATTAACGCCCAGATACCAGGAAAATTCTGACGAAAGCCGATGTTCAAAACGGACATCGGTTAAGGTCTTAGCGCCGTAGGTTTGTTGCTCACCGTCGATAATCGTATATTTTCCATAGCGATTAAGCGCCAGGTTAAGTGACCAGTTGTCCTGCTGATAAAGAGAAGTCAGGCTAACTCTATCCCTTGGCTGCCATTGCTCGATAATTGAGATATCCTGACGGGCGAAGACCTGCTCGTTGGTCAGCTGATTTAATGCACTGTTTTTTGGTGAATAGAGCCTGGTAACTTCAGTTTCTGTGATATTGGCTGCCAAGGTCAGTGAATGTTGACCTTGAAATAGCTGATGGTGCCAGCTTGAGATAATGTCTATCCCCCGGGTTTGGGTGTCAGCGCCGTTAAGAAATACTTGTGCTTTATCAACCCCACTATTTGCTAGAGCCTCGGCGAGCAATGGGGAGTCGTTGGGGGATAATTTATTACTGATAACGATGCGATCATCAATATTGATGGCATAATAATCTAGCGTGATATTTAATTGCTCGCTAATGTCAAACACTGCACCGACAGAAAAATTCTTTGATGCTTCTTCTGATAACTTGGGAATACCTATAGTGTGTGCTAGTTGACTGTCGTTTCTAAAGGTTGCTACTTGCTCTGAACTGAGCAGGTTATTACTATCGACCAAAAATTGTGTGCTGGTATTATTAAAATACAACTGCTGCATTGAAGGCGCGCGAAATCCGGTACTGATCGAACTACGCAGGCTGATATGGTCAAAAGGTCGCCAGTTGGCTGCTAATTTTATGTTGGAAGTGGCGCCAAAGTCCTGATAATCATCGTAGCGCAGTGCACCACTGAAATTCAGCTGTTCATTGAGCTCGCTATTAAGTTCAATATAAATTGACGCTATGTCTCTTTGCTCTTTGACCTCGGCATCAGGCGCTATGCCGGGAAAGCCCTGTATGCCGCCGAGTATCTTGTTTGCATTATTTTGCTCAGAATCTGGCAGATAGTTAAAGTAACTGTACTGGCTGCCAGCAGATACTTGGTAGCGATCTTTTCTTAACTCCAGTCCCATGGCTAAAGATGCATAACTGAAAAATTTTTGGAGATCGATATTAATTGTTTGTAGCGACAGTTTTAAATCATAAGCAGCGGCAGCCTTAGGGAGCTGTTCCCTGATTTGCTGTGGGCTTATTCCCTGATTTTGTAAAAATATCGCGTAAGAGGCATTTGCAGATTTTCTGGTGTGGTAGCCAATCTGGTTATCACCATAGCTATAGGAGATATCGAGCAAAGTATCGCTGGCCAGTTCGCTTTTATAGCCAAAAGTAAAGGAAGCATCGGTAATTTTTGAATGGATAAATGGCAGGTAGCCGCCGGGGACTAACGGCTCGTTATCTGCTAATAACGGGTTAGCCTGATGGTTAAGGTTATCGCGAAAAAAAGCCGCTGCATCATTGGTTCTTTTTGAGAAGATGGCAAAACCGTAGAGCTCGTTATCAGCCAGGAGATATTGTCCGTTAGTCGCAATCGACAATTGCTGATAAGCGGGATCGCCAATATCAAAGGTATCGCGATTGGCGCTTGCCTCTCGAGGATCTTTTGCTAAAAACTTTCCGGGTGCTAATTGAATACAGCCGCTATATTGACAGCTGCCATGCTGGCCTGAGCGATCTGTGCTTTGGTGATCTTGCACGCTGAATGTCGCGTTTAAAAAGCCGTTATCACTTAAGGAAAATCCTTTATTGATATTAAATTCAACACTTTGGCCATCACCTTTGCCGTATTGGCCAAATGAGCTATTGATCTTACCCTGTGAGGCAGAGTCTTGTAATACGATATTGATCACTCCGGCGATGGCATCTGAGCCATATTGAGCAGCTGCGCCATCTCGTAAGATTTCAATGCGCTTTATCGCGTTAAAGGGAATGGAATTAATACCGACTCCGGAAGTGCCGCGGCCCACTGAAGTATTGATATGAACCAGGCTGGCATGGTGACGGCGTTTGCCATTGACCAATATCAAGGTTTGATCTGGCCCTAACCCTCTTAACGTTGCGGGTTTTAAGACATCGGTACCATCACTTATTGAAGAGCTGGCAAAATTAAATGATGGCGCTATGGTTTGTAATTTTCGACCGGTTTCCAGTTGCCCGGTATTCGCTAGCATGGTGTCGGATAAAATATCGACCGGAACGGGGAGTTCCAATATGCTGCGCGCTATATCCCTTGAACCGACGATGGCAATTTTTTCGACGCTTTCCGTTGTTTTGGTTTGCTGTGTAATTTGTACTGTCGCGCTTTCGTTTAACGGGGGAGCTATTATCTCTGTTTGCTTACGTAGCTGAATACGAATTTCATGCTGGTGATTAATTTGGGCTTCAAGTTCGGTATGACTAAGCAGTTTATTAAGGCCGTGGCTGATAGTGAAATAGCCGTTAATTGCATTAGCCTGATAGTGCCTGGTCAGTTCATAGGAAAAAATAATGGTGCGCTTGCTGTGTTTAGCAAAGGCGATCAGCGCTTGATCCGCAGGCATGGCTTTGATATCAAAATAATAGAGCTTTTCAGCTTGTACCTGAAATCCAAACGCGAGATACAGACAAACAACGCTGAATAAAATTACGATATTTTGCCGTAATTGAGTGAGCGCTTTTACTGGCTGTAGACTTGCTAGTACATCAGATGAAAGCAAAGACATGAATAAACAGCAGATCCTAAATTATTCTTCTTAAAGGAATTTGCAGTATAGTATGAACATAGGTTTAGCTAAAGTGCAATTATCAACTTGGCATTAGCTTTTTGTTATCATTTGACTTAGTTGTACTGAATTAGTAGCGTTGAACTTGGATTTGATACCAAAATTATATGACAGTGCTGATAACAAACCGTTGATGTCACCGGCCTTAAAATAACCGGCGATTTTGATGTCACTGATATCTCTATCGGTAATTTCAAACTGTACTTTGCTATAGCGACTTACTTCGTTAAGCGCTTCGGTCAAAGTTTCGCCGTTAAACACCAGCATGCCTTGCTGCCAGGCCAACTCGTTATTGCTTTGCTTATTGCTCAGCACAAGGGTAGCTTGTTGAACACTGTTAGTGATCACTGATTTTTCATTTTTGGTGATGATTTTAGTTGAATCAGGCTTTGCTATTTCATTGATGATTAATTGTTGTAATTGCTGGTTATCCAGCTGACTGTCACTGATCAGTACCTGACCTGAATCAACGATTAACTCCATATCGGATTCATTGTTTTTTTGGATATTAAATACCGTGCCTAATGCAGTAAAAGACTTACTGCCTGATGTTACGGTAAAAGGCCGCGATTTATCTTTTGCAACATTAAACTGGGCTTCACCGTATAATAAATTTACATTGCGGTGATGCTTACTATAAGAGACTCTAAGCTGAGAGTGGGTATTTAGCACCACCTCGCTACCATCGGATAACTCAACTTTAATGATTTCGCCAATATTCGTGCTATAAGTCTGTACCGGAAAGTCGTTATTTTTACTTTGTAATAAGCTTTGTAGCGGCGATGCGATAAAAATGATTAATAAGCTAAGTAAAATGCTCAGTAACCACTTACTGCTGTACCTGCGGATAAAACCTGGTTTTTGTTCCAGTGGGAAAATGCCGTTTAATGTTTGTAATTCACTGATATTGTCGAAAAAAGAAGCCATTTTATAGATGGCTTTGTGGTGTGTAGGGCTTTGGTTAACCCAAGCAATCAATTGAGGTTTTTCACTATGGCTTAACCCACGATTTAAGCAGCAAACCCAGTGGCGTGCCTGCTTTTTAATCTGTTGAGTCATCAATTGATCGGACATATTTGCGTTAGTCATCCTTAAATATTGCAAATTACAACTATTAATCTAGCTAACACTAGGTGGAATTACAACTAGTCTATTTCGCTATCTTCAATAGAGTTTATGAAAATTGGCGTAATTTTCACCGATCGAAACCAGATACGCAAGATATTATTGCTTATATGTACAATTTTTTTAGTATAAACAACTGGCTAGAGCGCGTTGAACTTTGCTGAAAAGTTCAACACGCCCTAGTAGCGATTACTTTTTCTTTCTCTTTGCCTGTTTTTTCGCTTTTGCTTTCTTCTGAGCTGCCGATTTTTTCACTTTTGGTTTTTTCAGTGCCACGCGTGCTTCTTTGTTCTTCGGCCTTAATTCTTCGATGATACGGCGCGGCAGGCGATCGTCCATATAACGTTCGATCTTGCCTATTACTGCCATATCATGGGCTTCGACTAACGAAATTGCCGTGCCTTTATTGCCGGCGCGACCGGTGCGGCCAATGCGATGCAAATAAATATCTGCTTTTCTTGGCATATCAAAGTTGATGACATGGCTGATATCGTCGATATCCAGGCCACGAGCGGCAACATCGGTAGCTACCAGTACATTAACATCTGCTTTGCGTAACCTGTCGACTGCGCTGTTGCGTTTATCCTGTGGCATGTTGCCTTCAAGCCAGGCACAAGGGATTTCTTCGCTATAAAGTTTACCCGAGAGAAATTGCACAGTTTCACGCTTATTGGCAAATACTACCGCGCGCTTTACATCTTCTTGCTTTAATAAATGAGTGAGCAAGTTAAATTTATGGGCTTTATCATCGGCCAGGTGGATCCACTGGTGGATCTTGGCTTTTTCCTTGCGCGATGGATTTGCTTCTAGGTAAACCGGGTCATTTAAAATTTCTTTCGAGAATTTTAATACATGAGAACCTTCCAGGGTTGCTGAAAACAACAAGGTTTGTTTACGCCATCTCGCTTCCGCTATGATGCGATTAATGGTGTCGGCAAAGCCCATATCCAGCATGCGGTCCGCTTCATCGAGGATCAAAATTTCGATTTCTCTGGCATCGAATTGCTCATTTTCTATATATTCCAGTAAACGGCCTGGTGTCGCGATCAGCATATCCGTAGTCGCGGTTAATATTTCTTTGTGGCTGCCATAGTTTACGCCGCCGGTAATGACGCCAGTTTTGATATTAGTAAGTGCTGTCAGCTTTTCGTTTTGTTCGTTGATTTGCAGCGCCAGCTCACGGGTAGGTGATAATACCAGTACGCGTGGAAAGCCTGGCTTGGTTCGCGGGTAATCCAATAAATGTTGAGCGGCTGGTAATAAAAATGCTGCGGTTTTTCCGGTGCCGGTTGGAGCAGAGGCCAGGATGTTTTTACCTGCCATGGCTTCAGGTAACACTAATGACTGGATAGATGTTGGCTTTTTAAAGCCGATATTGTTAATGCCGCCAAGTAATGCGGAATCTAGTTCAAACTGCTCAAACATAATGAATTTTTGCTCGTATATAAGATGTGCAGATTATAGAGGTAAAGCGTTTATTTACCTAACACTGCAGCGAAATAGTTTATTGACTCAACAATTCGTTGATTTCTTGCTTAAGTTGTTGACACCAGCTGGCGATGCGCTGATCGCTTAAATCGTATTGGTTGTCTTCGTCAAGTGCCAAACCGACAAATTGGCTGTTATCTTCGGTCAGGGCTTTCGAGGCGGCAAATTCATAACCAGCCGTTGGCCAAAAGCCGATGACATAACCTCCCTGAGCAACTACTTGTTGGTGTAACATCCCCAGTGCATCCTGAAACCATTCAGTATAACCGATTTGATCTCCCATGCCGTATAAGGCAATGACTTTACCCGTTAAATCAAGCTCGGCAATTTCAGACCAGTGGCTTTCCCAGTCTTCCTGTAATTCGCCGTAATCCCAGGTAGAAATACCAAAAATCAGCAGATCAAACTCCTGACAGTTCGCTAATGGTAGATCTTTAATATTGTGTAATTGGATGACGCCATCATCAAACTGTGCCTGAATCTTCTCGGCGGCAATTTCGGTATAACAGGTAGTTGAGCCGTAAAACAGGCCTATTTTCATGAGATTACCCAGAATAAACAATTGAAGCGTTGCAAATTGGCGGCAAGTTTAGCAGAAATCACCGTCAGTTAGCTACTGGCTGTGATTGCATTTTTGGCTATTTCACTGTAATTTTGTCGCCATTAGTAAGGTCTTGGTTAGTATGTCTTTAACAACTGGCATCTATGAAAGGGATTCCCTCAAAAGTAATTAGGTATTTTCATGGTTAAGAATTTTATTTTGTGTTTTTTTGTTGTGTTGCAGCTTATAGCGTTTTCGTTTAATGCCAATGCTGAAACTGAACTATCCTCGACAGAGCAAAAACAATTAATTGCGCAATTATCACAAAACCTTGGACTGGAAGTTATTTCAGTGAAACGCTCAGCATTTGCCGCGTTAATCGAAGTTGTCACTAATCAGGGGATGTTTTATGCCAGTGCTGATGGCAAGTTTTTAATCAATGGTAAGCTTTATGGTTTAGCCGATGGTAATGTCGTCAACTATACCGAAGAAAGCCTAGCGCAAGTGCTCATTGACGGTATGAAGCAGTTTGAAAATGAAATGATCATTTATCAAGCAAAAATTTAAAAATATGTAATTACTGTATTTACCAATATTACCTTTT
>CAZUHQ010000071.1:0-17969 GCA_964620605.1 uncultured Thalassotalea sp.
TGAAATGGGCACAAATTTCTAAAACCGCCGGATTAATTTATCTGGATGAATTTAATCAGTATTGGCAACTGCAGGGATCAGATCCTATTCACTTTGTTTCGCTTAATAATCAAAGTGCTTCCAGAAGGTTTATCTTACGAAACGATAATATTTGGTCATTTAATAAAGATTATCGACTATGGCAATACCATATAAAGCAGCAAACTTTGGATTTAATCGGCCATGTAAGTTCGCAAATTTCCTATTTCAGCGATTTAAAAGGCGAACAATTATTGCTAACCCAGATCATTTCCGCGCACAAAGATATCGTTGAACTAAAACATACGCCTGTGGCGGGCTGACTATAAGCTCACAAAAGATTGGCTTCCCAATAAAATACTGGCAGTATAGAAAATAAAACATAGTGAACTAACGCTAACAACGGGTGCAAATTAACACTTGTTACTCAGCTGATTTTCTCGGCACCCGTTTTAGCCTTTGCTGATGATTTTTACGAGCCAGCGCAACAAGTAATGCTTGATAGCGATTATCATCGGTCAACGCAGAGAATAAAGGAACATCAATAAACCGATAATGTTGTTTTATCCCTTTATCTAGCGTTTGGTGAAAGACATCAAATGCTGCCTCTGTTTGGCTAGCTTGTAGCAACAACATCCCCTTGCTATACAACAATTCAGGCCACTGATTACCTTGCATTAACTGCTGTTCAAGCTTGGTTGTCAGGTCAATGTCGAGTTGCTCGTGTTGATTAATTACCGCTACATAGATATTAGCCGGTAATGCATAACGCCCCCCTAACAATGCCGCCTGTTTAAAACTTTTGCGTGCTAGACTCACTCTTCCGGAAAATAAATAACATTGACCTAGCAGCCAATGCGCCAGTTGAAATTTGGGAGCACGGTTAATTTGCTCTGTTAATATGCTAATAGCCTGCTCAACATCGCCTTCAGACATTGATAGTTCAGCTAAGTAACTATTGGCTAATTCATATTCAGGATTAAGTTTCAAAGCATTAGCTAATGCTTGTCGTGCCCGGTGCGGCATGCTTAACTCCCGATAGCTATATCCTAAAACAGCCAAGGTGAATGGATTGCCAGGATCTTTTTCAACCCCCTGACGAGCTTTGGTATATGCCATGATCACTTCGCCCTGAGCCAAGTACACTAGCGCCAGTTGTGCCCATAGCTCGCCCCAGTTCGGTGCTAATTCAATGGCCTTTTTATAGGTGTGTTCAGCTTGCAAATAATGACCACTCAAATATAAAGCAAAGCCCCGAGACTTAAAACTTAACGCCTGTTCAGGCTCTACCTGTTGTGCTTTTTGAGAATATAACAGCGCCTGTTGTAACCAGATTTCATCGCCACCAAAGGCAAAATACCCGTACGCATAACTATCAGCCAGACCACTATAAACTGCAGTCAACTGTTCATCCGCAGCCAACGCTTTGTGGTACCAGCTAATCGCTCTGGCATTAGCTTCTACATTAAATTGCTGACCATATTGTTGTGCCTGAAACAGGTAGTCACTGGCCTCGCCAGACACTTGGTTATTACTATCAGTCAAAAATAAATAGAAACTGCTCAGGTATAGGCCGACCACAATAACAAGGCCGAAAAGTAATTTCAGACCATTGTCTGACAACATTTTAACAGATGAAATATTCTTGGCTGATTTAACAGGGATTTTGGCAACTTGATGATCAGACAGCTCAGTTACTTTAGCCGCGCAGCGATAGCCCATACCTCGTTCTGCGACAACGTATTGTGCCGTTTCAAAGGACTCTCCTAACACTTCTCGTAAACGGGATACCCGCTTCTTCAGATTTTCATCGGAAACTACCCTATTTTGCCACACAGCTTCAATTAGCTGGTCATGACTGACTATATTAGGGGCATGCTCTACTAAGGTAACTAACAGACGATAAGAAAGTTCTGGTAACTTAATAACCATATCATTGTGATGAACCACTCGATTGGTTACATCAATATACAAACTTTCACCGACCTGATACTTACTCATAAAAACTTACCGAATTATAATTAAGTCATTATATTAAAAGAACTTTATAATAGTGTCACCTTAATTCCCCCTAAATCCCCAGCGCTGTCACCTAAAAACCGGTAAGCAAAGATATAGTGAAAAACGCAATGGTTACCAAACACAACCGATAGCCATGAACGCAAAAATTTTTTGCTAACTGACATTAAAGGATATTTATGAAACTAAAAATTTTATGCTCTGTTTTTATTTTGTTATCAATCGTGAGCCTTCCAGCGTCGGCAGATGGAAGAAGTAACACAATTGACGCCTTTATCCAAGATTTCCATAATATTAGAGAATTCAATGGTACGGTTTTGGTAGCACAACATAACAAAATACTATTTGAAAAATCCTATGGTTATGCCAATTTGGAATGGCAAGTAAAGCACACGCCTGACACTAAATTTCGCATAGCTTCAATGACCAAACCATTTACTGCCATATTGATTTTACAGCTAGTTCAACAGGGGAAAATAGCACTTGATGCCCCTATTTCCCGCTACCTCAAATACTATCGACAAGATACCGGCAATAAAGTGACTATTCATCACTTACTGAGTCATACATCGGGAGTTCCTAACTACCTGCGCCTGAAAAAATTTAAAGACATAGAACATCATAATCCATATTCCGTTGATGAGTTTGTCCAGCAACTATGTAGTGAAGACCTTGAGTTCGAGCCTGGTAGCCAGTTTCGCTATAGCAACTCAGGCTATAATATTCTCGGTGCCATCATTGAAAACATAACAGGAAAAAGTTATTGGCAAGTGCTTGATGAACACATATTAACGCCAGCAGGCATGAATAACACAGGTAATGATGCCACCAAGGCCATCTTAGCAAATCGCGCTCATGGTTATGAAAAAACTTTAGTCAATTACCTAACCGCTGACCACCTCGATATGTCTATTCCCTATGCAGAAGGTGGTATGTATTCCACTGCTCGAGACTTACTACGCTGGAATTTAGCAATCAATAGTGGAAAACTGCTGAACAAATCCCTAATTGATAAAATGTATCAGTCATATTCTCAACGTAATTATGGCTATGGCTGGATGATAGACACTTTACCTGAACAACAGTATGGTAAAACACTAACCCGTGTTCACCATGCGGGCATGATACCCGGCTTTAATACCAATATCGCTCGTATTCTCGAAGATAACTACCTGATAATTATCCTTAATAACACCGGCGGCGCGCCACTTGGCAGGTTAACTGATGGCATTACTAATATTCTTTATCATAAGCCGTACAAAAAAGCTGAGCCGAGAATATTTAATGTGCTTTACGATATCATTAACTCGCAAGGCCTAGATGCGGCCATCAATGAATATCATCGGTTAGCCAAACAAGGTAAGCCGTTAAGTGAACGCAGTACTAATTATTTTGGTTATGAGTTATTAAAGGTGAATTTAGTGAACGAAGCCATTGCCTTTTTCAAACTCAATGTTGAGCATGCTCCCGATTCTGCTAATGCCTATGACAGTCTGGCAGAAGCCTATCTGGCACAAAAAAATTATCAATTAGCGTTAGCTAATTATCAAAAATCACTGACGTTAGATACCAATAACCACAATGCAAAGAAAGCGATTAAACGTTTAAAAGCAAATATATAAATGCATGAATGATATAGGACAGTTCAATCTGTCCTAACTATACATGCTATCCACTATAACAAAGAGAGTAATAAGTTTGTCATTATAGTTACATATCAAACTAACATGATCAAAATGCGCTTTATCTTTTATCCAGCGTTAGTCTTATGAAAACTTACTTTATATCCTGAATTAAGGTTTTCAGCCAGCGCTCTTCAGTGATAAATGACCAGGCCTGATTTTTGTATTTTTCTCCAATACCAAGCGATAAAATATCCTGTTCAGACTTTCCTTCACTTAACGCCTTAGTGACACGGTTAATACTAAATTCAATCATTTCAGCAAATGCTATATAGGCGGCTTTATCAGTTAATTTACCGTGCCCCGGAATAATCACGACATCGTCCGGCATTTGTTGAATTAACTGTTTTACATTTGCCAAATAGCCGTTAACGCTGCCACCGCTGTCCAAGTCAATATAAGGAAAGCCGAGTTCAAAAAATAAGTCGCCGGTATGTAGCACATTCGCCTGTTTAAAATATACAACTGTGTCGCCATCAGTATGCCCAGAGGCAAGATGGAACAGCTGTACTTCTTCGTTATCAAGGTAGATGGTTATACCATCCTGATAGGTGACAACAGGTAAATTATAAATATCAGAATCTTTTTCTGCTGAAAGTCTGGTTCGAACATTCTGATGGGCAAATATCGGCGCCTGACGGGCAAAGTAGCTGTTGCTGCCGGTATGATCACCATGATAATGAGTATTAACTACGTACTTTAATTCATTATTGTTAATTGCTTGCATCGCCGCTTCGATTTTCTCAGCAAGCGGCTGGAACTGATCGTCAACCAGCAATAGCCCTTGTTCTGTCGCCAACAGGCCAATATTACCGCCAGCACCGGTTAGCATATACACATTACCGGCAGCCTTGGTGGCTACTAATTTAACATCGTCCATTTCTCCTGCATTTGCTGCACTGACAGTAGAAAAAATAATGGTTATAGAGAATAAAAACCTTTTAAACATTTAATTTTCCTTTTTATTCATAAAGTAAGGTTAATTAATAGGCAAAGCTAGTTGCCTATTGTCAGCTTGCTTGTTTGGCTGACTGCTAAAGCCTAATGACAAGCCTACTAAGCGGATTTCGCGATTTCCAGCCCTTAACATCGCCTTGGCAAATAGCTCATTAAATATCTGAAAATCGATTTCATGGTTTTGCTGCTCAACCGTGGTTTGGTTAAAGTCGGCAAACTTAAGTTTAACCCCTAGTTTGACAATTTCCTTATCCTGACACGCTAAATAGCGATTATTTAATTTTTCCAGCAAACTGTCTGCTACCGCTAGCACCTGTTCAATACTTTTAATATTGTGAGCGACCGTAGTTTCTACACCAAGCGATTTGCGCTCTCTATGGGTTTGCAGCGCTCTATCATCCTGGCCAAAACTGCGATGGTATAGGCTAACTGCCTGTTTACCGACCAGTAACTGCAACTTGGCAATTGAGCTTTCTCTGACATCCCGGCAAGTCAAAAATCCGTGTTGAGCCAGCCGCTCGGCAGTTTTTGGCCCAACGCCAGGAATTTTTCTTAGCGGCAAATCTGCAACAAATTCTGACACTTGCTCCGGGCTGATCACACATTGGCCATTCGGTTTGTTTTCATCACTGGCAATTTTTGCCAAAAATTTATTCGGCGCAACGCCGGCAGACGCGGTGAGCCCCAGCTCATGATAAATATCAGCGCGAATTTGCTGAGCAATTAACGTCGCACTACCGTAGTGCAATTGACAATCACTGACATCTAAATAGGCTTCATCCAGACTAAGCGGTTCGATCACTGAGGTATATCGGAGGAAAATTTCCCGGATCTGCTTGGATACCTGCTGATAAACCGCCATTCGGCCATTGACTATCAATAAATTCGGACATAATTTTTTCGCTTGATGATTAGGCATCGCAGAGCGCACACCATATTCTCTGGCAAGATAATTACAGGTACAGAGCACACCTCGGGCGCTGTTACCACCAACGGCAATCGGGATCTCGCGGTACGGCGGATTATCACGCATTTCAACCGCGGCATAGAAACAATCCATATCTATGTGTATGATTTTGCGCATAACGTTAACAAATGCAAAATACTGTAAATAAAAACAGTATACTTAATCACGAGTGAAAATCAAATCTTGCGCTTACACTAGGCGTTAGCAACCAACCCGCTCGCTGCTTTGTCATAATTTTTTACCAAAACTCTGGAAATTTACTTTTTTCAAACAAGTTATTCACGGATAATCCTGTGATGATAAAAAATATGCTTACAATCAAAGAACAGCAGATATACCAAACACTTAGGCTGTCAATGGATGCCTATGCGCCCTTGTCCGAAGATACCTGGCAGGCGTTTAGCGCCATCACCCAAATCAAAACACTGCCAAAAGCGAGTATTATCGTCGGGCTTGGTGAACTACCTACAAGCTACAGCTATATCTATCGAGGTTTGATTCGCGGCTATACCTGCAATGAAAAAGGCGATCAGTACAATAAAAAGTTTTTTAGTGAAGGTATGTTTCCTGGCGCCATGACAGCACTGCTCACTGGCACGCCATCAAAATTTGCCTTGGAAACCATTGAAGAAACCGAGTTAGTTAACATCAACTTCAAGGCATTTCGCCAGCTTTTACAAGAAAAGCACGATTTAAAATTGTTCCAAATTCATTATTTAGAACAAAACTGGTTGCTGGATAAAGATCAACGAGAAATTGAAATCGTCCAGCAAGATGCCGCACTGCGCTATCGCAAATTTCTTAAACAACACTCAGGGCTCATCGAGCGTATTCCCCAGTACCATATTGCCTCTCACCTCGGGATCACCCCAACCCAGTTAAGCAGAATTAGAAAAAAGTTGTCGCTTGATCAACCTATGTAAATGAAAGCCATGGTTATTCCCCTTAACCTTGTTCTAAACCTTAGCTATTAAGCTTAGCTTAAGCACAAACAACCTAAAGGACGATAACGATGAACTTACTTGCCGCTCTTAACTGGCGATACGCCGTAAGAAAATTCTCAGACCAAACAGTTTCACAAGATAAAATCACCAAGCTGATGGAAGCAACCCGACTAAGTGCCTCGTCATTTGGCCTACAACCTTATAAAGTTTTAGTCATTAAGTCCCATAGCATCCGCCAACAACTGCTCGCCCACTCATTCGGTCAGGATAAAATAGCGAACTGCTCTCATTTAGTGGTTATTGCCAGTCATACGAATATTGGCAATCACACGGTAGAGCGCTACGTTGATAAGTATCTGGCAACCACCAAACAGTCTGCCGACAGCATTGCCGGCTATAGCAACCATATGAAAACTTCTCTCGGTAAAATGTCTAAGCAACAACAACAGCAATGGGCACATCAGCAAAGTTATATTGCCCTAGGTAATTTGCTGACCTCAGCGGCACTGTTAAGAATCGATACTTGCCCGATGACCGGCTTTGACAATGACGGTTATGATCAGGTACTGAATCTTCAACAGCAAGGGCTGACGGCATCGGTGATTTGCACCTTGGGTTATCGAGACTCTCAGGATCTGGCTGCCAGCAGAACCAAAGTCAGGCTAGATTATCAAGAAATGATCGTGGAGCTCTAATATGAATCTACTATCATTACTGGCACTAGCAGCCGGCGGCGCCATTGCTATCCAGGCGGCGATGAATGCCAAGCTAGGTCTGCTGGTTAAAAATGTTCTCTTGGGCTCCAGTATCGCATTTTTTATCGCCTGTTTTTGCTCTTTACTGGTCATTGCCTTTACGTCCAGTCAATTACCTAAACTAGAGGATATTCGTACCGTTCCGCTATACCTGTGGTTTTCTGGCGGCATGTTAGCGGCTTTTGGGGTCGGAACCTTCTATTACCTGATCCCGAAACTCGGCGTTGGCGCCATGATGTCTTATGCATTGGCCGGACAAATCGTTATGGCGAACATTATCAGCCATTTTGGCTGGTTTAACCTGCCGCAAAAAACTATCGATATTAAATTATCTATTGGCATTTTATTATTCATCGCCGGTATCATATTAATTAATGGAGACTTCTCTCATGGCAACCGCTAAATTACATATTACACAGCTCAATCAGGCAAATATGGCAAACCTGATATCACTATGGCAATGCTATGGGGTACAGCAGTTAAATGCTGTCAAACAATACCCGCTGGCTCAAAATAACGACTGGCCACATAGGGTTTGGCTTAACGAAGCAGAAGGTGCTAATCATTATCCATCTGCTTTATTATCAAATAGCCAGCTAAGTAGTGCGCTGCACCAGCTACGCTCTGGCAGTATTTTTCCTGTTTGGCCGGCTGATATTATTGAAGAGTCTAATTCACCCGCTCACTCGACACGTCAAGCCATTGCCGGTTATGTTAGCAAACACTGGACGTTAAGTTTTCAACAGACAGCAATGTATTTGCCACTAAACCATGAAATACAATTACCTGAACCTAACATCGCACTAATCATGAACCGTATTTCAGCAAACGAAGACA
Source organism: uncultured Thalassotalea sp. (assembly GCA_964620605.1). GTDB lineage: Bacteria > Pseudomonadota > Gammaproteobacteria > Enterobacterales > Alteromonadaceae > Thalassotalea_E. Next base: position 8,180 of record CAZUHQ010000071.1, read on the forward strand.
TTGCACACTGGGTTGAGATTGGCAGCAAGGCATTTGGCTATCAAATCAATTTTCAGGTCATCCAACAGCTGAGCCAAAATTCAGATATCCATTTATTACTCGCTCGGCTAGAACAAAAGCCGGTCGCCTGTGGTTTACTCTATCAGACAGGCAAAGTTATCGGCATTCATCAGGTTGGCATGGCGCCGGAATTTCAAGGACAAGGCTTAGCCAAACTGTTTATGATAGACATGATAAAACGTTGTCTTGAGCTAGGTGGTGACAATGCGGTATTGCAGGCCTCTGATGCTGGCAAACCGCTATACCAAAAATTAGGTTTTAGCGAGCAGTTTGTTATTGATAATTACCAAAAGCTGTAGTTCACCCATACCAATTAAGGCTCGATAAAAGCGCTTCAATTAGAAAATAGGGTTAGCTCATTTTCACACAAACTTTAGCTTTGCTCGTGGTCACTATGCAAACTACTAAGATCTAAAGCCACGAGCAAACTAATATAGAAAAGCCAAGTTAAATAATAAATTTCGAGGTCGCGCTTCTGATCTTACCAGCGTTACCGTCAAGTTGATTTGCAACCTCTCCTATTTCTTCTACGGCAAGGGTAGTCGAGGCAAAACTGTTGTACATTTTCTCGATATTATTGACCACAGTTTCAGCAACACTCGATTGCTCTTCAGTCGCTGTAGCTATTTGGCTATTCATCGAACTAATCAAGCCAATTTGTTCTTTTATATTGGTTAGCGACTGATCAACTTCCCGTGAAATACTTTCATTGTTATCCGCTTTGCCTTTCGCCATATCCATTGAATTAACTGACTGCTCTGCCGCGAAAATCAATTTATCCAACAGTTCTCTAATTTCTGTGGTCGATAACGCGGTTCGTGATGCCAAACTTCTTACCTCATCAGCAACAACAGCAAAGCCCCGTCCCTGCTCGCCTGCTCGTGCAGCTTCAATCGCCGCATTAAGTGCCAATAGATTAGTTTGCTCAGCAATACCATTAATAACATCGAGAATTTGGTTCATATTCTGCGAATCTTGCGCCAATTGATTAATAACATTCGCAGCACTGGTGATCTCTTCGGTGAGCTCTCCAGATACCGACAACGAGCGCTGTACATTATCCATTCCCTGGTTAACTTCCAGCTCTCCTGTTTCTGCGGCATTAGCAGCTTCGGCAGCAGATTTTGCAATGTCTGTTACGCTATGTTGCATTTCAATCATCGATTGCTTCGTTACCTCAGCAACTTCTGACTGACTTTTCACATTACCATCAACCTGGTGAACCTTTTCAGCAAGCTGCTCTGCACTTTGAGTTAACGGCATTACAGCATCAACCACTTCTTTCACAATTTCTCGTAACATTCGCGTAAAAACATTAAAATGCTTAACAACACTTCCCAGTTCATCTTGACTCTCTACCGATAATTGATTGGTTAAATCACCATCACCTTCTGCTAACTCACGTAAAGAATCATCCACTGAGGTAACAGATTGACTAATGGAACGAGCAATAATTACACTTAACGCAGTCATAAAGGCGAGTAAGGTAAAACCAACAATCATACTTAAATCACGAGAGTTACTTGAATTGTCAACGGTTTGCTCTACCAACTGGTTAAACAAACTCGCTGCATTTGTTTTATCAGCCTGTAAAGCTGCATTAACTTGATCATACAACTGCGATTTTATTTTTATTTTTCCCTGAGCTGATTGAAAATCAATCTCCTCATTAATAAAGCCCTTAGATATTTCATTGGCGATACTATGATATTCATTCGCCTGGCCAATTAATCTATCTATTTGTGAAAAACTAGGGTCTAGTGATTTAATACGCTTTAAATTAATGATGATTTTTTCTAACGCATCATTCGCTGCGGTTATTAAATCCTCATCACCAAACGAAACACTTTGTGTATAAAATTCATCTGTTCGTTGCCATGCAGTCACATTTTCACTAGTTAAATTAACTAAATGAATTGCCGTATTCTGCATTGATTTAAGCAACACCTGATTTTTAGAAATTGCTGTCACATTTATCACCAGATTAACCACAAAACTTAAAATAGCGACAGCTAAAATCGCAAGAATTTTATGGAATATTTTTAACCGACTAAAAAATTGCATCTTTACCTCAACCCGCCAATAAACTCTGGATTACTTCTGATAACGACAAAATGTAAACCAGCTGAATATAATAAATGCTCCATGATATTTTCATCAGAACGTCGCAATAACCTTGACTTCTCCCGTCACTGCACCACTGTCAACAAAACCAATGGCACTAGTGTCTGATTTCACAGCATTAATCATCTCATTAGCGCTAGATAACTCTTTAGGGGGAGTTCCTTTGCCAGTAAAGGCAAGCTTTGCCCAATAAGACTTATACTGGCTATTGGATTTTTTTAATGCATTTTGACGAAAAAGATCTGTTTCTTCTGCGTCGCTACTCAAGGTAAATACAGTAACTTTACTACCACTTGGAAATGACTTCGCTTTTCCTAAATAAATACGCTTGATTAATTTTTCATCAATCGAGTCACCATTACCGGTATTGACAATAACCGAGACTTCAGCAAAACAATTTAAAGCTGTCACTGTCAGCCCTGCGATGAATAAGTTTGTTAATAGTTTCATATCAGTCCCACCTTAAAAAACTGCATCAATACCAAAAGTTAATGCTCTACTATCACCGGCAACCGCCAGATCAAACGACTTATCAGCAACTTTGTCATACTGCAATTTAAAAGCGGCTGAGCTATGAAAATCCCAGCGAAGACCAACAGATGTAGTATTGTGTTCTTCCCCTCCATCCTCATTCTGCTCAAACTCGGAATAAGCAACAAATGGAGTAAATTCGTTAAACCGATAGCCAAATGTGACCATACGAGTATCATAATTGTCATCTAAATCCAGACGACTCATTTCCGTTAACACAAACCAGTCATCTAAATCAAAGTTAAAAGCAGCCCCATAAAAAGTACCATCGCGATGATCTTTACCGTCCCATATGGTACGTTCACCATCAATATAGCGTTCATTTGTGTATGACATTACAGTAAAGCGTGCTTCAAACCAGTCACGGCTTAAGTTGATAACACCGCCCAAAATATCTTTCCAGATTTCCCGGGTTTCAGCACCACCAAAGAAAAAATCTCCTAACAGTTTATTCTCTTTATCGTCTTCTTTGCCGGTATATAAATTTGTCACAACCGACCAATCACCAACATCCGTGGTATAAAGTACATTTAGCCCTGTATAGTTAAAGATTTGCCAAGTATAGTTATCTGCTGGCGCTCGCATCCAAACATATGCGTAGCCGACATCATAAAAATCAGAATAATAAAATAAGGGTAAACGCTTTTTGCCAGCCTGAATGGTAACCTCGTCGTTAATCTCGTAAGAAATATATGCCCATTCAAACTCAGGATCCCATTCATTCGCTCCGCGGGCAACCACTTGAGCGGTGGCAGAAAGTCCATCTGATAAATCTGCACTTATCTGCACGCCAAACAAACTTTCTGGATCAAGATCCCATTCTTCTTCATAGGCTGACACTATCGGATAATCAGCCAAAAAAGTAGCTGGCGTACCAAACTGAGGGACACCATCGCCACTAAGTACCCTTCCCGCGTTGATGCTAGCAAATCCTGATAAGTTAACCTCTGCCTGTGCCCTACTTATCATTAGCATAGATGAAACAAACACTATGCAAAATACCGTTTTCTTTACACTCATCTTTGTTCTCCATTTACATTACACATTGCAATATTGAGTCAACCTGATTTATTACGATAGGCACAGTAGCAATTTCTTTTGCAAGAACTCCAATACCAAGACAAACTTAAAACATACAGTGGCACTTTATTCACTTTTACAAGCAGATAACAATACCCAACTCTGCAGAATTAAGACGCTACTTTGCCGTATAAGAGTGACTAACCAGTCATATTGCTGTACTACCGAGATCCAAACTAAAATAATGAAATTTATTGTTATATTACGTACATTAATAAGTAATAGTACAAATCCTTTTAATATCAAGTTATTAAATTTGTCAGATGTGGAAAGTAATGACAATAAATGGAAGAATAAATCTATTTGCACAAATCTTATTTGTTCTAATGGCGCTACTGGCATCCTAAATGATTAAATACTTATACAGATTGGTATAATGTAGAATTGGTGCAGTTGAAGTTAAAAAACGCCCAATGGCAACATTGAGCGTTTTAATCAGAAAACGGATTCTGGTAGATAAAAAGCAATGGTCAGATGTTTTTCACACTTATCGCTTGTTGCTGTGCTGCCTTTCGCTCACGCTCTTTTCGCTTTTCACAAGGGTTATCACAGTTACAGGCTTTTTCTATACCTATGCTACCTAAACCACCGCAACTACCTGCCAGGGTTTTCTGCTGAAAAATATAGCCTACTGCCATGGCTAGTACCACCACAAGGAAAAAACCAAAGGTAATTAAAAAAATCGTCATCATTACAACCTTAAACCGACGAAGCAGCTACTTGAGATATTGCATAAATTTTACTGTACTTTGCTCAACAAAGCCATCATCGGTTTTGATGATCAAGTACGCTGCAAGCTGGTTATCTTCAGCAAAAGCTAGCGCTTTTTCTTCCCCCATCACCATCATGGCAGTCGATAAACCATCAGCAGTCATTGATGACGGGTGAATAACGGTAACAGAAACCAGTTTATGATTTATTGGTTTGCCGGTACCAGGGTCGATAATATGAGAAAAACGTTGGCCATCTTCTTCAAAATACTTACGATAATCACCAGACGTTGCCACGGCATTGTTCCTAGGCACTATCACTTGCTGTACTGCTCGCCCTTCACTGATCGGCTTTTCTATTGCAACATGCCATAATTCGCCAGTGTGTTTAAAGCCTTTAACTCTTAACTCACCACCAATTTCCACTAAGTAGTCATTAAAGCCTTGCTGCTCAAGATATTCAGCAACCAAATCAACCGCATAACCTTTAGCTATTGTTGATAAGTCGACATAAAGGTTTGGTATCGCTTTTGACATATTATTACCAACTAGGGTTAAATGTTCGATACCTACACGCGCTTTCGCCTGAGCAATTTCTTCATCGGTTGGCTGTTTTTCTGGTCGGCTTTCAGGACCAAAACCCCATAGGTTAACTAAAGGACCAACAGTCACATCTAACTTGCCTTCACTTAAATGCCCTAAACGAATGGACTCTTTGATCACACGGCGCAAGCCTTCTGATACTTCAACCGGCTTAAGCGATGTCGAACGGTTAAAGGTTGATAATTCCGAATCAGGGATCCAGGTCGACATATCTTGATTCAGTTGTTTTAAAATCGCTTCCACCCCCTGATGGATGTTCACACTTTGTTTATCAACATCGGTGTTAGTTTTAGGATCGGCAACATATTTAATATGATACGCAACCGTGCCCATGGTAATGCCTTGCACTAACATTTCACGCTTTGCCAAATCATTACCTGGAAAACACCCAGTTAACAGCAAAGCGATAAATAAATACGCAATTGATTTCATAGAATTCATAATAATTACCCTGATAATTTATTTATCTAAATGACCTATATTGAGCTTGCTTATCCCCCATGGAAGTAAACCAGCCAAAGTCACTTAGATAAATAAAAGGTGACCTGAGTCACCTTTTATTACTGATAGCATTACGTTGCATATTTATTTTTTTACGCCGTAGAAAGCATTGAGTTCTAGGAGTGAGCGCGAAGCCTAGTTTACTAGGTGAGCACTCACGACAACGAAATCAGTGTCTTGGGCAAGTAAAAATCAAATATTAGCCGCCAAAGTCGTCGAGTAGAATGTTCTCATCTTCTACACCTAACTCTTTTAACATATGAATTACCGCAGCGTTCATCATTGGCGGCCCACACATATAAAATTCACAATCTTCTGGCGCTTCGTGATCTTTCAAGTACTGTTCATAAAGCACATTATGAATAAAGCCAGTTAAACCGTCCCAGTTATCTTCCGGTTGCGGATCAGACAAGGCAACATGCCACTCAAAATTATCGTTTTCAGCAGCTAGCATGTTGTAATCATCTTCATAGAACATTTCACGAAGGGAACGAGCACCGTACCAGAACGACATTTTACGCTTAGAGTTAAGACGCTTAAGCTGATCAAAGATATGTGAACGCATTGGCGCCATACCAGCACCACCACCGATAAAGACCATTTCCGCATCGGTTTCTTTTGCGAAGAACTCACCGAACGGACCAGAAATTGTTACTTTATCGCCTGGTTTTAAGCTAAAGATGTATGACGACATTTTACCTGCTGGTAAATGTAATTTACCTGGTGGTGGTGTCGCAATACGCACGTTTAGCATAATAATGCCTTCTTCTTCCGGATAGTTCGCCATAGAGTATGCGCGCAATGTTGGTTCATCTACTTTTGATTCTACATCGAAGAAACCAAAATGATTCCAGTCACCACGATATTGCTCATCAATATCAAAATCAGAATATTTCACGTGATAAGCTGGCGCTTCAATTTGAATATAACCACCGGCACGGAATGGAACTGATTCACCATCAGGAATTTTCAGTTTCAATTCTTTAATGAAGGTCGCTTTGTTATCGTTAGAGATAACTTCACATTCCCATTGCTGAACGCCGAAGATTTCGTCTTCTAACTCAATATCCATGTCTTGCTTAACAGCAACCTGACAGGATAAACGACAACCTTCTTTCGCCTCACGTTTTGTAATATGGCCCAGTTCAGTTGGTAGAATATCACCACCACCTGAATGCACGTGAACACGACACTGCCCACAAGTACCACCACCACCACAAGCAGACGGTACGAAAATACCTTGATCTGCCAGGGCACCTAATAGCTTACCGCCTGCCGCAGTTGTGACTGCTTTTTCAGGGTCGCCATTAATTGAAATAGTCACGTCACCGTCAGCAACCAACTTTGATTTAGCGAATAAGATCACTAGAACCAAAGCGATAACGATTGCAGTGAACATGCCTACGCCGAGAATAATTTCCATCGACTTTTCCTTTACACTTCTCTAGGAGAAAGTGGCTAAGCACTTTCTGCGTTAATCTTATTACAACGAAATACCACCGAAAGAAAGAAAGCCAAACGCCATCAATCCTGCGGTAATAAACGTAATCCCCAAACCTTTTAGGCCATCTGGTACATCAGAATATTTCATCTTTTCGCGGATACCAGCAAGTAATACAATTGCTAATGCCCAGCCGATACCAGAACCGATACCATAAACTACTGACTCACCTAAGGTGTAGTTACGAGCCACCATAAAGGATACTGCACCGAAAATCGCACAGTTCACTGTAATCAATGGCAAGAAGATACCCAAGGCTTGATAAAGCGCAGGGAAATACTTGTCTAATACCATTTCAAGGATCTGTACTAAGGCTGCAATCACACCGATAAAGGTAATGAAAGATAAGAAGCTTAAATCAATAGATTCTTTAGGATCTGTAATACCTAACACAGCATCTAAGGCACCAGGCGCTAAAATTGCTTGATAAATGATTTGGTTAGCAGGAACAGCAATACCTAGTACCACAATAACTGCCACACCTAAACCAATTGCCGTGCTGACTTTTTTAGACACCGCTAAGAAAGTACACATACCTAAGAAAAACGATAATGCGATGTTTTCGATAAAAATCGTTTTCACTAATAAACTAATATAATGTTCCATCGCTTAGTCCTTCTCAACTTGTTCTGGTTTCCATTGGCGAATCGCCCAAATGATTAAACCAATTAAAAAGAATGAGCTAAATGGTAAAACCAATAAGCCGTTTGCCTGATACCAACCGTCGTTTTGAATTAACGGTAAAATTTCGATACCGAAAATGGTGCCAAAACCGAATAATTCACGGAAGAAGGCGACGGTCATCAGGATAAAACCGTACCCTAAACCGTTACCGATACCGTCCATAAAGCTGACGCCCGGAGCTTCTTTCATCGCAAACGCTTCTGCACGCCCCATGACGATACAGTTGGTAATGATCAAACCGATATAAACCGACAATTCTTGTGATAATTGATAAGAAAAGGCTTTCAAGATCTGATCAACCACGATAACCAATGAAGCAATAATCGCCATCTGCACGATAATACGCACACTTGATGGGATTTGATTACGGATCATCGAAATAAACAAGTTTGAAAATGCCGTCACTAAAGTTACCGCCAGGGTCATAACCAAGGCATTGGCCATTGAGCTGGTAACCGCTAGTGCAGAACAAATACCTAATACTTGCAGTGCGATCGGGTTGTTATCAACAATAGGTTTTGTTAATACTTTATTTGCTTCTGAAGACATTAGATCAAGCCTCCTTCACGATACTTGGTAATAAAAGGTAGGTAACCTTCTTTACCAAACCAAAAATGTAAAGTACGTGTCACACCGTTACTGGTTAATGTTGCACCAGATAAGGCATCTACGCCGTGAATATCATCGGCTTTCGCACCACCTTTAACCAGTTTGATCTTAAGCTCACCAGATTCATTATAAATCTTCTTACCTGGCCATAATGCTTTCCACTTAGGGTTAAGCACTTCGGCACCCAGACCAGGTGTTTCTTTAAAATCAGCAGTATAAATCAGGTTTTTCACGGTATTTAAGTCAGCATCCATACCAACAAAACCGTACATTAAGTCCCAAAGGCCTGAACCAACAATCGGAAACACCACTGTTTCAACGGTACCGGCGCCATTGCGCACGATATAAATGACCGCATCATGAGAACGACGATTAATACCAGCGATATCATTTTCAGGTTTTTCTGATTTAGTGACATCACGCGAATTACGACGCTCATCAAATAGCTCTGGATCACCGTCAATAAATTCACCAGAGTCTAAATCGATCATTTTCGCTTCAACAAACTTGCTATAAGTTTCTTTAATCGAAAACGCTGAACCGTCAGTTAGCGACAATAAGCTTGCCGCTTCTAAAATTTTTGTTTGTTGGTCAAGCAATTTGTTCTCAACTTGCTTGTCTTTTAAACCAGAAGCAGCAATTGATACCAATGCGGCACAAACAATACATACAGCAAAAACGAAACCGACCGTTTTGCCGAAAGTTTCTTTCTTACTAGACATTGCGAGCAAGCCTCCGTTTTACATTTGATTGCACCACAAAATAGTCAAATAACGGTGCAAACAAGTTAGCAAATAAAATGGCTAGCATCATACCTTCAGGGAACGCCGGGTTAACGACACGAACCAGTACCACCATGACACCCACTAACGCACCAAACCAATATTTACCCGTATTGGTAAAGGACGCAGACACCGGGTCGGTTGCCATAAACATCATACCGAAAGCAAAACCACCAACCACTAAGTGCCAATGCCAAGGCATGGCAAACATTGCATTAGTGTCACTACCGATAGTGTTAAACAGGAATGATGTCACTACCATACCAGCAAACACACCTAATACGATGCGCCATGAAGCAATCCCTTTATAAAGGATATAAGCACCGCCAATTAAGATAGCTGCAGTTGATACTTCACCAACAGAACCAGGTACAAAACCCCAAAATGCATCCCACCAGGCTTGTGTGCCAAATGAGTAATCAATTGCGCCCACTTCTGCTGCAGCACCTGCCGCTAAGGCAGTTGCACCAGAGAAACCATCGGCAGCAACCCAAACGGCATCACCAGAGATTTCACTTGGATAAGCAAAGAATAAAAATGCACGGCCTGCTAATGCCGGGTTTAAAAAGTTTTTACCTGTACCGCCAAAGATTTCTTTTGCGATA
>CAZUHQ010000072.1:0-4884 GCA_964620605.1 uncultured Thalassotalea sp.
GATGGCACGCGAATTTTATTATCTGATGTTGCCAACATTAAAGATGGCTTTGTCGAAAGTGATGATTTTGCTACTTTCAATGGCGAAAATACTACCAGCATTATGGTGCAGTCGACTGGTGAGCAAAACGATCTGGCGATCGCGGCAGAAGTGAAAGCCTATGTTGAAAAGAAAAATAGTCAACTGCCTGAGGGAGCAAAATTAACCGTCTGGGGCGATTCGTCTTTTTATCTTTCAGAGCGCCTGGATATGATGATCAGTAACTTGTTGATGGGGGCGGCATTGGTATTTTTAGTGTTAACCCTGTTTTTGCGTATTCGTATCGCGTTTTGGGTAATGCTGGGGATTCCGATCAGTTTTCTTGGTGCCTTGCTGATGATGCCGTTACTAGGCGAATGGTCGGTGTCGATTAACCTGTTAAGCCTATTTGCCTTTATTATGGTGCTCGGCATAGTGGTTGATGATGCGATAGTGATCGGCGAGAGTGCTTACTCTGAAATTCAGCGTTATGGTCATTCCAGTGATAATGTTATTCGTGGCACCATGCGGGTGGCGATGCCGGCAACTTTTGGTGTGTTGACCACTATTGCGGCATTTGCCCCGTTATTAATGATAGATGCCACCTTTTCGGCATTTTTTCGCGCCATTGCCTTAGTGGTAACCTTTTGTTTGATCTTCTCTTTGATCGAGTCAAAATGGATTTTACCGGCGCATTTAGCCCATATGAAATACACGCCGTTAACCAATGAAACCGCGAATTGGTTAGAAAGGTTTCAAATGCGCTTTAAGGAAAAACTGGAATATTTTATTCACTATGTTTATCAGCCAAGGTTAAAACTAACGCTGGCGAAACGATACAATACTATGGCAATGTTTATCGCCGGGCTTTTCTTGGCTATCTCCTTGATCACTGGCGCTTTTGTTAAAGTAGAAGTGTTTCCCAATGTGCCGAGTGATTTTATTCAGGGCAATGTCACCATGATAGATGGTACTGCGCCCAGAGAGCGCAATAAGGCTATCGACAGAATCGTTGCCGCAGCACATAAAGTTGCAGAAGAAAATAAAACCAGCGGTGTCAGTTTTATTAAACATACCATGGTGTTTACTGAAGGTAATACCCGGGCGACATTTTTACTTGAGCTGGTGAAATCTGAAGATCGAGATTTAGACGCCTATGAAATAGAAAAGCTGTGGCGTGATGAAATTGGTGAAATTGCCGGTACCAAGGAATTGCGCTTTTTCGCCGGTACTAATGCCGGTGGCGGTGCGGCGATAGAATTTCAGTTAACCGGTAAAAACGACGATGAACTGGAGGCCGCAGCTCATGATATCCAGGATCAGCTAAAAACTTATGACGGCGTGTTTGATATTCGCAATTCCTTTAGTCGTGGCAGTCAGGAAATTAAACTTAGCATTCGTCCAGAAGCGGAAACCTTAGGTTTGACACTGGCGGATTTGGCAAAGCAAGTGCGTCAGGCATTTTATGGTGATGAAGCACAGCGCATTCAGCGTGGCCGTGACGAGTTAAAAGTCATGGTACGTTATCCGAAAGAAGACCGGTTGTCGATTTCTGACCTGGAAGATATGTGGATCCGCACGCCAAGCGGCGAACAAGTGCCGTTTTATCAGGTAGCAGATATCGCGATAGGCCAGGGGTTTTCTTCGATCACTCGTATCAACCAGAAACGCTCGATTACAATTTCGGCGGATATTGACAGTGAAAAAGTGGAATCGCGAAAAGTGATCAGCGAAATGAATGACACCAGCATTCCTGAAATTTTGGCAAATTATCCGAGCGTGCAATATGGCGTTGAGGGTGCGAGTAAAGAGCAGCAGGATTTTCTCCGTCAGCTGGCGATTGCCGGTATCGGCGCATTATTTTTAATTTATGGCCTGATCGCCATTCCAACCAAGTCTTATACTCAGCCACTGGTGATCATGTCGGTGATCCCTTTTGGTATTATCGGCGCCATCTTTGGTCATTGGCTGTTAGGCAAAACCATTAACATGATGTCTATCTATGGCTTTATTGCCTTAACTGGCGTGGTGGTTAACGATTCATTGATCATGGTAGATTTTATCAATAAGGCGAAAGACTCCGGAATGAAGATGATAGACGTAGTTTGTCAGGCGGGTACTCAGCGTTTTCGTGCGATCTTATTGACTTCATTAACGACGTTTTTCGGTATTTTCCCGCTGTATTTCGAGCACAGCTTGCAGGCGCAGTTTATTATCCCGATGGCGATATCCTTAGGTTTCGGTATTGTTTTTGCGACTGTCATCACCTTGTTCCTGATCCCGGCGCTTTACTTGATCAAAGAAGATATCCGCAACTTATTGAAAAAGCCTAAGGTAGAAAAAGCTCAGGTGGTAGAAAGCTGATTAATCTGCATATTTGTTGTTATGGTAATAAGAGCAAGCATCACCAGCATGGATGCTGGTGTTGAGCTTCCATGGAAGGACTCGCAGCGTTTTGCTTGTTTACCTGACAACAACTATTGGAAACCTAACCTTTTAGCTTTTATAACTTCAGGTATTTAAATTTGATGCTCAGCGCTATCTTCCAGTAAGTCCTGATAGTCTTCATCTGCCAAATCTAATACTGCCAGTACCGACTCGCTGACATAAGGCCAGTCGGCACAATCGCGAAAATATTTATGATGATGGGCAATATTTTCCGCCATTTTTAAAATTGCAAAATAAAAGCGTTGTGCCTGATCACTTGAGGTGGTGAGAAATTCCCTATCGTGATGGCATAAAATCAACTGACAAATATCTTTGGGTAAGCGCCATGACGATGCAACATAGTAGCCTAAGGTCGCATGGTTTACCTGATAGACGCTTTCTTCAATCGAAGTCAGGGTTTCTGATGGTGTTTTTAACGCGTGCTCAAAAGTTTCTGGGTAATCGCCATATCGGCTTGCCATTACCGGAATGCCGCAATCGTGGAACAGCCCTAAGGTAAATAACCTGTCTTTTGACACTTGTTTGCTGAGTGAACTTCCAATCAGTACACTGGTATTGGCAATGTTATTGGCATTATTCCAGAATTCTTCCAGAGTAATGCTGGAGTCATCTTGCTGAAAACTTTTTCTTAACAAACAGTTAGTGACTAAGAGCAAAATACCATCACTACCGATATAACGTGCCGCCTTGTGAATATCGGATATCGAGCGTGCCAAGCCATAAATAGGGGAGTTAACAGTTTTTAATATGGTGGCGGAAATCGCGACATCCTGAGAAACTATAGTAGCGAGTTCGTTGATATCTGGCTCTGGATTGGCCATCAATTGCTGTAGTTTGATCAGTAACTCGGGCTGCGCAGGAATTGCAAAACCTCGGGCAATATCAGCTATGACTTTTTCATCAATCTGTAACATCATCAAACACTTTCAGTATAAAACTTAAGCAAATTACTATCGCTTAAATTCTCTTGATTTACAATAATTTTAGCGCTTTTGATTTAATTGCTTGTGCTCAATTCAAATCTATTGAATAGTGTTTCACATTAACTAATAACAAGAAGGATGGAAGTTTTGCTTAAGAAAATAAGCGCTTATCTGCAAGTATTGCTTAAATACACTATGGCGATGTTAGGATTTTTAATTACGGTGATGCAAGTACAGGCCACTACGATGGCGCAGTTGCCGTCGTGGCAACATATTGAGCTAGAAGGGAAACCTTCGTTGCGTGGTTCGGCGATAATTAAGGATTCGTTATGGGTTACCGGCACAAACAATGGCGTTTTTGTCAGTCAGGACGGTGGCAACAGCTGGCACAATAAATCAGTGGTTCACAGCCAGGTGACGGATTTTCGCGATATCGCATTGTTTGATAAAAATACCGCCATTGTCATGGGGGTAGGCAGTGGTGAGCAGTCGATGCTGTTTAAAACCACAGATGGCGGTGATAACTGGCAATTGCTTTATCAAAACACCGATAAAGACGGCTTTTTTGATTCGATTGCGTTTTGGGATAACACCACCGGCCTGTTAATGGGCGATCCGGTTGACGGTTATTATGTTATTAAAAAAACTGAGGACGGCGGTAAAACCTGGCGTCGCATCGCAAAAGCTCAATTACCTCAATTACAGGAAAAAGAAGCGGCATTTGCCGCCAGCGGTAATACCTTAATTGTTGGTGATAATGGCCAAGCCTGGTTAACGACTGGTGGTTTTTTAGCCTCTGTTTATTACAGCGATGATTTTGGTGAATCCTGGCAACGACAAACGGTACCGCTGTTTAACACGACTCAAACGGCTGGCGGTTATGGTTTAGGTTTGAATCACAGCGGACAAGTCTTTGTTGTCGGAGGCGATTATCAGCAGCGCCCGGCTAAGTACCCCAATATGGCAACTAGGCTTGATGACAAATGGCAAATGGTCAAAGCGGGGCAACATGGTTTAAGAACTGCGTTTAGCTGCCAGGGCATGCTCTGTATTGCCACAGGCAAAACTGGCAATGATATTTCCTATAATGGCGGTAAAAGCTGGCAACCGTTAGCAAATAATACTAAAGCGCAAGATGACGGCTTTTATACCCTGGCCGCGGATAATTTTAAGTTTTTATTTGCTGGCGCGAATGGCCAAGTGGGAATATTGAAATTTGGCACTAAATAACAGTGATTTGAAATGAAAATAAAAAACGCTGAGCAGTTAACCACTCAGCGTTTTTTATTTAAGTGGTAATAGATTAAATACTATCACCGTTTCTATCTAGTATTATCGGTTCGCCAAGACCTAATGCTTTCAGTCTTGGCAGTTGAGTTTTTGCGTCACCGACCACTAAATACACCATTTTATCCGGGTTCATGTATTTGGCTATCGTTGCCTGGGCTTGAGCCAGGGTTAATGCATCAAGCTGCATTTGTTGTTGCGCAACATA
>CAZUHQ010000072.1:4914-17930 GCA_964620605.1 uncultured Thalassotalea sp.
TTAGTGGCCAGCTGATAGCTGCTAATATTTTGTAACACCCCTAATAAACTGCCGGTAGTTTCAAACGCCCGGCTGTTGGACTTGGTTAATACCGATTGAGTATTTTCCAGCGCCTGCTGATCAAACTCTTGGCCGTAATTTGCCAGGATCTCTCTAAAGGTTTGTAACGATTCCAGAGTGACATTAGAGCGCACACTGGAGTGAGCACTGAAAAAGCCACCAGCATTTGCGCGGTTAAACCCTGAGTAGGCTCCATAGGTATAACCTTTTTGCAGGCGTAATATTTGGAATAACTGCCCGGAAAAGCTGCCGCCTAAATTATGATTAACGGCAACGGCAGGATAAAAATCATCAGCATTGGCGACCATTGCCGGATTACCGATACGGATAAAAGATTGTTTCGCGCCAGGAACATCAACAAAATACAGTTGTGCTTTATCTAGCTTAGCTAGTTGAGTGGCGGCCGGTAATGCGACATCCGCGTTAGCTAAGTTATTCTTTAACGGCATTAAGCTGGCGAGTATTTTATCCTGGCTGATATCTCCGGCAACATGCACTGTCGTTAAGTTAGCGACGATATTATCCTGATAATATTTTTTTACATCTGCCAGTGAAATATTGTCAATATCAGCGATATTTCCGGTAACGGGTGAGCCCAGCTTAGTGCTGTTGCCATACATTAATTTGGCATAAACGCGTTGCGCAATACTGCCGGGGTTGGCATTTGCTTGTTGAATGCCCGCTTTGGTTTCCTGCTTTATTCGTTGCCACTGAGATTCATCCCAACGTGGGCTTAGTAGTATTTCCTGTGCCAGTGTTATCGCCTCAGGAAAGTTTTTCGCCAAGGTGCTGCCACTTAGGGTGATAAATTCACCACTGGCGGTGAAATTTAATTCAGCGCCGATAGCGCCGAGGGCTTCTTCCAGCTGTTGCGGTGTTTTGGTTTTCGTGCCTTCCATCATGATGGAAGTTAATAGATTGGCAACGCCGTCTTTGCCTTGTGGGTCTAACAAATGGCCGCCTTTAACACGAATTGAAAATGACACTAACGGCAGTTCATTATGCTCAATCGATAATACAGACAGGCCATTAGCAAAGTTAGTTGCCTTGACTTCTGGTAAGTTAATTGCGCTGAGTTTACCCGCTTTTGGCATCACAGAACGGTCAAAAGAAGAGGGCGAATTAGCCAGTGGTGCTAATGCCTGTTGCTCAGCCTGAGCGGCCATTTGCTGTTCAGCGCCCTGAACGATTTTTTCTTCAATAACATTCGCTTTTTTCGCGCCAGTTAATGCCAGTTGTTGTTTGCCTTTAGGGACAAAGCTGGTGGCGATATAATTTTTGTTAAGGATATATTGCTTGAATACTCGCATTATATCGTCACGAGTGACGGCACGATAACGTTCAATTTCTTTGGAAACTAGTGAGGGATCGCCGGCAAACTCGTTATGCTGTGCTATGGTCGAAGCCTTATTAAATACGCTGGTCAGCTGGTTATAAAACGCGGTTTCACGTTTGGTCAGCAAACGTTTGAGCTGTTTATCGGTGAACCCTTGGCTAGCAAACTGTTGCAGGGCATTGTCAATGCTGGTTTTTACCTTATCTAAAGGCATATCATTAAAGGCGCGTACTGTTAAGCTAAAGCGGCCGGCAAGTTCTGAACTTGAGTTATCTGCACTGACTGATGGCGCTAATTTATCTTGCTCAACAATATGTTGATAGAGCACGCTGTCTTTGCCGTCGGCTAATAATTGCGCCAAAATATCCAGCGCGTAGGCATCTACCTGATATTGCTCAACCGTCGGTAAGGTTAAGGTGAGTTCAGGCAATGTGGCAAAATTATCTTCGTGATACAGAGAAATGCTTTTTTCAATGGCGACCGGCATTGGCGGTAACGGAGTAACTTCAGCCTTAGGTTGTAATTCGCCAAAGTATTTGTTGATCCAGGTTTTTGCTTGCGTGGTGTCAAAGTCACCTGCCAGTACTAAGGTGGCATTATTAACGCCATACCATTTTTGATAGAACTCGCGAACATCTTTTAAGGTCGCATTTTGTAAATCTTCTAAACTCCCGATAACATCCCAGCTATACGGGTGTCCCTCAGGATATAACGCCTTTAACGTGACATATTCGGTGTGACCGTATGGACGGTTATCAACCCCTTGGCGTTTTTCGTTTTTCACTACTTGCTTTTCGTTTTCCAAGCCTTCTTGAGTCACGGTATTGATGAAATAGCCCATGCGATCCGATTCCATCCATAGCACTTGCTCTAAGCCATCGTTTGGTACCACTTCGTAGTAAATGGTGCCATCTTGCCAGGTGCCGCCGTTTAATACACCACCCATATTGCCGATGTGCTTGATAAAATTACCGGCACCGACATGTTCAGAGTCTTGAAACAGCATATGCTCAAAAAAATGGGCAAAGCCGGTACGTCCCGGTTTTTCCCGATTTGAGCCAACATGGTATTGAATTGCCAGCGCAACGACCGGATCGGATGTATCCTGATGCAATACCACTTCCAGCCCATTATCCAGGATGTATTTTTCCAGCGCCAATTCGACAGTGGTGGATGCTGCTTTTGTACTTGCTAAGCTGGACTGTTGTTGATGGTTATCTTTATCGCTCACACAGCCATTTATAGCAATCGCAAGCGCACTGAGCGCAAGCAGTTTAGGTAGTTTTTTCATAGCGGGATCACTTTATCGTTATTGTAATTGTTAAATTGATGTTAATTGACTTTAGGTCAGTCAATGCTATTAATCAACTTTGCTTGGCGTGTTTTAGCCGATTGTTAAACGATGAAATTAGATTGCTACGGAAATTTTAGTTTCCGGGCGATAAAAGAAAAACTGGCTGCGAGGGGGAACTCACAGCCAGTTAATTTCGTTTCTGCCAGTGACTATCGCCGTGCTTAAAAACTGCCGCGAATACCTACTGAGATATTACGCCCTGGCAATGGAGCGACATTTTTAAGGAAAGAAGAATGTACACGAGCTTCTTTATCGGTAATATTGGCCGCTTTGATAAATAGGGCGGTATCAGCGCCAAAGCCGTCGAGAAAGTAGCTCACATTAGCATCCACCATGGTATAGCCGTCTGTGTTGGTTTCTAAGCTACCAATATCCTTTTGCTTGAAATAATGGCTAACGGATAATTCGCCGTTAAAATTATCGCCTTGATAATTTAACTGGCCGCCTAAGCGCATTGGAGGAATACGCGGCAGGTTGCCGCCATTGTCCAGTTTGGCGCGAATATAGTCACCAAATACCGTCAGTTTTAAAGGTTCTGACACCTGATAGACAAATTCTGCTTCCAGACCGTAGAGTTTGACGTCGTCCTGGCGGTAAACAAATACCGGTAAGCCACCTTCTTCCTCATGATGCTCGTCTTCCGCATGTTCATCTTCGTGCTGATGTTCATGGCCTGCTTCCACTATCAGACCGGTATCCTGCTGATAGTAGTAATCGTTAACATGGTTATAAAAGGCGCTGACAATAAAACCTAAATCACCTTCAAACTTACGCCAGGTTAAATCCAGGTTATAAGAGGTTTCCAGTTCGGCGTCGTGCTCAGCCAGCTCGATATGAACTTCATCATCTTCCAGGTGAGTTTGATAAAGCGCGCCCAATTCATAAGTATTAGTACCGATATGTGGACCATTGGAAAATAGTTCAGAGGCAGAAGGTGCCCGTTGTGAAAACGCTAATGAGAAGCCTAAGTTATAGCCAGCTTGATAATCCCAAACTAGCCCAAGTGAAGCACTGACCGGGTTAAAGCTTTGCTCGGTTAATGCTGCCTCATGGTGCTGTTCATGCTCATCTTCATTGTGTTCGTCTTCGTGGGCTTCGTCTTCATGATAATGAACTTCTACACTGCTATTAGGCGTGAGGGTAACATGCTCAATTCTGGCGCCGACTTGCAGTAACCAACTGTTATTTAGATGTTTTTCTTCCAACCAACCAAGGGCAAAGGCGGAAGTTTCTGACGGCGGCGTGAATGCTTCTTCGCCTTGCGCTTCAAAGTCACTATTTTTATAGTGTAAGGTCCAGGCACCGTTCCAGCCTTGCCATTCCTGATGATAAAGGTCGACGCGCGCTTCTACATTTTGGTTTTTAAAGGTAGTGCCAACTTCACCACCTTCAATTTCCTGGTGCTGATAATCGGTGTAGGCAAATTTTGTTGCTAAGCGGCTTAAAAGTTTATCTTCAAAATTTAAATCGCTGATCATTTGCCAGCGATCTTGCTTGAGATCGGCATATACTGCGGCTTCTTCTTCATGGTCATCCGCTTTGTGATCTTCTTCATGATGATGGTGATGACCAGGGACGCCATATTCACGATCCAGTCGGCCGTAAGAAAAGCCAATATAGCCGTTATCTAATAAGTAACTGCTGCCTAAGGTAAAACCGGAAGACTTAGACGCACTGTTAGCTAAAGTGCCTTTCGTTTCCTGTTCCTCATGGTGCTCGTCTTCATCATGTTGATCTTCGAGATGCTCATCTTCCAGTACGGCGTAACCGGGAATGTCATAATCATCCGAATCTCGCCAAAAGCCATCTAAATGCAAGGCAAATTTTCCTTTGCCTGTATTTAGTGCGAATGAGGCTTCATCTTCATTGGCAACGCTATTGTGTTGAGCCTGATAATCTAGCGTAGTGTCGGTAAATGTTGGTACACGATTGTCAACAACATTCACTACGCCGCCGATAGCGCCGCTGCCGTAAAATAAGGTTGCTGGGCCGCGCAATACTTCGATTTGGGTCGCGGTATTGGTTTCACTGGATACCGCATGATCGCCGCCAATGCGCGAAGCATCGCCAACATCCAGGCCGTTTTGGCTGATCAATACCCGAGGACCATCTAAACCACGAATAATAGGGCTACTCGAAACCGGGCCGTAGTAAGTTGAATGTACGCCTACTTCGTTTTTTAAGGTTTCCCCTAAGGTTGACGCTTGCTTCATGCGCAATTCGTCAGCCGATAGTACATTGACCGGTTGTGCGGATTCTATGGTCGAGCTGTGCAACGGTGTCGCATGAACATCGATGATCTCCATGACCGTTGGCGTTAACTGTACGGTTAAGTCATTGAGATCTTGCTCGGTAATCGTAATTTTTTGATTAAAATGGTTAAAACGCTTGGCACTGACGTGCAGTTCTGCAACGCCTTTATTGACTTTCGATATAACAAAGTAGCCGTCGCTATCAGTAAATACGTGAGTTTTTTCTTTATCGATATGAATTTCGGCGTTGGCGACCGGTTTTCCTTTACTATCAATTACTTGTCCTCTAACGTCTTGCGCTAAGCAGTTGGCACCATAGGAAGAAGTGATCGCCAAAGCGATCATGGCTTTATTAAATTGCATGAGTTAACCCTTAAATAAATAACGTGTTGCCCGCAGGCATAAATCAAAACAAGGGTGTGTTGACGACGTCGTAAAAGCACTAAAGCAATTAGTTTTTTCTTAAGTTATTGCTGTGCAGAAGAAACGAAATAGCAGAAGTAACACACCTTAAAGTGAGTTCACTAAAGGCGGTGCGCGTAATTGTGGGGTAAAAAACTCAAGCAGTGCCAGGGGGAATCTGGGGGCGATTAAGGTTTGCCTGCCAATAATCCTTTGGCTAAAGGTAGCGGTGATTTTAACATCATCAACCTTGTCCAGGTTATTGTGGCATAAGTGACATTCAACATTGTTATCGAGCTGTGAAGTTACTTCAAAATGTGAACTATGAGCAAATAGCGCAAACAACCATACAGCAAGCAGGAGCATGCTGTAACGGCGATATTTTCGACTGCTGGTGTGTAGATAGTTACTCATAAGAGTGTGATGTTATAACATTTGAAAAAAACGGTCAATCCAGTGTTATGGTTATTTACATATTTTCATTGTTTGTCTGTATAAATATTAGAAAGCTGATAAAACATCATCTACACTTAGTGGCAATTTAATTTGAGATTATGACTGACAAGGATGTGGCATAATGAATAAGGTGCAAGTCAATGTTGCACAGGTGAAAAAACTACGCCGGGCATTAGGGCTGAGCCAGTCTGATATGGCGTCAGCCTGCCAAAAAAAACGTCTCAATATTGCCTTATCTACTATCAAACGCGTCGAAAGCGGCAAGTCTGTTTCTTTGAGAACTATCCGCAATATCGCGCTGTTCCACCAATGTCCAATTGAACAATTGATAGAATCAGACAAGGTGATTGAAGCGTTGATGAATGCGAGTGTTTCTAGCTGTTCCAGATTGCAAGAATTTATTCCGTCATTAGAGTTCAGCGGCTATGATTTTGAATTGGAACAATTTGATACCAGTCTCAGGCGCGCGCAAAAGTTAACGACCAGTCATTTGATTTGTCTTAAAAGTGATAAAGTTCAGCAGGCAGATATGCTGTTATCATTTTTGCTGCAATACAGTGTCCGGCAGCAACTAACCATACATCAAATACGAATTAAACAAGATCACCAGTTATGGTTCACCCCGTTAAAATTGTTAGCGAATAGCTTTTATCAGGAAGATACTGATGCACCTGGTGAAGTGAGGACTTACCTCAGCCTTGAAAACAGACTTGAGCATTGGCTGCAGGATATCACAAGCATTTCGCTTAAAAACAAACAACCGAGAGTGATTTTTATTGAGCAATTGGATAATGCTCAGCAGCTGTTTATTTCACAATTAATCAAAATTATTCATGCGACTGCCATGTGCCCGTTTGTCTTTGTAGTTAGCGCTAATACCGAGTCGATAAACCTTGCGTTTTTACAGCGAAAAGTCAGTAATAAAACCCCTAAATTAACCATTGAACTCGCTGAGCGCGTTATTGAGCATACTCCTATTGCCTTGATGGAGCAGCTAAAAGTGCGCTAGCCAAACTTTCTTTATAAATCAATCACTATTGAGCGCCTGTTAGTTGTGGTTGTTTGGTTATGCTGAGTTCGAGCCAGATAAAATTTGACACCAAATTGAACTCAAACTGACGCCAACTTGAGCCTAGTTTTTAAGCAGGCTTGTCTTACACTTATTTTCGTTATTCCACCTTTTGGTAAGCCAATGTGCAGGACGGCTTACTCTTCTATCTGTCATTACTTGGAGAAAAATTATGACAACTACTACGGATATCTGGCAAAAGTACGCCACGGAACTGACAAACTTAGTGACATCTGGTCAATTTGACAGCACAAATCAAGTGATTTCATTTGCTGGCACTACCTTATCGGTGGATTTAGGCAATGCAAATCCGAAAGTGATTAATGATGTGGTGTATAACATCGCAAATACTGTACCTGCTTATAGCCCATCTTATGCGGCTAAAGGTGGCTTAATTAGTTCTTATGCATCATTTTTAGATGCCATTGATTTAAAAGGTGATCCAAACCCGAATTTAGATCCGGAAATTAACAATGCGACGTCGGCATTTAATAATGCGCAAACGAATTTTATCGACGTGCAAACCAAGGCCTACAGTGCCTGGGCAAATTTTAAAACTGCATCTGGCTCTGATACCTCTTTCTTTACTTGGGTACAAAGTAACTATCCTGTCTATATTCAAGCAAAAAGTACCTTGCAAGCAACTGAAAGCAAGTTACAGCAGTTGAACATTCAAAAATATGGTCAAGGTTATCAAATCATTGCCGATGCGATGAATATGGTAAGTTCAACTTCTGGTGCGTTAGATATCACGGCACAAACACCGTATAACATGGCGGTAGCTTCTGGTGCGACTGCGCCTGCCGGTAGTGGACCTGCGGTATTGCCGGGTCAAACACCGCCACCACAAGCTTCACAATTAGTGGACAGCTATGCACCGGCTTATGGTTTAAATGCTTTTACTACCAAGTATCAGGAATGGCAGACTGCCAGTGTTAATAACCAACGCACCGGCGGTACTATTGCTATTTCGTCGAGTTCAAAGGCATCTCAATGGAGCCAGTTTGGTTGGAGCGCGAATGTTGGCGGCCTGTTCGGTGATTTCCTATCAATTGTTGGCGCAGGCTCTACCAGTGGCCAAACAACCACCTTTAACACTCAATCAGAAGCCTTTGGCTTAGAAGTTTCCTTTACCGGGTTAGGTACCTTTATGCTCAATCAAGGTAAATGGTATCAAGCAGGTTTGATTCAGGATTATAAAGATAACCTTAAACCTAATTCTCCTGATTTCTTCGGTGAACACGGTTCTATGGGATTAATTCCTACTCAGGCGATTGTCGGTTTTGAACCGGAAATTACCTTAACGCTAGATCAATCTGACTATGATAAGTTCGTGCAAACCTGGCAGGCAAATGCGTCAGCGTCATTGAACTTGGGGCCATTCAGATTAGGCAGCGCTAATGTTTCAACTTATGGCAGTCGTCAGGACATCAGCTTTAATGCTTCAGCATGTCAGGTGAAAATTGGTCCAGTGAAAAGCACAGTGCCATTATTACTTGGTGTGATCAGCACTAAAATTTAATCTCTAGTCGTGAGGAATAGCGCAGTAATAGCCTTAGCGCGCTATTCCTTTATCTTGTTATGGACTCTACCAGCGCCTGGCAGTATTACGCAGACAATATTGTTAAGTTAACCGTTGGCCAAATCGATACTAGATTACAATGGTTCTGTAGCGCAGGTTTAACTACGCCCTGTGGCTTGATAAATAGTAACAATCAGCTGATTACTGATGTTGTTTACCGGCTTGGTAACAGCATTCCGGCACTCAGTAATTCTTATATCCCCTATAGCGATTTATTTACCAGTTATCGGTTATTTTTAAGCATGTTAACGCCTGAGATGTTAGGCATGTCTGGCATAGTGAAAACTTCAGTTACTCCCGAAATCAATCATTTACAACAAGGGCTAGCTAAGCAACTTTCGGGCTTGGCGAAAAACCCATTGTCCTTTGCGACGAATCCAGCAGAATTCGTCAAAAAACGCAGCGCAGTATTTACCGCAATTCGTCAGCAGGAGCGTTCGTTGTCGCTCGCTTTTAAAGCGAATGATCAGCAGCAATACGCCAATATCATTACTGATGCGCGTGGTAAAGTATGGCAGGCAGACACTATGATGGAGGCTAATGGTTTTAATATGGCGTCAACTAGCACGCCCGGGCTTTATTATCCGCGTTTTGAAATGCCGGGTTTTATTGAGCAATACGCTCATTGGCAAACGGCGAATGCTAATCCTGTGGTGATCGAGATTAATTAATCGGCAATTAACCGGAAAAAATGCAGTAATATTTCACATTGCCAGGCGATGGCAGTTGCGCAAAACCTGTCACCGAATATCCGGATATCAGATCCGATAGTTAGTCAATCTTCACAAATAGAAGTGGGATTTCAGCGCCTTGGCAGCTTCGATATCAATCCTGGGCTTTGGTTTAACTTGTCGTTAATTCGCTTGCAACGGCGGGCAAAACCCAATGCAATGAAAGATCTTTTTGATGAAAATGGTTCACTGTTATTATTGCCAAGTAAGATAGTTTTAGGCTTTCGTCCCTGGGTGCGTTACCAGATGACCAGTGAAAGCTATCGCGCGAATAAAGCGCAATTGCAAAAAAGCATCAGTGGCGAGGATTATCATTTTAAAGATGTTGATGCGACCATTGAATACGGTCCAACGAATACCAAGTTGCCGACCTTAGTTGGGGTATTGGCAACACGATTGTAATCACTGGTTTTCCAATTTAGTTAACAGTTCAGTGATTAAATTGTCGCGGTCCATCATTGCCCTTGCGATGAACTGCTTGGGGGCATTGGTATCAGGGGCGTATTTATCACTCCAAATCATCATTTCCAGCATTATCGGTAGCATGTCCTTGCCGGCCAGCGTCAAGGCGTATACTTTTTTCCGTTTATCATTTGCATCCGTTTGTTTGCTAATCAGTCCGTTTTGCTCAAGTTGCTCCAAACGGTTTGACAGTATATTGGTCGCCATGGCTTCGTCGGAATTTTGCAACTCAGAATAGCTATGCTTTTTAAAAAACAGCAGGTCACGAAGTATCAACAAGCTCCATTTATCGCCAACAATATCTAAAACATTGGCAATTGGGCAGTTTGAACGTTTTGGCATCTTCAAGTCTCGTCATTTAAATTTTCTATAGTGTAATTAACTTGCAAACTGCAAGCAAATATATTAACTTGCAATTCGCAAGTTATATTTCAACAGTTAATAGATTTAATTAGGAGTTAAGCAATGTCATCGCCAAAAATTAATTTAGTCGCACTGGAAAAAGCTCATTGGAGTGCTGAGGATAGAAAAAATGCCCAGCAAGTCGTTGAGTTTGTCCAGCTATTGATGAATGATCACAACTTTGCTGAAATTACTCGTCGCTATACTGGGCGACCATATAAGCAGCATAATCGCAACATGGCTGATGGCATCAGGGGAGTTGTAGGCGCTTTAAGTAATCTAGTGAAAAATGCCCCTGAATTTAGCTATGACGTTAAGCATATTTATGTTGATGGTGAACACGTCATTTTACATGCTCATGCCACACTTAAGGCCAAGCATCGCGGCGATGACACCCAAGGTTTTAATATCATTGATACCTGGAAGGTAGTTGATGGCCAGCTCGTTGAGCACTGGGATGCTATTCAAGGTATTAGTTTTTCAATGCGCATGTATGCATTATTAACCGGTGGAAAAGTACGTAATCAAAACGGTGTTTTTTTAAGGTTTTAAAATGGTGGCCCCTCCCAGACTTGAACTGGGGACCTACCGATTATGAGTCGGGTGCTCTAACCAACTGAGCTAAAGGGCCATTCAGAGATGTTTAACAAAGAGGATTTGTAAAACGGCGTGCAGTATAAGCATTTTTAATTTTATTGTCACTATGATTGAATTAAAAATTTACTGGTTTTTAAGCCGTTAGCTTATTTGTTAAGCAATTGGTAAACAGGGTTACCAATTGCTTAAGTTATTGCGAATTTAAATATTATTCACTTTGCGTTTAGTTGTCATACGACGTGAGTTAATAATGATTAAAGTCATGAGTGTTAGCCAGTAACTGCTACCACCGCCACCGCTAGATGATTTAGTCTCTGTTGATGTTGGCTCTGGTGGCGCAACGACGGTAATTGTTATTTCTGATGAACTTGAAGCTCCGCGAAAATCGGTGGCGGTGAATTTAAAGGTTAGTTCATCGGCATCACCTGGTGCAGTAAAGCTTGCCGATAATGAGTTGCTATTGGTTAAGCTGACGTCAGTACCTGATATTTGTTCCCACAGGTAAGTCAGTTCATCATTTTCGGCATCTGTTGCTTGTGCGGTAAGAGTAACGCTTTGCCCAGTGTTAGCCTGGAAATTTTCATTTAGGATTACTGCTGGTGCTTCGTTGTTATCATCATCTGCGATAGTGACCGTCATTTCACCGATAGCACCTATTTGGGTATTATTTGGTTCGCTAAAAACGATAGAAAGACTTTCAATAGGCTCCTTTGTTCCATCATTGACTAATTGAACGGTGATTGTTTTATTTTCGTTATCACCTGTTAGCCAACTAATATTGCCTGATTGTGCTATAAAATCTTCTCCAGACAGTGCGGTGTCAGCTATTAATGTGTAATTAATGCTAATATCTTTGTTGGTATTGCCATTTCTCGCTACTGCTATTTCAAATGTGTCCTGGTTCTCACTGGTTTTTATTGTTTCCTGTATAAAGGAAACTGAGCTATTTTCAGCGTTTCCATCAATTTTTATTGTTAAGTAACTAGGACTGGATAAAGTAGCTCCATTTTGTGGATCAAATAATCGGACAAAAAATGTTTTGGCTTTTCCGTCTTCATTTAATTGTTCGACATTTATGTTAATCGATTGAATGCCATTGATATTTTCATCCCAGGTTAATTCACCAGAAGTAGATTCATAGTCAACGCCTGAGAGGGCACTACCAGAAAGTAGTTCGTAACTTACAGAAACAAAAGTGGCATCGTTTGATGCATTACTGCGGCGGATCGGAACATTGACCTTTTCTCCAGGAAGTACCTCTAAGTTACTACTGTTGAAATAAATAGTGCCTTGTTCTGATGCCAGCGTATTGTCTTCTAATATATATAGGCCACTGTTGATATCACTGACTAAAATGTTACCTGATGGCAGGAAAGGGTAAACGCCCCAGGCGCCGTTAAAACTGGCGTTGTTACTGACGGTAAAGGTATCAAAAAAGCCGACTTGTTCTGGGTTAACTGGATCTGTGATATCTAAAATGGTTAAACCACGTTCATAGTTCGACATATAGTAGCGATTACCGCGGACAAAACCGTTATGATCAATGGCACGTGTTGGACCTGTCCAAGTGTTAGTCAGTATTGGTTGTCTCAAGTTACTAACATCAAAAATTCGTAAGGTTGAATTTAGCCCTAATCTAGCTTCATCCAGTTCATCATGAACGAATATGTATTGGTTATCTTCGGTTGACCAGCCCGAATGGACATATTGTGGGTTATTGTAGGTGCCTTTACCAAGAGAGGTTACATGGGTATTGTCGGTGATATCCCAAAGCAGCATTTCTGTTTCGTTAAAGTCGATAAATACACTACAGAAGGTATCACCATTGACACAATCACTGTCTTTTCTTGTATCTGTGATCAACATAGATGCACCATCATGTGTATAAGGGCGGCTTCCTGTAGATAAAGAGTTACTATAGTTATCGGTTAATTTAGTAATGGTTCTTGGATTTGATAATGCGTAGTTTTGGTATTGTCCACTTTTACGATTTGTGCCTATTAAATGCAATAATGGGGCAGCGTCAGAATTGGTAATATTAAGAGTGTGATCGACATTTGATATATAAACATTATGCGCTTTGTAAACGGTGGTATTTTTCTCTACCAGACTGATGGAATGTGGCAGGTTATTTAAATCAATAATAGTGACATTGTCGGTACTGATGGCATTAGAACCGTCTAAGGTAACATAAGCATAGGCTTGCCAAAGGTTAAGTGCAGGATCAAAGAACTGATAGACTTTAATATCGCGCCAAATAACGTTATGCCCAGCAATTGCGCCTACTTCTACCGGGTCGCTGGGGTTTGATAC
>CAZUHQ010000073.1:0-6645 GCA_964620605.1 uncultured Thalassotalea sp.
GTGAGATATTGTTTATTATTCAGCGGCTAACCTGTTAAGCTACGCGCTATGAATAATACTCACTTAACAGAAACAAAGTTCACAGAGCTTAACCTCGCTCCACAAGTGGTTGCCGGGTTAGACGCCATGGGCTTTACTCAATGTACCTCGATTCAGGCCAAATCTTTACCCATAGTTCTACAAGGCAAAGATATTGCCGGCCAGGCACAAACTGGCGAAGGTAAAACTATCGCGTTTTTAGCGGCGACTTTTCATCATCTGCTACAGCAGCCAGCACCGGAAGAGCGTCAGCCAAGGGCTCTGATTATGGCGCCGACCCGCGAACTGGCAATCCAAATCCATCGTGATGCCATCGAAATGGCAAAAACTACGGGCTTGCGCCTGGGAATTGTCTATGGTGGTGAAGGCTATGAAAGTCAACGACAGGAGCTGGAGCAAGGAGTCGATATTTTAATCGGTACCTGCGGGCGATTAATCGACTATATGAAGCAGGGAGTTTATAGCCTTAAGCAAATTCAGGTGGTAGTACTGGATGAAGCAGATCGCATGTTCGACCTCGGTTTTATCAAGGACATCCGCTATATGTTTCGTCGGATGCCGCCAGCAACTGAACGCTTAAGCATGCTATTCTCGGCGACTTTATCATTTCGGGTAAAAGAACTGGCATTTGAACATATGAATGATCCGGTCAGTGTTGAAATAGAGCCGGAGCAAAAAACCAATGTCCGCATCAGTGAGGAATTATTTTATCCGTCTAACGAAGATAAAATGAATTTGCTACAAACCTTGATCGAAGAAGAATGGCCAGATAAAGCAATTATTTTTGCCAACACCAAACACAGTTGTGAAAATATTTACGCCCACCTTGCGGCTGATAAAGTGCGGGTTGGCCTGTTAACTGGCGATGTGATGCAGAAAAAACGCTTAAAAATTTTAGAGCAGTTTACCGCCGGCCATTTAGATGTATTAGTGGCTACCGACGTTGCCGCCCGTGGTCTACATATTCCTCAAGTGACTCATGTTTTTAATTATGATTTGCCTGATGACTGCGAAGATTATGTTCATCGCATCGGTCGTACCGGACGGGCAGGCGCAACCGGACACGCCATTAGCTTTGCCTGTGAAGAATACGTATTTAACCTGCCAGCAATTGAAGACTATATCGAGCATGCTTTACCTGTTAGTAAATACGATCCGGAGGCACTGATCACCGATTTTCCAAAACCTATGCCGCGCAAACGTCGTCACCGTTCACATAACGGCGGACAGAACAGAGGAAGATCCGGCGGTAATCGCAACTACCGGTGACCATCAGGTAATAGCAATGTCCGAGCAGCATAATGAAAACTCAGTGAGCTCTCCACTCTATGCAGTGATAGATCTTGGCTCAAACAGTTTTCATATGCTGATCACCCGCCAACTGGCTAACAGTGTTCAGGTAGTTGATAAGGTTAAACGCAAAGTTCGCCTCGCCTCAGGCTTAGATGCTGATAATCAGCTGAGCAAACAGGCGATGGCAAGAGGCCTGGAATGTTTGAGCTTTTTTGCCGAACGCTTACAGGACATTCCAACATCCAATATCCGCATCGTTGCCACTGCTACCTTACGTTTAGCAAAAAACAGTGCAGAATTTATCAGCCAGGCCAACCAGATTTTAGCAAATCAAATTACCTTATTGAGCGGTGAGCAGGAAGCACAATATATCTATCAAGGGGTAGCCCATACCAATTGCAGCGCCAATAAACGTTTGGTCATAGATATCGGCGGAGCCAGCACTGAGCTTATTGTTGGCGAAGGGGTTAATGCCAAACAAGTAACAAGCCTGGATATCGGTTGTGTCACTTTTAATAATCAGTTTTTTACCGACGGCCTATTAACAGAAAGTAACTTTGAACTGGCTATTTCAGCAGCCAAAGAAAAACTGAAGCCACTAATTAAACCTTATAGTGCTATTGGCTGGCAAACGGTACTCGGTGGCTCTGGTACTATGCAGGCGCTGGCAGAAATCTTAATGCATCATCATCAGCCGACTTTGATCCGCGCCGAATTTTTACAACAAGTCAAACAACAATTGATCGCATGTCAAAGCATTAGTCAGATTAATATTGCCGGATTATCTAGTGAACGCACGCCAGTAATCGCCAGCGGCTTAGCGATATTGATCGCAATATTTGACAGTTTTAACATAGCGTTATTGCAACTCTCCAGTGGCGCGCTGCGTGAAGGCTTACTCTATGAAATGCTACCTCATAATGCCAAAGTCAATATCCGCCAGCGTACCATTAATTCATTAATGCAACGTTTTCACGTCGACTGTCATCATGCAAAAAATGTTAAGAACCAGACGGTAAACTTGTTTAACTGCTTTAAAGACACCTGGCAGCTCATCGACGATAATAACTACCAGCTGTTACTTGCCAGCTGCCAGCTTCATGAAATCGGCCTGTTGCTGGAGTTTAAGCACCACCAAAGGCACAGTGCCTATATCATAGAAAATGCCGAGCTTCCCGGTTTTGACCAAACCGATAAACAGCTGTTAAAAGCTCTGGTGTTACTCTATAAAGGAGACATTCAGCCAGCCTTGCTAAAACAGGCAACCAGCAATCGACAAAACGCGCAATACCTATTGGCGATTTTACGCTTGGCGGTGATCTTATGTCGGCGCAGAAAAGATGATGTCTTGCCAACTTATAAGGCATGGGTCACAGATAGCACTATTCACTTGGTATTACCGCAAAGCTGGCTTAATCGTCACCCGCTAATTTGTGATGAATTAACTCAGGAAAATAAACACTTATCAGTATTTAATCTCAGCCTTATCATTGAAACTAAGAATTAGTTGACGCCCAGGCATTAGTTGCCAGTACAATCGCGCCACCAGAGATCATTTGTATATTAATCTGCTCACCAAGCAAAAAGTAAGCGGCAACTATGCCATAGATGGGTTCCAAACTAACGGCAATACTGGCAGTTTGCGCTTTGAGCACTTTTAGCGAATGATTAAATAAACTATGGGCAAAAGCGGTAAACACTACCCCGAGAATTAATAACACGCCAAGTTGTTCAATTGAGACCACAGTCGGCGCAACCAGAATAAAAGGTGTAAGAAACAAGGCGGCAAAGGCATTTTGATAAAACGCGACTTTTTTCGCGGAAGTTTGGCTAACAAACTTACGATTGAGCAAGGTCAACACAGCAAAAGAAAACGCAGAGGCAGTTCCCCAAAGCGCGCCGCTCAAATCGGCACTTGTCGCTGAACTAGCGGGGACAATTAAATAAATCCCGACTAAGGTTAACAGCGCTTGTATCAAGGCCTGATAGTGAAACTTTTCCGTAAATATTAAAGGTTCGAGAAAACTGACAAAAATCGGAAAGCTGGCAAAAGTGATCAAGCCTATCGCCACCGACGATACCTGAATCGCCTGGAAAAAGCTGCCCCAATGAAATGCCAGTATCCCGCCGGTTAGCGCTAATGCTAGCAAGGTTTTTTTTTGACAACGCAATGACTGGCGTTTAACCACAGCTACAACTAATACCAAGGTTAAGGCGCAAAAGACAGCACGGCCAAACACTATCACAGTCGCGGGCAATTCAAGCCATTTGGCAAATAACCCGGATAAGGCAAACAGCAGCACAGCACTATGCAGCGCCACCAATGAATGACGTTTAGTAGAATTCATTAACTAATTATCTAAACGTCTTCTTTTAACCAACGAGCGACCTGCTTGGCAAAATAAGTCAGAATGCCATCGGCACCGGCGCGTTTAAATGCCAATAAGCCTTCGATAATACAAGGCTTTTCTGCTAACCAGCCATTTTGGATCGCCGCGACATGCATGGCATATTCACCACTGACCTGATAGGCGTAAGTCGGCACTTTAAATTCATCTTTTACCCGGCGAACAATGTCTAAATACGGCATGCCAGGTTTCACCATCACCATATCCGCACCTTCATAGATATCCTGGGCAATTTCATGCAACGCTTCGTCACTATTCGCTGGATCCATTTGATAGGAATATTTATTACCGCCTTTAATATTTCCCAAAGAACCAACAGCATCACGGAACGGACCATAATAATTCGAAGCATATTTAGCAGAATATGCCAGCACCCGAGTGTTGACAAAGCCCTGCTGCTCCAGTTCTTGACGAATCTCACCGATACGACCATCCATCATATCTGAAGGCGCAACAACATCAGCTCCCGCCTGAGCATGAGATAACGCCTGTTTCACCAAGATATCTTTGGTAATGTCATTGAGCACATAGCCCTGATCTTTACCATTTTCACCAAGAATACCGTCCTGGCCATGAGTAGTAAAAGGATCGAGTGCGACATCGGTAATCACCCCTAATTCAGGAAATTTTTCCTTTAACGCCCTAACGGCACGCTGCGCCAAACCATCAGGGTTATAAGCTTCTTCCGCCATCAATGACTTTTTACTCTCAGGTGTCACCGGGAACAAGGCGATTGCCGGAATGCCCAAATCCACCAGCTCCTGTGCCTCTTCCAGCAATAAATCGATACTTTTACGTTCAACACCCGGCATAGAAGCCACCGCTTCCCGCTGATTGTTACCCTCAAGGACAAACACCGGATAAATCAAATCGTTAACCGTTAACTGATGTTCAGCCATTAAACGGCGGGAAAAATCATCTCTGCGCATCCGGCGCATCCGGCGTGCAGGATATTGACCAAAGTGAGTCTTCATTCGTTCTCCTCATGAGCAATACTATCGCTCGACATAATTTCTTGATTGGCCACCTGATTCCGGCCATTTTTTTTCGCTTGATACAGGGCTTTATCGGCGGCATTAAAAATATCCACCGGCTGCGCCTGAGCCTGTTGCTGATAACTAGTGACACCGCAACTGATAGTTAACGAGAGTTTTTCTGTCACAAGATCAAAGACCTGTTCCGTAACTTTGACTCTGAGTTCATTAGCCAATGCCATTGCACCTAACTGATCGGTTTCAGGTAAAATTAAACAGAATTCTTCACCGCCATAGCGACAGGCGGTATCCGTACTTCGGCGCATTGATTGCTTAATAACTTTCGCCAGGATCACCAGACAAGTATCACCGGCAGAGTGGCCATAAGTATCATTAATTTTTTTGAAATAATCGATATCGATTATCACTAAACTTAGCGGCGTTAAGTTACGACGGCTACGACGAAATTCTGCTAGCATTTTTTGATCGTAATAGCGACGATTATATAAGCCGGTCAATTCATCTAAGGTATTTTTCTGTGCCAGCTCACGGTTTGCTTCCTCAAGTTCTTGCAGGGCAATATTTAGCTCTAATGTTCGTTCTTGAACCCGGCTTTCCAGTTGCTCCTGGGTACGTGCCTGTAACTCAATGAGTTCTTCCCGCGCCAGCTTGGATTGCATCTCGCTTTCTAACGCTGCCCGCTGGGCGCTATATTTGGCACTGATTTGCAACGCAGACTGGCGAGCCAGTAGATAAACGATAACAAGGGCAGATGCAAAAATACCAAAAGTATAAACAATCGCATCAAACTCAAGCCAGCCAACAAGCAGCAGATTACTGGCGACTGTTAATGCCAACAGGGCAACAAACAGGGTAAAACCCTTCGCCAATTTATCAGCCATTTGCAGCAGATTTTTAGCTAACATAGCAAGCAAAAATATCTGGGCGATATTGATAATTTGGCATAGCAACCAATTCACACTGACAGGTAACAGAAAACTTAGCGCTATATTAACGGTTAACAACCAGGCGCTCGCCTGAAACACTCGGTGTAAACGAGGCCAGCGGTTTGCTAAGTTCGTTAATTCACTGGCAAAACCAAGCAAGGCTATCGCCGATAGTGAGACTAAAATTGGCAATTCAACCCCGTGCAGCAGAGTAAAATCAGGTATCACACTAAGTAAATTAACGCCATAAAACACTGCCAACACAAACGACTGCAATAAATAATATGATGCCAGCAACCAGATAATGCGTTGCTGATTAGCAAAAGCAACAATCACTAAGATAAGAGTAAGTGCCAGCATGGCACCAATGGCTAGCCCGAACGATAGATACTGAGCATTCAGATACTGATCAAATTGTAACAAACTCATTAACTCAATCGACAAGGTAGCCGGGATCGATGAACTCAAGGCAATATAGACTGTGCTTTGCTGCTCGGGCGGCAAGGTCAACTCACTGTCAACTAGGCCATTAAAACGCCGCTCACTCACCAGGGAGCTAACATTAGACTCTGCTGTTTGAATAAAAAAGCTCTGGTTAACAATGTTATCACCTGGGCTCAATACCAGTTTAAACTGCTGTGCTTGTCTGGCATGATTAGTCATTTTAATCGCCAGCCAATTGGGTTTATCACTCACCCTGATGTTATTCGCCGTTAACGCCTGCCACGCTTCTTGCTCAAGTGCTAAAACATCATGAATTGCCAAACGATTTGCTTGTTGTAAAGAAAAATATTGCACCGAAATCGCTTGATTACCCGATGTTGACAACTCTTCAGCATAGCTGAATGAAGCGCTAAAAATAAGAACGAAAAAAGCTAGCCGCATGATCACTTGCATAGTTTATCCATGCCAAAGACCTTAGCACTATTTTCCATGCTGTATTTCATAATATCATCAGCTGCATAGCCGGTTTGCTGCGCTAGT
>CAZUHQ010000073.1:6659-11188 GCA_964620605.1 uncultured Thalassotalea sp.
AATGCCTGAACAACATAAGGTAGGAAACTCGGCTCATTGCGACTGCTCTTGGGTTTTGGCCGTATGGTTCTCGGCGTCAGATAAGGCGCGTCGGTTTCTATCATTAACCGCTCTAGCGGTATATGTTTCACTATAGTTCTGAGCTCCTGGCCGCGACGTTCATCACACAGCCAGCCGGTAATACCGATATAGATATCCTGTGCCAGGCAGGCGTTAAGCTGTGCCAAATCGCCGGTAAAACAATGAGATATCATGGCGGGCACTTGATTCACATAAGGCAGTAGCATTTCCAGCCAGGGTTCAAACGCATCTCTTTGGTGCAAAAATAATGGCAACTGTAACTCACATGCTAAAGCGAGTTGTTGGGCAAACACGGTTTGTTGATTATCTGGAGTCGAGAAATTACGGTTAAAATCCAGGCCACACTCACCGATAGCTTTTACATGAGGAGATTGCGCCAAGGATTTCAATTCGAAGAGATAATCAGGCGTAACGTTGTCAGCATCATGAGGATGAACACCGGCAGTACAGGCGAGATAATCAGGAAATTGTTGACATAAAGCCAAAGCATCACGGCTTTCTGCGACATTAGTGCCGGTCACTAACAAGGCTTTTACACCAACACCCTGAGCACGTTTAATCACAAGCTCACGATCTTTGTCAAAACGGGGATTAGTGAAATTAACGCCTATATCTATCAAGTTCTCGGTTCGCTATGTTGTTATTAGGTTCTTTAACCGCGAATGTATTTATCTTACGCATCTAAAACTAATAAACCAAGCTTATTCCTGATCTGTCTGCTCAGCCACTTGCTCATCATCAGCTTTATAATAAACACCTGAAATAAAGACGCCGAGCTCAAACAATAACAGCATAGGAACCGCAAGCAAGGTTTGAGAGATTACATCAGGCGGGGTTAACAGCATGCCGATAACAAAAGCGCCAACCACTATATAAGGGCGTTTTTTGCGCAAACTGCTGGGGTCAGTAAACCCCGTCCAGCACATTAAAATAATCACTATCGGAATTTCAAACGCGACACCAAAGGCGAAAAACAGCTTAAGGACGAAATCCAGGTAGCTGGTAATATCGGTAGCAATATTGACCCCTTGAGGCGCCACCGAAGTAAAAAACGCGAATGCTATCGGAAACACCACATAATACGCAAAGGCAATACCACCGTAAAACAGAAAACTGCTGCCAAACATTAATGGCGCAATTAACCGTTTCTCGTTTTTATAAAGGCCAGGAGCAATAAACGACCATACCTGATAGAGGATATACGGCATGCTGATAAACAAAGCTAATACGATAGTAAGCTTAAACGGAGCAAAAAATGACGAAGCAACATCGGTTGCTATCATCTGACCACCTTCTGGCATAGTCGCTAACAGCGGCTGGGAAACATATTCGTAAATATCATTAGCAAAATAAATCATCGAACAAAAAACGATCAACACCGCTAATACCGCATGCAATAATCGCGTACGTAATTCAAGCAGATGATCAAATAACGTATATTGTTGTGTAGATGAACTCATTAATTATCGCTTTCTTTTTGCTCGTTCGCAGTAGTTTGCTCTGCTGAGCTATCAGGTTTTTTATAAGGCTGCTGCACAGACTCAGCCGCTTCCTGTAAGGTTTTCAACGACTGAGCAACTTCCGGAGAGAGATTTTCTAAATTACTCTGCTCAGCTTTTTTTAAATTGGCATGAAGTTCCTGAATCCTTAACTCTTCCGATAATTCGGTTTTTACACTCTGGCTAAAGCTTTTCACACCATTGATCCAACCTCTAACGGTACGAATAGCAACCGGTAAGCGCTCAGGGCCAAGCACCACTAGACCGATCACCGAAATTAGCAGTAGCTCCCAAAAGCCAATATCAAACATTAGTTAAACTTTATCTTTTTCTTTAACGTCGGCATTCGCATTAGTATTAGCTGCAGACTTATCCGCTAATACGTCTTTTTTTTCATCCGCTTTTTCTTCATCACTGACTGCCTTTTTAAAGCCCTTTACCGCAGAACCCAGGTCAGACCCCAAATTGCGTAACTTCTTAGTACCAAATAATAAGATAACGATTACGGCAATAATCACCAATTGCCAAATACTTATACCAGCCATTAAAAAAACTCCTATAATTCAATTGAATCCATTATAAAGTTTATTTAAAAAAAAGCACCAATTAGCCACCTAAAAGATGAGGTAAAACAAACTTTGCTAACAACACCCAACAATAGAGTTCACACTGTCGTTATTGTTGCTCTGCTGGCATATTTTGTTCAGTTGCCTATTAACGCCTGCCCGGCAGAAAAAAAACAACAAACTAAAGAAAAGCCAAGCAAAAAACCTCAGCACTCGTTACAAAACCCCTGTCAATCAGATCATTCCGACAATAGCGATTATCACTGGATCGAACAGCTTCACCAAACGGTCTCTGATTCAGTTTTTCAATCCGCGATGTGGTTTGACAATTTTTTCCTCGACGAAAACTCGGAACAGGAAACGCCAACAACTACCGCTAAAATACGTTTGGGCTGGGAGCCGAAAGCACGTGATTGGGCAAAATTCGATACCCGCTTTCGGGTCAAAGTGAAATTACCGCATTTTAAAGACAAGGTAGATGTTATTTTATCGGATGAAGACGACACTAGCCAAAGCCAGCTACCACTGGAAACCGTAAACTCCCGCCCGGATGATAAAGACGAACATTTCGCTGCCGCCGTCAGATATACTCACAATAAAAGTGATAATAAATTACTCGAATCGCGCATTGGCATTTCAGGCGGTGATATTTTTATCAAAACCCGACATAAACGACGCTTGAACTGGCAGGATGTTCACAGCGTTAAAATTGAGCCGTCACTATATTATTTTCTCGATGATGGACTGGGTGCCAGGCTGCTATTAGAATATGATTATCAAGCAACAGAGAGAACCCAATACCGTATTAATTACAGTGTTCGGGTTTCTGAATCCTTTAGTGGCCTGCGCTGGAAGCACGGCTTCTATCAACTCACCCAACTACAGCACAACGCCGCAACTATCACAGGTTTGCAAGTTGAAGGGGAGCGCAACGGCGAACGCGGTTTTATTATCGATAAATATACCTTAAGCTACCGCTATCGCTTTAATGCCTTAAAAAGCTGGCTGTTTTTTGAGATAGAACCTTTCTTAGAATGGCCAGAACAACAAAATTACAGCACAACTCCAGGGGTCGCCTTACGTGTGGAAGGCTTTTTTTCCAAAGGTTAGCGACTACGCAGATACTTTAGGGAGTGTTTCTATGGTGCCACTATCATCAGCAATACGCGCTGGACGATTGATATGATAACCTTGGCCAAATTCACAGCCGGCACGCTGTAATCGATCCAGCATTTCCTGAGACTCTATGCCTTCGGCCACTAAGCGGTAACCAAATTGATCTCCGAGCTGGTGGAGCGCTTTAATCAGGGAAATATTGTCGCTATTGCTATTTAACGAGCGAATAAAGCTGCGATCTAACTTAATAAATTCAAATGGATAGTTATACAAAAAGTTAAATGACGACAGGCCGGCACCATAATCATCAAGTGCCAGTTTAACGCCAAACTCTTTCAGGCGTTTTAAACCTTTTAACGCTAATTCGGTATGTTGGCTAAAGGCAGATTCATTAAACTCCAGGATTAAGCGTTCTGGTTCAACGGTATTATCTTTTATCAGCTGGATCAAAGCATTCAACTGATTCGCCTGCGAGAGATGACGACCGGATAAATTCACGCCAATAAAGGCATGCTGATATTCATCACTGACTTGCCAGTTTTTCAACTGCTGGCACACTTGCTCTATCACCCAGATTTCAATTTCTAAAATCATCCCGGTTTCTTCTGCCATAAACAGAAATTCACTTGGGGTTAACAGACCCTTGGTTGGATGCTGCCAACGCAACAAGGCTTCAAAACCTAAGGTACTGGTTAATTCCAGATCAGAAATTTTTTGGTAATGTAGTTCAAACTGTTGTTTTTTGATGGCAATGCGCAGCTCTTGCTCGAGTGTCATACTGGCAATTAATTGCTCTCGCATGCTTTCATCAAAAAACACATAACGACCACGGCCTAAACTTTTCGCCTGGTACATGGCAGCATCGGCATCACGAAGGATTTCATTAGTATCATTATAATGGTTATTGCATAATGCAATGCCTATACTGGCATTAGAATAGAGGACATGACCACCGATTTCGAATGGTTGCTCGATGGCGTTAATAATACGCGATGCCACTTCTTCAACATCATCCTGACAGTGAAAAGCATCGAGCAAGATAACAAACTCATCGCCCCCTAAACGTGCCAAAATATCATTGTCTCGGACACAATCTGATAAACGGACAGCAATTTCAATTAAAAACTCGTCGCCGGCATGATGCCCTAAGGTATCGTTGATCATTTTAAAGCGATCTAAATCGATAAACAGTACCGCAAACCTATGTTTTGGATGACGTTTAACATGCTTAATTGCATAAGAAAGACGATCAGAAAACATTGCCCGA
>CAZUHQ010000073.1:11198-17776 GCA_964620605.1 uncultured Thalassotalea sp.
TAACTTAGTTAATGCATCATGATGAGCTTCAAAAAACAGTTGTTGTTCTGCTTTTTTACGCTCTTCGATCTGCATCCTCAGGTTTAAATTAGTTGCCTGTAGTTCTCTCGTCCGTCGATTAACCAGTTTTTCCAATTCTTCCTGGCTTTGCAGGGCATCTTCCTGCGCCTTTTTACGCAAAATGGCAGAGGCAATATGCTGGCTAACAAAACGGATCAGCTCAATATCGCTTTGTTGATAGGCGTTAGCATCCTGATAGTGCTGAATCGCCAACACACCGATAACCGTTTCATGTTCAACCAAGGGACAACCTAACCAGGCCTGGGGAAGCTTTTCTAACGGATAAGAGATAGAGAATGGACGAGTGGTAATTTCACCATTATCTTCTAAACGATGAATTTTTCCGTCGCGGATCAATATCGGCAAGCCGATATCAATTGCCAGCTCGGTTAAACCATTTGCCGGTTTTCTTGGCACGGGTTGCATTAACTTTTCATCCTGATAATAAGGAAAAGATAACTGCTCTCCTTGCTCAGATTGCAATGCAATATAAAGGTTTTTCGCCGGTAATAATCCAGCAACTTCCTTATGCAAAGAATGGTAAAAACTATTGATGTCCTGGCCAGCGGCCGATAATTCAGAAATCGCCAACAATGCCTTATGAGTCTTAACCGCTTTTTGCCGCTCCGCTATTTCCTGCTGGAGCTTTTTATTAGTCTCAGTAAGTTTTTGCGTTCGTTGACGAATATTTTGCTCTAGCAACTCACGGCTTCGCACCCGATCGATTGCCGTTACTAAATGCTCGGCGATAAATTCCAGCAATTGACAATCCCGGTCATCAAAATAAAGCTTCTCATCATAGCTGGTCAAGGCGATTACGCCGATCACCTGATGGCCACGACGCAAAGGTACACCAAGCCAGTCAACACAGGGAGAACCATATAATACAATTTTCTCGGCACGAGCCAACGCCATTCTTTCTGCCGAATTACAATGAATGGGTTCCTCGGCAGTAAACACCATATTCGTTAAACTTTGGCGCCACTGCTGATTATCTAAATGTTCAAATAAACGGTCTTCTTTAGTATTTTGACTATAGGCGAGGGATAACTGACTAGCATCATTTAATAAAACTATATAAAAACTATCAGTGATCAACAGAGACTTTATCACAGATTCCAAGGCACGATAAAAGGACGACATGTTAGTGACGGTGCTGGCGAGTTCTGATAGCTGCAACAGCCCAGATTGCATCGTCTTAACCTGTCGATATTTTTTCAGCAAAGATTTCAACTTAGGAAGTTGTTTCGTTGCCTGTATATCCTTGTTCGCCTTTACTTCCATCTAAGGCTAGCCTATTTAGTTATTATTATTTTATGATTTAGGAGCGCTTAGTCTAACAAAATATCTAGCCATTACCAGAGGTAATGTATAAAAAATATGCAATTAATTTCGTTAAAAAGTCACGATTAACATATTATAGCGCTAAAAAAACCGGCTAAAGCCGGTTTTTCATAGATGATAAACTTAAATTGCCATTCCGGACTTAAGTTTATTCAAGGCATTTTTCTCTAACTGACGAACCCGCTCTGCGGAAATCTGGTATTTATTTGCCAGTTCCTGCAAAGTGCTTTTATCGTCATTTAACCAACGAGTTTGAATAATGTCCTGGCTGCGATCATCCAAGGCCACTAATGCATTGGCCAAGCGTTGATTGGCGTGATCTTCCCAATTACTTTCTTCGACCTGCTCGGCAATATCCGATTGCTTATCTTCCAGGTATTGCGCCGGGGCAAAATTCATGCCCTGTGCACTATCGTCGTCATCAGACGTGATTTCAAACGTTTGATCCTGACTGGTCATACGAGATTCCATTTCTAAAACATCTTTCTCACTGACACCTAAAGTTTCAGCAACGTTAGAAATTTCATCATTGCTAAACCAGCCTAAACGCTTTTTATTTTTACGAAGATTAAAGAATAACTTGCGCTGTGCTTTGGTGGTCGCCACTTTAACGATACGCCAGTTACGTAAGACAAATTCATGAATCTCTGCCTTGATCCAATGAACGGCAAAAGACACCAAACGCACACCCACTTCAGGATTAAAGCGCTTCACCGCCTTCATTAGGCCAACGTTGCCTTCCTGAATTAAATCCGCTTGCGGTAATCCATAGCCAGCATAGCCTTTGGCAACATGAACCACAAAACGCAGATGCGACATAATTAATTCTTGAGCAGCTTGTAAGTCGTTTTCTTGATGTAAACGAGTTGCAAGCTCATGCTCCCTTTCAGCACTCAACATAGGAATGCTGTAAGCTGACTGCACATAGGCTTCAATGCTACCGCTTTGTGGTACTGTCAGCGCCATTGATTGCATTGTATCACTCATTTAATAAAACCCTTTTCTTAGCTTGGCTCGCGATAATAACACGAACAGATAAATTGATCGACTACTTATCTCAAATCTATACACACCCTATCTTACTAGACAGCGTAGCGCAATAAATGCTTTCATAGCATTACAAATAAAATGTATTATTTTGTAAATAAGCGATAGATTGTAGTCGATAAAAATGACAACAAAATTACGCATTCCTAGCAATAATTACTTAGACTTAAGAAAATGAATGCGGAGGTTTAGTATGTATTCATATGTCGCCAGACAACCCATTTTAGATAGTAATCAAAACGTTGTCGCTTATGAGCTACTTTTTCGTGATGGTCAAAGCAATAGTTTCCCGTCAATCGACCCCAATCAGGCGACATCCAATATTCTAACAAATAATCACCTGACTTTAGGTGTTGAACAAGTCACGGGCAATCTGACTGCCTATATTAATTTTCATTCAGAAACTCTGATTAAAAACTTTCCAAGCTTTCTCGACCCGAAAAAAATCGTTATTGAAATAGTAGAAGATGTCGACGTTAATCAGCCCCTCATCCAGGCGATCAAAACATTAAAAGCTCAAGGCTACACCATAGCACTCGACGACTATAATTTTGATGAGAAATGGGCGGTGTTATTGCCGGATATCGATATTATTAAAGTGGATGTCCTTGGCATGTCAGTGCTGAATTTAAGTAAGTCGATCCGAAAACTCAGTCGACTGGACGTCGTTTTACTCGCGGAAAAAGTGGAAAGTATCGAACAGTTCGCCCAGCTGAAAATGCTCGGCTTCACACATTTTCAAGGTTATTTTTTTGCTCGCCCGGAAATGCTCAAACAACGCAAACTGACAACGGCGAAAAAAGCCATCCTCGATTTATTGTCTCATTCGAGCCAAACACAACTGGATTTTGATGCCATCAGCGCGATTTTTGCCACCGATCCTGGGTTAACCTATAAATTACTACGCTTTATTAACAGCCCGACTTATGGCACCAGACAGGAAATCACTTCATTAAAACACGCATTGATTTATATAGGTGAACTCGAACTGAAAAAGTTTATCGCCTTACTGGCACTATCGGATCTCAATGCGGAAAAATGTTCGGAGATCATGCGATTATCATTGATTCGAGCTAAATTTTGCGAACTGATTTCCCTAGAGCGCAATGATACAGAAAACCCGCCGAAAGCGTTTTTAACCGGAATCTTGTCATTGATCGACGGAATTTTAGATCACGATCTGGAACAGGTATTATCCATGTTGCCAATCCATGAAGAGATCAAAGCGGCCTTAAGAAGTGAGAACAATTATCTCAATCAATATTTAACTTTGGCAAAACACCTTGAAACAGGGCAATGGCAACAGGCAGAGCAGCTCAGTCAAACACTTGGACTGGCAGCAGATTTTTCCGTACAGGCACATCAGAATGCCATGGAATGGGCCGACGGCATGCTGGCAGTATAATACCACTTTATTAATGAGATTAATCCGCGGTCGGTTCGATCGCGCGAATATGCTTACGGACAGAAAGATAACTGCCAGCCAGGCCTAACGTTACCGCCGCGGCTATCAATAATAGCATTTCGCCAGCACCTAACCCTTGTAAAGTAAAGTGGCTATGATACAAATCGGTTAATTTAGCTAACGAGCCCGTTAAATAAAGCGCTAATATTTCGACACATAGCACGGCTACCATACCACCCAGTACACCATACCAAACACCGGAATATAAAAAAGGCCGCTGGATAAAGGCATCGGTAGCGCCAACCAGTTTCATTACGGCAATGGCATCGCGTTGATTTAAAATCGCTAACCTTATGGTGTTGCCAATAATCAAGACCACAGATAAACACAGCAAACTGGCAATTCCTAATACTATATCTTCGATCAGGATGGTGATCGCCTGCAAGCGAGTCAGCCACTCCAAGTCTAACTTGCCTTGCTCGACTTCTTTTTCATTTTCCAATTTTTGTAGTAATTCGCCTGCGGCCTGTGCCTGACTCGCCCGTTTGGTTGGCGTCACTAAAATTGTCGCCGGTAATGGATTGGTCGATAAATACTCTAATGCCTGACCAAAACCGGATAAACGTTTAAATTCCTCCAATGCCTGATCGGCAGAAATATAGCTAACCTCTGCTACTTCTGGATAAAGACGAATGCGATCAACCAGATGCTGCGCCGCTTTATCAGTAACCGATAACTTTAAAAACACACTGATCTCAGAAGCGGAATCCCATTGCTCAGAAATCGATTTGGCATTTTTAACAAACATATGCAAAGTTGCCGGCAAGGTTAAACTGATGCCTAACACTAAAATGGTCATCACCGAAGTAAAAGGAGTGCGCCATAAATCACCTAAGCTGCCAATGCCTTGCTGCAAATGACGTATAAAATAGGCAATCATTTTACTTAACAGCCCTGTATTTTGCTCGCGCATATCTTGTGATAAATTTACCATATTACTCGCCTTGTAAGCCCTCAAACAGGCCGTCGTTGATCATCGCTCCCTGCTTTAACGTCAAGGTACGATATTTCAAGCGGGCAATTAATCCCAGATCATGGGTGGCGATTAGCACGGCAACGCCAACATCGTTAAATTCTTCAAATAGCTTAATGATTTCCAGCGACAACTTAGGGTCGAGATTTCCAGTCGGTTCATCGGCAAGTAAAATTGGCGGTTTATTCACTAAGGCTCTGGCGATGCCAACCCTTTGCTGTTCACCGCCGGAAAGCATATTGGGGAAGCAGCGATGTTTATTACCTAAATGCACCTTGTCAAGCGCAGCATCGACACGTTTTTTGATTTCTCTGTGGCCATAACCTTCAATAATCAGCGGCAAAGCCACATTATCGAAAACCGTCCTGTCCATTAATAGGTTATGGTTTTGGAAAATCATCCCGATGCCGCGGCGGACATGGGGAATTTGCTGATACGTGACCTGCGACAGATCCGTGCCATTAATATGAACACTGCCGCTGCTTGGCTTTTCCATCAAGCTCATCAATTTTAACAAGGTGCTTTTGCCTGCACCGGAATGCCCGGTTAAAAACGCCATCTCCCCGGCCGCCAGGCTAAAATTGACATTGTTGAGTGCTAAAATACCGCCAGCATAGGTTTTACTTACCTGATTAAATCGGATCATAGTTATTATTGTTATCCTAATCCTGCACGCAGTTAAATTCAGTTAAGACTTATCATCACTGAACAGCGCATCTATAAAGTCATCACTATTAAATGGCCGCAAATCATCAATGCCTTCACCAACCC
The DNA here is from genome assembly GCA_964620605.1 of uncultured Thalassotalea sp. Classification (GTDB taxonomy): domain Bacteria; phylum Pseudomonadota; class Gammaproteobacteria; order Enterobacterales; family Alteromonadaceae; genus Thalassotalea_E. The sequence continues at coordinate 16,859 of CAZUHQ010000073.1, forward strand.
CGAGATAACGAATTGGGATGCGATATTTATCTGCGACCGCAAATACCACCCCACCTTTTGCGGTACCATCGAGCTTAGTTAAAGTTAAACCTGTTAAGCCTACCGCTTCATTAAACAACTGGGTCTGACTTAAGACATTTTGTCCAGTACCGGCATCTATGGTTAACATTACTTCATGTGGGGCATTTTCATCTAATTTTTTCATCACCCGAACCACTTTTTTCAACTCTTCCATTAAGTGGTTCTTATTTTGTAAGCGTCCGGCAGTATCGGCGATTAACACATCGACATTACGGGCTTTCGCTGCACTGATGGCATCAAAAATCACCGAGGCGCTGTCCGCTCCCGTATGCTGAGCGATCACAGGAATATCATTGCGCTCCCCCCAGACCTGCAATTGCTCGACCGCTGCAGCGCGGAAAGTATCACCGGCCGCCAACATTACCGACTTGCCTTGTGCTTGAAACTGTTTGGCAAGCTTACCTATGGTAGTGGTTTTACCAACACCATTAACCCCGACCATCAGGATGACATAGGGCGAATCCGACGGTGGCAATTCCAAGGGCTGATTAACCGGTTCTATCACCTTGTTTAGTTCGACTTTTAATAAGTCATACAGCGCTTCAGCATCTTTGAGCTGGCTGCGCGATGCAGATTCAGTCAATGATTCGATAATTTTCATCGTCGTTTCAACGCCAACATCCGCCATTAACAAATGAGTTTCGAGTTCCTCGAATAATTCATCGTCAATTTTTTTACCGCGAAACAGATCCAGTAAGCCGCCACCAAGATTCTGACGCGTTTTCGTCAGTCCCTGTCTTAATCGGGCAAAAAAGCCGGCTTTGGGCTCTGGCTCTGGCTCTGGCTCTGGCTCTGGCTCTGGCTCTGGCTCTGGCTCTGGCTCTGGCTCTGGCTCTG
>CAZUHQ010000074.1:0-17743 GCA_964620605.1 uncultured Thalassotalea sp.
TCTGATGGTAAAATTTGGATTTAAGCCAGCTGCTGCGATAGATTTGTGGCACAATATGGCAAAACAGTCCAAAGGGGCACCGCCAGAGTTTTTATCCACTCACCCATCAAATGAAACGCGGATCAAGGATTTGAGTCAACACTTGCCGAAAGCGCAGAAGTTATTTAAAGCGAAAAATGCCCCTCTGTGTGCCAAGCCTCGGCGGCTTTAGCGTATTATTCACATTAGCGCTAAGTTAGCATTTAGCGCTAATGTGAACTCCTCATGTTTTGGTTTTTCTTCGATTTTCTTCTTTTTCTAGCCCTGTGATAAATTCCCTAAGTTACGCTATACCTTAAATAATGCCATTGGATCTGTAAGGCTCTGCGTTAAGGGGCAATAAAATGAGTAAACACCTGGTTCGAGTTCTATTGTTGGCCATTATCGGCGCCGTTATTTTATCCGTTAGTTACTCTTTAGCGGCTCAACAACAGCTTAAAAGCTTAACGGCGATCACTATTAAGGTTGGCGCCGGTATTCGTCCGCCATTTTTAATTGACCAACAACAGGGTATGGGGCCTGAGATCCTCAACGTACTTAATCTTATTCAGGATAAATTTTATTTTGAGCTTGTGCCAACGCCTATTTCACGTCGGGTACAATCACTGCATGATGGTTGGGTGGATATAGTGATGTGGGATAATATCCATTGGGGCTGGCAGAATTTAGATGTAAAATTAGCCGTTTCCAGTAACTTATTGCATACAAAAGACGTGTTTATTACCTATGCCTCGGCCGGTAAAATCCAGCGTTATTTCGATAATTTTTCCGGTAAACGCATCTGCGGGGTTAATGGCTATCATTATAAATTTGTCAACTATCAGACTAATATTCGCGAGTTGCGAAAACTTTATGACATGACCTTGGTGAGAACCGAAGAAGAGTCGATTAAAATGGCACTGCAACAACGCTGTGAGATCAGTGTGGTCAGTGAATCGGCGTTAGCCTGGTTTTTTACCTTGCACAGTCAATATAGCGATAAAATAATGATTTCTGAAAAGTTTGATACCCAATACTCTCGTAGTTTTTTACTGCCAAGCTATGCGGCAATTTCTGCCCAGGAGCTTAACGATATTTTGGCGAAAGCGAACCGGCTACATTTGCTCGATCCCATCTATAAAAAATATGGTCAGGTTAATCCGTTAACGGTTGCCGCAGAGTAACAATGCTTGCTTAGCGGGTTATTTTTTGCCGAAGGTTTCTTTATTTTTCTTGGTTTTACTGGTGCGGGGTAAGGTTTCCTGTAAGTCGTTGAGGCTTTTTTTACGCAGCGGCGTTTTGGCATTTTTGCTAAAGGTACTGAAATTGCCGATCACCAGCACCAGCGCGATAATAATAATGATCGGGGCTATCCACTCACTCATCTGGCATCTCTCCAAGGTTAAATACGTATTGCGTTAAAATATTATCCAGCTCGCTGATGATGCTGATCTTTCCCATAATATCGGCGTGTTGCAGGCAATGTGCTAACTCCCGAGCATTAAATGCCTGTTGAAATTGCCGTGCCAGCGGAAAATAAGATAAATGCCAGGGCTCTTCGGCGACGCCGCCACGATATCTATCATAAGGAAAATAAAAGCCAAAAGTTGCGGCATTTACTTTTAGCCATTGACTGAGCTCGGCAAATGGCCCGTTAGCTTGATATTCCCAAGGTTCCAGTTGCAGTGTTTGCTCTGGTGCTAATAGTGTTGGCGAATAAACATCGATATCTGTGCCCCAGTGATGACGACTGGTGCCCGGCAGTGCAGAAAAGGTTAATATCGCCTGGGTAAGCTGATGTTCGTTTAATCGGCTGATATCAACAGCCTGGTTGTTGATATCTTTCACCGCTAGCTCGCCATTAAATTTTCGATTCCAAATGCTGAGCTGGCGTTCAAACGAGCGAAAGCCACTGGCAATAGCGAGCTCAAACCCTGCCTGTTTGGCTGCCAAACATAGCGTTTGCCAGGGCTTAACTAGCTCCAGGTGCAGACCAGTATGCCCGGATAACCAGCAAATATGCTGATCATCCAGGCCGTACAGTAAGTTATTCGTAGTCATTTACGTTAATACATTCACTAAGGTTTGATAGTAAATTTCAACCAGTTGCTCCAGCTCCTGGCATGAAACGCATTCATTGACCTGATGGATAGTGTCATTACAAGGACCGAGTTCGACCACCTGTGCGCCGGTTGGTGCAATAAAGCGGCCGTCTGAAGTACCGCCTGAGGTTGAAAGCTGAGTTTCTCGGTCGGTCACTGAACGTATCGCCTGTGACACTGCATTGACTAAAGTACCTGGCTCGGTAATAAAGGGCTGACCGTTGTAAGTCCACTTGATGTCATAATCAAGCTGGTGCTCGGTGAGCACGGCATTGATTTTATCGACAATCTGCTCAGCAGTTAGCTCAGTGCTATAGCGTAGATTAAACCAGGCGGTTAAGTGACCGGGCACAACGTTAGTTGCGCCTGTACCCGATTGAATATTTGACAGTTGAAAGCTGGTCTGAGGAAAATAGGCATTGCCGTGATCCCAGTGCATTTGGCTAAGTTCAGCCAATGCTGGCATCGCCAGGTGAATTGGGTTTTTAACATGCTCAGGGTAGGCGACATGTCCCTGCTTACCATGAATCGCCAGTTCGCCGGAAATTGAACCACGACGGCCGTTTTTTACCACATCACCGATTAACTGTGAACTTGACGGTTCGCCGACGATGCAATAATCGATCTTTTCATTGCGCGCCTCCAGGGTGTCAATTACCCGGGTAGTACCGTTAATAAACGGGCCTTCTTCGTCACTGGTAATAAGAAATGCGATTGAGCCGTGATGATCAGGGAAATCTTTAATAAACTGTTCAGTCGCTATCACCATGGCTGCCAAACTGCCTTTCATATCTGCTGCGCCGCGGCCATAGAGCATGCCGTCTTTAATCACAGGCTCAAATGGCGGTGAATGCCATAATTCCAGGTTACCCGCCGGTACTACATCGGTATGGCCGGCAAAACAGAAAACCGGTCCCTGGTTGCCACGGCGTGCCCATAAATTCGTAGTATCTTCAAACACCAGGGTTTCACTGGTAAAACCATAAGGGCTTAGTAATTCTGACATTAATGTCTGGCAGCCGGCATCTTCGGGGGTTACCGACATTCGGGAAATTAATGATCGGGTGAGCTCGATAACAGGTGAGTAAGGTTTTTCCATTATTAAAACAGTTCTTGGTATTGCTCGGGCTTAAAACCGATGTAAAGTTGTTCGTTGTTTAACAATAATGGGCGTTTTAGTAAGGTTGGTTGTTCAAGCACGGCATCAAACAACACTTGCTCAGTGAGGTTGTTTTTAATGTCGTCAGGCAAATTTTTATAAGTAGTGCTGCGCTTATTGAGCATTAACTGCCAGTCACTTTTGTCAACTAAGCTGCTAAGTAGCGCGTTATCCAGGCCATCGAGGCGCAAATCGTGAAAGGTGTAATTTATTTCATTAGCGTCCAGCCATTTGCGGGCTTTTTTGACGGTGTCGCAGTTTTTAATGCCGTAAAGTATGGTCATAATTAGATTACTTGATAGTTATTGTTACGCAGTGCGCTGACTGCTTTATGAATATTGTCTGATTTTACCAAGATATAGTCAGTATCAAAGGTCGAAATGGCAAAAATACTGATTTTTTCATTCGCCAGCACGGTAGAGATGCTGGAAAGAATGCCGGTTAAAGAAAAACCGAGTGGGCCAACCACTTCCAACGCTTGCCAGTCAGGCTCTGCATCTTCACTGTCGATGCTGATGTTAGAGGGTAAAACAATGGAGATTTCTTCAAAAGTTTTGGCGATAAAATAGATCGGTGCTTGAAAAACTTGCTGAGGAATCTCGCGATCGGCTGCCAAGCTGTGGATGGAAAATTTTTCGGATAATAATTTTAATGTCAGGGTCGACATATAGGTCTTTACCTCGATTAGCTGTGTCATTGCTGTAGAGTTAACTATACCTGCCGTAACAAATGAATACTAGGTGCAGCGAGTTTCCTCTGTTTTTATATGCAGTGCAGCTAGTCAATTTGACTAAATTAAGCAAATAAAAAACTAAATTTTATTACTTTGATGGTGAAAATAAAGCAAGTTTGCTGATTTCTCTGGTTTAGCTTGGAGGTCAACCAGTGTTTTAGTGATCCTCTGTTAGAAAATGATATCCACAAAAGCTGTGGATATCATTGTGAGCAACCTATGCTTAGTTAACTATTGTCATGAAATATAAAGAAAAATCTACCAGTCTGTTTTTTGGCTAGCTAATAATTGTACAATTAATGCTGTGAATAGTGAGAAAATATGAGTTTGTTGCAAGATAACGGGAATATCAGTTAAATATCACCGTTATCTTGAGTGTTACAGGCATTTTCTATTGACTTTGTTTTGCCTGAATGGCCGTTAACGCTATGGTGTAAACAATATCGTCAACTAATGCGCCTCTGGATAAATCATTGACTGGTTTATTCATTCCTTGCAGCATAGGACCTATACTGACAACATCCGCCGAGCGTTGTACTGCCTTATAGGTGGTGTTACCGGTATTAAGGTCCGGAAAAATAAAAACCGTTGCTTTTCCTGCCACCGGACTGTCAGGGGCTTTTTTCCTGGCGACATTTTCCATTATCGCCGCATCGTATTGTAATGGCCCATCAACGATAATATCCGGTCTTTTACTTTTCACCAGTTCGGTTGCCTGGGTGACTTTTTCGACATCTGCGCCTTTACCTGAACTGCCCGTGCTGTAACTGATCATTGCAACTTTGGGCTCGATACCAAAGCTTTTTGCTGAATCGGCAGATTGAATAGCGATATCGGCCAGCTGCTCGGCGTTCGGCTCTGGATTGATCGCACAATCTCCATAAACCAGCACTTGATCTGGCAATAACATAAAAAAGATTGAAGACACTAATGAGCTATCTGGCGAAGTTTTTATTAGTTGTAGTGCCGGGCGTATGGTATTCGCTGTGGTATTGACGGCGCCGGAAACCAGGCCGTCTACTTGGCCAAGTTGTAGCATCATGGTGGCTAATACCGTATTGTCTTTTAATTCCTGCTCGGCAACCACTTCGGTCATGCCTTTGTGCTTGCGCAATTCAACCAGTGGCGCGACATAGTTATTTCTAATGGTTTTTGGATCTGTGATCAGCAGCTCATCGGGCAAGTGGATCCCTTGCTGCTCGGCAATGGTTAATATGCTGTCTTTATCGCCAAGCAGCTGGCAACGGGCAATCTTGCGTTCAACGCATATCGCTGCGGCCTTGATGGTTCTGATATCCGTGCCTTCAGGTAAGATAATAAGCTTATTGGCAACGCGAGCTAATTCCGTGAGTTTATGACGAAATGCCGGAGGTGAAAATTTTTCCAGTTCGCTGACATTGTCTGTTAAATGGCTTAACCAATCTGTGGAAATATTGTCGGCGATAAACTGTTTTACTTTGTCGTGACGCTGAATATCGTCTGCCGGAATTTCCGGATTGAAATTTAGTAAATGGCGTGAGGTTTGCCAGGTATCCCAGGGTACGGAAAGCACGGGTAATCCGGCTTGTAAAGCCTGTTTACACAGTAGCATCACCTGCTCATTGGGCAGGTAACCATTAGTTAACAATAATGCGGCTAGTTTAGTGCCATTAAGGGCAGATAAACAGGTGGCGATAATAATATCGGTGCGATCCCCCGGGGTAACAATCAGCCTGCCGGGTTGTAAATGGCTCACTAGGTTTTCCGCACTGCGCGCACAAAAGCTGATAGTGCGAATGCGTCTATGCTTAATATCGCCGTGATTTAAAATCTCGGCGTCCAGGTAGTTGCTGATATCTATGACACGAGGGGCGATTAGATCGATTTCCCAGGCAATAGTGCCTAACAAATCAAAATTACGATTGTTGAAAATAGCCAGTTGCTGCCATGGTATGGCTTCTTGCTGTTCATCATACTCATGTTCTCTGGGTAGCAGGCCGAATTCTTCTCTATCCGGGGCATTGATTTTATTGATGATACAGCCGATCAGTTTTTTGTTTTTGATACCGCCAAAGGTAGCGGCACTGACTTCTAGCCTGTCTTCAAATTCTTCTATGCTGTCATTATCTGGCGATGCAACCAGCACTATTTCTGCCGATAGCGCCTGGGCGACATCGCGGTTAATGCGCGCCGCATAAGGCTGACGTGTCGTTGGGAACAGGCCTTCAACGATAGTGACATCATATTGCTTGCTATACTTTTCGCAGTTTTCAACGATTTGCTCTAATACTACGTCTTGCTGGCCGTCGCCCATTTTTTCCTCAACATAGTTTAAGGCAAGCGACAGCTCGTTACATGCTAATGGCACAGTATTATTTTTACTCGGGCGTTTATTACGCGTTGGCTGGCTGATCGGTTTAAAGTGACCGACTTTAATGCCTTGTTGCTGACAGGCGTGCACTAAGCCAAGGGCGACGCTGCTCAAGCCAACGCCAAAGCCAACTGGAATAAGCATAATTTTACGGGACATGCTAATTTACTCCGTTTAATAACTGATAACTTTGCTCGGCGATCACCCATTCTTCATTGGTGGGGATCACCCAGCATGAGCGAGAATCTGTGGTATTGATAATGCCTGATTGGCCGAATCGACACGCCTGGTTAGCGGTTGAATCTTCGGCAAAATTAAGTAAACAGAGCTGAGCAAGTACTTTTGAGCGGACATACTGAGAGTTTTCTCCGATGCCGCCAGTAAAAATTAAACCGTCGAGTTCGTTAAAACAGGGGATAAATGATGCAATCATTTTCGCGATGCGGTAACAAAAAATTTCCAGTGCCAGTTGTGCTAATTTATTGCCCGTTTGTGCCGCTTGCTCAAGCTCGCGACAATCGTTAGAAAGCTCGGAAACGCCGAGCAGGCCGCTTTTTTTATTAAGCAAAGCATTGACCTGTTCCAGCGAATAGCCAACTTGTTCCACCAGATGAAAAATAATGCCGGGATCGATTGAGCCGCTGCGCGTCCCCATCATCAGCCCCTCTAACGGCGTCATGCCTAAACTGGTATCGACACTTTTGCCATTTTTCACTGCGCTGATACTGCAACCATTGCCTAAGTGGGCACTGATCAAATTGCATTGCGCTAATGACTTATTCATTAACTTAGCGGCCTGCTTACAGACAAAATAATGGCTGGTGCCATGAAAGCCGTATTTTCTGATGCCGTGCTCTTGATAGAGCTTATAGGGCAGTGCATATAAAAATGCTTTTTCCGGCATGCTCTGATGAAATGCAGTGTCGAATATCGCCACTTGCGCTAAGCCGTCAAATGCCGCTTCGGCTGCTGCTATGCCCTGCAGATTTGCCGGGTTATGTAGTGGTGCCAGTTTACTCAGCGCATCAATGCTGGTCTTCACTTGTTCAGTGATCAAGGTTGGCTGGCTGTATTGTTCGCCGCCATGAACCACTCTATGGCCGATGGCACAAACGCTGTCAAACAGTGCTCTTTGTGTCAAATAATCCACTAATAGCGCTATCGCTTGTTGATGATCATAAGGGGGCAATAATGGACTGGTTTGTTTGTCCTCGCCTTGTTTAAAGCTGATTTTTGCTTTATCAGTTAATAATTTTTCTGCGAGGCCAGAAAATATGATCTGACCACTGGTTGGTTCAATTAAGGAGAACTTCAGTGAGGAACTGCCACAGTTTATGACTAATATATTGTTTTTCATCTGGATTGTTTGAGAAATTTTCATGGCTTTATTATATGTCAGAATCCTTTGGCTGTATTTGATTTGCTTCAATATTTATCGATAACGCAGAGATTAAGTTGTGATCGCCAATTTATGCTATCTTTTAAGTAAGAGTTGTTATACTGTGACGCATTATGAATGTAGTAGAAATAGTGAAACTGGGTCGCAAATATATGCAGTTGTGGCCACAAAAGGCAGAATTAGCCAGTTATTTTGCCGAGTATCGTTCTATTCAGGTGAGTCGACTGGCCTGTCGCTATTTGCCTGGTATCGCGCTTTTTATTTTGATCATCCAATTGTACCTCGGTGGTTTACCACAATTGCCACAATCTGTGGTCTATGCGGTGTTTATCTTAAGTATTCCATTGCAGGCCTTAGTAATGCTAGGTGTTAAGGCTGATAAATATCTGCCACCGGCGTTAGCGGCCTGGTATAAGGAAGGGGTGGCGAAATTTAATCAAAGTGGCGGCCAGATCAAATTATCGATGCACAAGCCGCGCTATCTCGACTTGGCTCAGCTACTTAATTTAAGTTACGCGAACGCACATCAGAAATATTAATACCAATTGATATTGATTATGTTATCGGTAGCTGTAGCTAGGTAAACAAGCAAGACGCTGCGAGTCCTTCAATGGAAGCTCAACACCCGCATCCCCACTGGTGATGCTTGCTCTTATCACCATAGCAACATCTTATTTATCCATGGATTATTATTGACTATCGCCTTAAGGGAGCCGTCATAAAACGGCTGGTTGCTGCTTCTGCCTCAAGCACACCAAAAATATTGCCTGCCAGCTTCTACCATCACAGCAAAAGGGTCATCGGCTGCACGTTTTGCTTGAGCCATGTTTTTCCTTTATTTAACTTTCAATGGCTTAAAGTATAGTTATTTTTGGTACAAGCGAATTAAAAAATCGGCCTGGCAGTGAAAGTCTGTCATAGTGGATAATGTTTGTTTGATTTGCTCGGATGCCTTAAAGGCAAACGGGGTCATCGACAGCAGGTTTAAGATATCGTTGCCGGTTTTTAAGCTCATGGTGTAAGAAAGCTGTTGTTCGTCAATTAACCTTAGCTGCTCAATCGGTTGTCTTGCGACATCGTGTTCGTTCGCGTTTTGATAGATTTTTTCTTTTAATTCAAACAGGTGGCGCTGTGCTGGCGTGACGGTCAGCAAATAGCCTTTTGGCTTTAACACCCGGGTAAATTCTCGCTCTAAAATCGGTGCATAGATGGAAAATAGCCAGTCAAAGTGTTGATCGCTAAATGGCAGCTGTGACAAGGTGCCGACGCTAAAATGACATTGGCGATATTTCTTTGCCGCTTTTTTTATCGCCTCTTTCGCGATATCGATACCATAAACCTGATTGTTAGCCGTTTGATGCTGGTGAGTGTAATAGCCTTCACCACAGCCTGCATCCAATACTCTGCCACAGGTATTGCCGTATGTTTGGTACATTTCGACTAGCTGTTTGATTAACGGCTGGTAATAACCCTGTTCGAGAAACGCGCGGCGGGCATTGACCATAGCCTTGTTATCACCGGGATCTTTTGAATGCTTAAATTGTACCGGTAGCAGGTTGACATAAGCTTCTTTAGCGATATCAAAACAATGATTATTACTACAGCTAAAGCTTCGCTGATTAAGTGTTAACGCCTGTTGGCAAATTGGGCAACGATATTGGACAAGTTCAGGCATAGCAAAATAGTCGGGCTAAAGTGGTTTATTTTAGCAGAGGGAAGAGCCTCCCTCTGCTTCGTACTGATTTAATATCGGCTTATTTAAATACCGACCAGATCGGCGCATGATCCGACGGTTTTTCAATGGCGCGCAGTTCGTAATCTATCTCGGCTTCGATGCAGCTTTTAGCAAAATTTTCGGTTGCCAGAATCACATCAATACGCAGACCGCGGTTATCATCAAAGCCTTTTGAGCGGTAATCAAACCAGGAATAGCGCTCTTCACGCTCAGGATGTAATTCCCTAAAGGTATCTTTAAAGCCCCAATCCATTAAAGTCGCCAGCCATTCGCGCTCTTCCGGTTGGAAGCTACATTTACCGGTTTTTAACCAGCGTTTACGATTGACTTCGCCGATGCCAATATCCAGATCGATCGGCGAAATATTAATATCACCCATCACAACAACATGCTCATCAGGGGTATGATGCTCATTTAAATAAGTCATTAAATCTTTATAAAACTGACGTTTATATGGGTATTTGGTTTCATGGGCAATATTGTCACCTTGAGGGAAGTAGCCGTTTAATACGGTAACTTTTTCACCTTTATCATTAGTGGTTTGCACCATGATCATTCGTTTTTGTGATTCTTCAGTATCGGTTGGAAAACCTTTAGTGACCACATCCGCTTGCTTTTTGCAGAGCATGGCGACACCGTAATGGGCTTTTTGGCCGTGAAAATACACGTGGTAGCCCATAGCTTCAACATCCGCCAGTGGAAAGGCATCGTCGTGCACCTTGATTTCTTGCAAGCCGATAATGTCAGGTTGATGTTTGTCGATAAGAGCTTGTAACTGGTGTAAGCGTGCGCGCAGGCCGTTAATATTAAAAGAGATGATTTTCATCAGCTAGCTTTGCCTTTAATTGAGTGATTCTTATTTTTGTCAAATGGTAGCATGATTAAAGTTAGAGATGAATGTGTTCTATCACAATACTGTTATTGAAAGAACTTTATGTCGATGTTAACGTTTTTCGTTTATTAATTAGCTATTTTAACCTGAAGCTTAGTAGTATATCCGTTACTACAAAGGAAGATGTTTTTTTGAGATACCGGAAAACTTAAACGTATGTGTGAAATAAGAAAAGCAAATATCGATGATATTTCAGCTATTGCAGGGCTCCATGCACAAAGCTGGCGAGATAATTATCAAGAGGCGTTGTCATCAGCGTATTTGAATCAAGATATTTTTACTGAAAGAAAGCATGTCTGGCATCAACGATTAACGACCCCTTCATCGAATCAGCATGTGTTAGTTGCCGAAAATAACGGAGAATTTTGTGGTTTTATTTGTGCTTTTGGTGCTAACCATACTAAATACGGCACTATTATTGATAATCTTCATGTTCATTCGTCGGCGAAAGGCAAAGGAATAGGAACCCAGTTATTAATAGCAGCTGCCAAGTGGGCTAACCGTGATTATCAAGAGCATAGTTTGTATCTTGAAGTTTTAGCATGTAATCAAAATGCGATAGGGTTTTATCAATCGCTTGGTGGTAAAAATGTTGATATTGCTTATTGGCATACGCCTTGTGGTAATAAAGTCAAAGAGTATATTTATCGCTGGGATAACCCTGCGATGTTAGCTGATGTCACTCATTGCTAAATTTGCTTGTCACTGAATTAGAGCTGGCTAACACTACAACTTAAACGGAGCTATCTATATTTCATCAAAAGATAGTTATGAGCGTTACTTTGATGTTTATCCATTCTTTTTGAGATGTTACTTTATTTATCTTATTACTTGATTTAACATCAATTTTTAAAAATTATTGGCGAGTTTACACATATTGCTATTTGTACCTTAAATTGCGGCGTTATATGCCAAGGATGATTCGAGTTGAGTATTAGCCCGTGGGCTTATGAAGCTAATGTTGAAAGCCCTAATCAAAGATATTTAGCCTCTGTTACTAATGCTAATGAAATAGCGATGGGGGCGCCAACATCAGGAATCCTTTCCATTGATGGAAAAATCATTTCTACCCGATGTAATCCTTCGATTATATGGTCAAATACTTCTGAGTATTTAGCATTTCCCGAATGGACTAAAGCAAATGACCAAAAGTTAATGGTTTATTCTATGAAATCCGGTGATTTGAAGCAGTTACCAAAAACTTATAGAGTATTAGAACTTAAGCAGTTTAATGACTGGAATATAAAAGGTGTAGATTCACCTATTTATAAGTCCAAAGAAATAAATGTAGAAATTGATTTTTAGTATTGGCATATATCAATAGACTAAGGTATCAATAGTGAGTTTTTATTGCAAAGCTAATAAAAAATCGCCAGATTTAATTATCAAAAGATAGTTAAATCTAGCGTATTGTTATTTGTAGAAGTTTTTATTAAACCAGTATTTGCACTTGTTCGCCATGAATGCGAGTTTGATAGCTGGTTACCGTGAGGCTTTCATCATCCAGACATTGTCCTGTCGTGAGTGAAAACCTTTCTTTATATAACGGCGAGGCAACAAATATTTCACCATCACTATCGCCAATGATGCCACGATACAGTACGTTAGCTTGTCCTGCCGGATCCCAATTGGAGATGCTATGTACCTGATCTTCAGCGGTGTGAAAAATTGCGAGTTGTAGCTCCTCATTAATCAGCGCGCACACTCCAGAGTGTTTGATCAAATCTTGTTTTTGACAGATGGTTTGCCAGTTTTGTGCATTTGTCGATATTGTCATCGTTCTCTCCCAAGGTTTATACCGCAGCCAGCTCATCGCGCTTATCTGTGATAGTGATTGTGTCGATTAACAGGCCAGAAGCCGTTTTTTCTTTCAGGGTCGCAGGGCGAATTTGTTCGCGTTCGTTAACAAATTGAATGTTGCTGTCGTTTTTTTCCGAGTTAACAAATTGTCTAAAACGTTTGAGTTGCTCCGGACTTTCTATGGTGGTTTTCCATTCACACTGATATGTGTCGATCACCGCTGCCATTTGTTTTTCAAGCTCATCGTTAATGCCTAGGTGATCATTAATCACCACTTTTTGTAAATATTCCAAGCCGCCTTCAATACTTTCCAGCCAAACGGAAGTGCGTTGTAGACGATCCGCCATACGGACATAAAACATCAGGTAGCGGTCGATGTATTTGATTAAGGTTTGATCGTCCAGATCTGTGGCAAACAAATCGGCGTGACGAGGTTTCATGCCGCCGTTACCACTGACATAGAGGTTCCAGCCATTTTCGGTAGCGATGACGCCGATATCTTTGCTTTGGGCTTCTGCGCATTCCCTGGTACAGCCAGAAACGGCGAACTTTACTTTGTGTGGTGTCCGTAACCCTTTGTAGCGATTTTCTAAGAAGATTGCCATCGACATGCTGTCTTGTACGCCATAGCGGCACCAGGTACTGCCAACACAGGATTTTACCGTGCGAAGTGACTTACCGTAGGCATGACCGGTTTCCATGCCAGCGGCAATCAGTTTCTCCCAAATATCTGGTAACTGGTCGACTCTGGCGCCGAATAAGTCGATGCGCTGACCGCCGGTGACTTTGGTATAAAGGTTATATTCTTTGGCGATATGACCGATAGCAATCAATTTATCTGGTGTCACTTCACCGCCCGGCATCCGCGGCACGATAGAATAAGTCCCATCTTTTTGCATATTGCCAAGATAAATGTCATTGGTATCTTGTAGCGGTAGGTGGTCTGATTGCAAAATGTAGTCGTTCCAAATCGAGGCGAGAATAGAACCAACGGTTGGTTTGCAAATTTCACAGCCAATACCTTTACCGTGTTTTTCAATCAAAGTATCGAAGTTGCGAATTTTTTCCGCCTTAATAATATGAAACAGTTCGGTGCGGCTATAGGCAAAGTGTGAGCAGATATCTTTTTTCACTTCCATGCCGCGTTTGGCAAATTCATGCTCAGCGACGTTTTTAAGTAGCGCGGCACAACCGCCGCATCCCGTGCTGGCTTTAGTGGCGGTTTTAACTGCTGCGATATCGGTGGCACCAGCGTCGACGGCGCTGACAATATCACCCTTAGTGACATTTAAGCAGGAACAGATGGTGGCGTTATCTGGCAGAGCATCGACCCCTAAACTTGGCTTTTCACCGCTGCTTGGCAAGATTAGCGAATCAGGGTTTTCCGGTAAATCTATGCCGTTCAATGCGTATTGCACTAATGAGTCATATTCGCTGGTATCTCCTACTAGCACAGCGCCGAGTAAGTTTTTTCCGTCCTGACTGACAACGATTTTTTTATAGATAACATCACGATCGTTTTGGTAGGTAAAACACTGGGCGCCGGGGGTTTTTGCATGGGCATCACCGATGGAACCTACTTCCACCCCCATAAGTTTTAATTTGGTGCTCATATCTGCGCCGGTAAAGCTTTCTTGCTGACCCTGAATATCCGCGGCAGCAACTTTCGCCATGCTGTATCCCGGGGCGACCAGGCCAAAAATAAAGTTATTCCACAGCGCACATTCACCTATGGCATAAATATCTTGATCAGAGGTTTGACATTGGTTGTTAACAACAATGCCGCCGCGCTCACCGATATCAAGATCAAATTCGCGCGCTAAATTATCATAAGGACGAATACCAGCGGAGAATAAAATCAGGTCGGTTTCCAATGTGCTGCCATCAGCAAATTCCATACGGTGTACGCAGTTTTCACCATCAACAATCTGCTGAGTCGCTTTTTCGGTATGAACGGTTACTCCGAGCGCTTCAATTTTTTGCTTTAGCAGCGCGCCGCCGGCCTTATCTAATTGCACTCCCATTAATTGTGGGGCAAATTCGACGACATGGGTTTCCAGTCCCAGTTCTTTTAACGCATTGGCCGCTTCCAGACCAAGTAAACCGCCACCAACAACAACACCAATTTTACCTTGTTCGGCAGAGGCTTTGATTTGTTCTAAATCGCCAATTGTACGATAAACTAAGCAATGCTCACGTTCTTTGCCAGGAATTGGCGGGACAAACGGATAAGAGCCGGTCGCCAGTACCAGTTTGTCATAGCTAAAAGTGTCACCTTGCTCGGTAGTGACAGTTTTTGCGGTTTTATTTATATGGGTGACTTTGGCATCTAAGTGAAAGTCGACGCCGAGTTTTTGATATTCTTCTGGGGTAGTCAATGCTAAATCGTTTGCGCTTTTACCGGCAAAATATTCTGACAGGTGCACTCTGTCGTAGGCTAAATGAGACTCGGCAGAGAGCACTGTGAGCTGATAATTATCGTTTTTGCCAAGCTGCTCGACAAAGTGATGACCGACCATGCCGTTACCGATTACCAGGATGCGTTGTTTACTGACTGATTGAGACTGTGCATTTAATTCCATCGTACTGTCCTACTATATTGGATTCTTGTGCTTTATTAGCGCGGTGGCGCTATTGGGCTTTAGTAGCAAGTCATTGTTGTTATTATTCGACTTACTTTAGTGACAGCAAACTCAATGCCAGTTGATAATTTCTATATATAACAGCGTGTTATGTTGTTTTGTTGTTTTTTTGATTTAAATCTTGCACTAGCTTGAACGAGTATTTGCACTAAAGCGGGGCGGTTGTTGACAGGAAAGAAGATAAATAAGAGTTAAATAAAAAAAGAATTGTCGAGTAAATTAAACGTCGTCTTTTTCAATATCGACACCGATAATGCGATCGCCAAATTTATTGACGATAGTAATTTCGCCAAGGCAGACGGCGAGGATGCTTTTTCCTTCTTTAAATTCAGCTGGGATGATAATGCGGCCATGTTCATTTTTTGGATAGCACTTGGTTTCGTGCTCTAAAATTAACGAGTCATCGGTGTAATATAATATAGTGACTGTCGTTTTGGTTGTCGGCATTATAGGCTACTAGTTTTATTGGACTCTTTGATAATAGTAGTTAACTATTGCCAAAGCTGTGAATAAAAATTACATATTGTTTTGATAAAATATAGGGCGTGTAGGTTGTCGTTGTTGTTTAAGGGAATTTTATGCAAGAGTTATCAGATAAAGCACTAATTAAAAATGCTTCATATATTAATGGGCAGTGGTGTTCGAGTGAACGTCTGTTGTCTGTTATCAACCCCGCCACAGCCGAGGTGATTGCACAAGTGGCGAATGCATCGGTTAATGATGCCGAGCTGGCAGTGGCTGCGGCAAAAGCAGCCTTTACCAGCTGGTCGGCTCAAAGTGCTAATCACAGGGCAAAGTTACTGCGCAACTGGTTTGAGCTTATCATCGAGCATCAGGAAGATCTCGCCCGGTTATTAACCTTAGAGCAAGGCAAGCCACTTGCTGAGGCAATAGGTGAAATTGGCTATGGTGCGGAGTTTATCGAGTGGTTTGCTGAAGAAGCAAAACGGGTTTATGGCGAAACGATTCCTGCGGCAAGTCAGAATAAACGCCTGTTAGTGTTAAAACAACCTGTTGGCGTGGTGACGGCAATTACTCCGTGGAATTTTCCCAGTGCGATGATCACCCGTAAAGCGGCGGCAGCACTGGCGGCAGGTTGCAGCTTTGTCGTTAAACCGTCAGAGCTAACGCCACTTTCTGCTTTGGCGCTGGCTGAGCTCGCCGAACGTGCCGGTATTCCTGCCGGGGTATTTAATGTTGTGGTCAGTGATGATGCCATTAATATCGGCAAGGTGCTGACTCAGCATCCGGATGTCGCCAAGTTTACTTTTACCGGTTCAACCCGGGTCGGTAAATTGCTGGCTGCGCAATGTGCAGCAGGAGTAAAAAAAGTCTCGTTAGAGCTCGGCGGTAACGCACCATTTATTGTTTTTGATGATGCGGATATCGACGCAGCAGTCAATGGCGCGATTGCCTCTAAGTATCGCAATGCCGGGCAAACCTGTATTTGTACTAACCGTATTTTTGTTCAAAACTCTGTGGTTGAAGAATTTACCGAAAAATATAAAGCTCAAGTTGCTAAATTATCGCTCGGTAACGGGTTAAATTCTGAGACACAAATCGGCCCGTTGATTTCGCCTCAAGCGGTAGATAAGGTTAAACAGTTGGTGGACTCTTCAATTGCGCAGGGCGCCAGGCTTGAACTGGGTGGCAGTAGCGATCCAACAGGTGAGTGTTTTTACCAGCCAACTTTGCTGAGCCAGGTAACTAATTCTATGCCGGTGGCAAAAAACGAAATATTTGGCCCGGTGTCGGTGATTATTCCTTTTGACAGCGAAACTGAGGTGATCGCGCTAGCTAATGATACCGAGTATGGCCTGGCGGCGTATTTTTATGCCCGTGATATCGGCAGGATCTGGCGGGTTAGTGAAGCCTTGGATTATGGTATGGTCGGCGTTAACGACACGGCGATATCTAACGTTGCCGCGCCGTTTGGCGGCGTTAAACAATCCGGTTATGGTCGTGAAGGTTCAAAATATGGCTTGGATGATTATTTAGCGATTAAATATTTATCTATCGGTGGTATTAAATAACGATATTTCGGCTCGTCGTTATTTATTAAGGCCTTTTTCCTGGTAGCAGTTGTCAGGTAAACCAGCAAGGCGCTGTAAGTCCTTCCATGGAAGCTCAACACCAGCATCCCTGCTGGTGATGCTTGCTGTTATTACCATAGCAACATCATTAGTTAGCAATAAGTTAGATTGAAGACGTCAATTAATAGCAATACTAAAACAATTCAATATCGTCGTCATCGCTTTGCTGAGCAAGTTTTTCTTGCCTGAAAATTGCCAGTGCGTCACTAATCGGCATGCCTGAAATCACGTTATCAAACATTTCACGCTCTTCTTCCATGGTATATTTACTGCGAATAGCCTGTTGTAGTTTTTGCCACTGCTGTGGTGAATATAAGGCGGCGGGATCTGAGATCAAGTGTGATAATGCCGTTAAACTTTCACTGACATGATCCAGGCGCTGCGAGAGCTTATCGTAAAATTGAAACGCGATAATGGCACTATGCACTTTATCGAGACCTGCTTCGGTTGAGCCCTCTATGATAGTTTTCATTTTTTCATTATTGATATCATCGTTATTAAAATGCTCAATCGATGATTTGATATCGTTTAAGTTAGTGGCCAACGCGGTAAATGAATTGGATAAGGTGCTGACCGAGGCATTGCCATCGTTAAGAGATTGGTCTATTTGCGCTACCGCCAGATTGAGCATCAAAATGGTTTCTTTTAGCTGGCTCCAGTCGAGATCGGGACGGGCAGAGGTTGAACCACAATAGGCTGTCATAAATAATGTCCTTATTATAAGAGAGTAAAACATCTTCATTATAGTAAAGAAATGTTAACTTTCTGGTCATTAGTTACTTGTTGTTAACCTTGGGTGTTGTTGTTCTCGGATGCCAAT
>CAZUHQ010000075.1:0-2073 GCA_964620605.1 uncultured Thalassotalea sp.
CATTATACCTTGTTGCTATGTCGATTATTTTTAATACAAAGATCAACAGCCTCTAGTACTTTCATAAAATTCTCTTAATTTCAAAATCAATATCCGGCATTCACCCCAGGCAAATGCCAATTCGGTATAGTGAAAGAAATTAAGCGATTGGAGGGCGATTTAACTCTTCAACCCAGATCTTTTTATCAATGAAAAAATAAAGGTAATAGTTGTTGGCTAACCACTGGCTGGCAATAACACAAGATTTACTGAATACCCATTGGGCGTGGGCACCGTGGCAATGACCACAATGATGACAATCTTGCACATCATGGGCTTCTTCAAACTCACTTTGCTCAGCAAGATTATCTAACTGATGGGAATGTTCGGTTTGTATATGCTGAACATCAACCTGGTGGCTTTGCTTTGCTACGGCAACAACCGACAATGATTGCAACATAATGGCAAACATTAATAGCAGGGAAAAGTACACTCGGTTCATATTTCTCGTCACAATACCAAACATCAGACATTAAACAAACGGCATGCTATGCGTTAATAAACTTAAGATCAAGTGATAAACCAAAAGAGCAGTCCTATCAGTAGAGGCTGGTCTTGTTAATTATTCGCGATAACAGCTTTTTTTAAGACGCTTTACGGTAATGTATCATTAAGGAGCCAGAAACATTGCCGACCGCTACCTCTTTAATAAACTGATAATCCACATCTTTAAAAAACTCTTTATATTTCCCCGTTGTCGCATAAACAGCCACCCCCTCACTTTCCTGGTGTTCATCTAGCAAGGTATTCACTGCCGCCATTAAGTAATGACCAAAGCCATGATGTTGATGTAATGGGTGAATAGCAATAAAAGACAGCATATGAAATTTTTGCATCGGAACTTCGGATAAAACTTTTTCTTCTTTTTCTATCATCTGTTTAGTGCTGAAGTACCCGGCACCTAATAACATCTTCAAGCGCCAGTGCCAGAATCGGTCGGCAGCCACGCCGCCTTGGCGATTGTTTAAGCAGGCAACGCCAACCATGGTTTCTTTTAGATACAAGCCCACCATAGGTTGTTTCGCTTGCCAAAACGCATTGAGCTCTTCGCGAATAGCAGAGCGTAAGCGCTGTTCATAGTCACTTTTATCACCATTGAAGATCTCCAAAAACACCGGGTCATCATGATACGCCTGATACAATAAAGAAACGGCTAACTTCAAATCTTCCGCCGTTAAATAGGCAGCTCGAATATCTTCTTTTGTTGCACTAATGACAGCTTGCGACATTGACACTCCTCATACTCTTTTATCATTATTCTTTTACTCAACCATACCAGCAAAATTAAAAACAGGTCAAATATTACCCATATGAAAGTTTTGTGAAGGCTTTTAATTTCGCAGAGTGAGCAAATCATTAATCAAACTGGTTTAAAATATCAATAGCTCTTATTTTATGACATATTTATTAACCAACTATTTTTGACTACTCATTTGAGTTGTCACACAATTACCAGCTCATTGTCTTTGTTTTTAAGGAGTAAATGTGAGTTTCCCAAAAGCACTTTCATTATTAACCTGCTCACTATGTTTCTTAACATGTGGTTATTCATTTGCTGACGGACTGGATGATCTTAAACATGCCTTGACGCAATTAACCGGTAAAGCGCCAATTTCAGCCAAGGTTGAAAGCTCATTTAGCCAAAAACGCGGTAAGCCGAAAAAACTGAAAACCAAAACCGGCTTGATCCAGGTTGCGCTCACCGATAACGCCCAGGGATTACAACTTGTTTTTGACGATAACACTATTGCCAAGCTGGAAAACGAATCCCAACAAAAAGAGCAAGACGACGAAGCAAACACCCCAACACTTAACGCTGTCGATAATGTTGGTGTCGCAGAAATGAAGCGTATGCTATCAGCCGCACCAAGCTTGCTGCGTTTTATCAACAAGGCAAAATTTATCAATGAAAAAAAGGTAGATTATCAGGGAACTCAACGTCGACAGCTCAATTTTTCCCTGCCGCTAGAAGCCATTATTGATAACAAGGATATTCAGGAATATGTCGACGAGTTTAGCGGTAACTATCAAGTG